>DASUYM010000128.1:0-38561 GCA_036377435.1 Propionibacteriaceae bacterium
GCGGGCCACCATGCGCAACATTCGCCAGAACCTGTTCTTCGCCCTGGTCTACAACGCGGTCGGTATCCCGATCGCCGCAGGGGTGCTCTACCCGTTCTTCGGCATCCACCTGTCACCGATCATCGCCGCTGCCGCGATGGCCCTATCGTCACTGTCAGTGGTCACCAACGCCAACCGGCTGCGCCGCTGGCACCCCACGCCACTGCCCGCCGCCGGCCCGGCAGACGTCAGGCCGCAGGTCCAGCTGGGTACCACGACCGAGACCTCAGAGACCGTCACCCCCGAAAACCATGAGGAGGAAACTATGGCCACCACGACGACGATCGACCCTGTCTGCGGCATGACCATCAATCCCGACGCGGCCGCCGCCAGCCGAGAAGTCGACGGTGTCAACTACTACTTCTGCTCGCCGCACTGCGCAGCCACCTTCGACGCAGACCCGGCTCGCTACACCACCGCATCGGCCAAGCAGTGACGCTAGACCTCGCTCCACACCTGCCGATACTTGCCGCTGACCGGATCGGCATGTGGCGGCTCCGGGTCGCGTTCAATTCTGATTGCAGGCACACCTTGGGCAGATAGATAGGCCGTTAGTCGCTGCGTAAGCGCCGTCCAGACCTGCGCCTGGTCGGTACCGCTGGTCACCTGCAGCCGCACGGTGATCGTCGTGGCCTCCGTCTGGATCGCCTGAAACCGATGGACACCAGGTGTCTCCTCAATCACGGTGCCCAACGCCAGCGGCAGCAGCCGGATCGTCTGATCGCCTGACGTGTGGAACGTCAGCACGTCGTTGGTGCGCCCAATGACCTCAATAACCGGCAATCCGTTGCCACACGAACAAGGCTCCGATATTGCGGTGATGCTGTCGCCCAGGTTGTAGCGGATAATCGGCTGCACCCGATTAGCGAGATTGGTAATCAGCACCGTATGGGACGGCTGATCAGGCGGGACAGGCTCGAAATCGCGATCGACCGGCTCCACGATGTACCAATCCACATTCAGATGCAGTCTGCCGCGCGGGCAATCGAACGCCATGTATGGCGCCTCGGTCGCACCATAGTTCATATAGACCTGTGCGTTGAACGCCTCCATCAGACGGGAGCGGGCTACCGAGTCGAGTGGCTCACCGGCCCCGGTCACTAGCGTCGGCGTGATGCGTAAGGCACCTCTGCTTTGCTCCTCGGCAAGAACACTCAGCCCAGACGAATACGAGGCGAGCACTGCAGGCCGGAACGCATTAAGCGCTCCGACGAGCTCCGACAGCGGATCAGTTATTGAGAATGCCTGGATACGATCTTTGAGCAGCGGTGCACGTCGGATCCGCGCCAACAGGTCAACGCTTCCGAAATGACCGCCCATCGCGAACACGGCCGCCATCCGCCACCCAAGTCGAAGCGTCCGCCAGAGCAACCGCGGCGTCACCCAGAAGCGGTAGAAGCGTAGTGCGACCAGCAATCGATACACACGCAGCGCGGCCCGATCGTGCACGAATATGCCTGGCGTGCCCGTGGTGCCCGATGTGGTCCAGACGGCGTAACGCTGGAGGAAGTCATGACCAATCAACGACGGGTCGGCGACAAATGCATCAATGCCGGTCCGCGTGATAGCGGGATCAGTGGTCCACTGGTCAAAATGCGCCATCAGCTGCTTCTTGGACACGATCGGAAGCTGACGCAGATCACAGCTGTCATCGGGGAGCGCCTCGCACAGCGCTCGATAGTAGGGAGAGTGCTGTCGTGCATATGACACCAGGCCGGTCAATCGCTCACGTTGTCGCTCGACCTGGTGGACCGGATGAGAAGGTGCGCGCCACACGTCCGATATTTCGGCGAGCGACGATGAGGGGCCAGTCATTGCTAGTCCCCCTGCGTGAAGTGCATGACCTTCATCTGTTCCTCCCGGCCCGGCACCAAGGTTGTGAACCGGGCTTCACCGGTCGCCACAATCGTTGACGCTGAACGGCCGGCAGGTGACCTACGTATGCCGGCACGGTAGAGACTCCATTGCACAGCACCCCGAGGTCCAGGCCAGGATCTTGACCGCCTGCACTCTTGGATCAGATGCGGCCGGATCCCGGCATTGCTTTCCCTTCCATTCCTCGCTATTCCTCACATCGCTGCAGCGGGGGATCTACTAAGTTGCATCGTAGACGTGTGGCATGCATGGGTCCAGCATGAGCAGGTCAGACCCGGGCTTTCCGGAGTTGATCTTCACACAGCCGTGGCCGGCGTGTCGCAGACCGAACGCAGGACTTTCTCAGTTGGCTCGCGCCGAGGAGCGTGAGGTCGCAGTCCGGTTCGATGACGCGAGGCGCAGCTGCTGCGAGCCGGATCAGACGGCGCCGATTCAGGTGGCCGGTGCGGCACCGATTCAGGTGGCCGGTGACGCGTCGATCGGTGCCCAGATGGCGTGTGGCTCGTCGGTCAGTTCGTGAGTCCGGCCCAGGGCCGTGGGGCAGCAGCATGACCGCGGCGTCGGCGAGCGCGGCGACCTTTCCGGCCGCGAGGATCTCGACCGCGGCGACCGCGATCCGGTGGCCGCGGTGCACCACCCGGGCGCGGGCATGCACCTGGTGTCCGTCGGTGATGATCGCAGGAACCGGACTTTGAGGTCGAGCGGGGCCCAAGCTGTGCCTGTGGAGAGGACCGACTGGACCGCGCCATGGATTGCGTAGTCGGCCAGGAGCGCCAGCACACCGCCGTAGAGCGTTCCTCCTATCCCACAGAACCAAGGGCTGGCTGGGATGGCGCAGGTGATCGCACCTTCAGCCACCTGTAGCACCCGGGTGCCGATAAGGTTCGACAGCGGAGAGCGGGGCAGCGTGCCGCGTTGCCAGCCGCGGAGCAGGTCGATGCCGTTGGTACTGTCCCACACCTGCTGGGGCAGTATCTCCCCCTCAGGCGGCCGCTGATGTGGGTGCGGCCCCTGATAGTCCGGATCTGGAACCGGCTCGTGCGGCGGCTCAGGCAGCGGACCCCGCACATCAATGATCAAACAGCGGGTCCCCCCGCGCGCGAGCAGATGACCGACCGGATCCTCGATCGTGGCCTCAGCCAGGGCCTGGGTGGTGCCTTCGTGGATCAGTTGGCTCCGCACGATGATCGCATCAGAATCCGGATCCGGTGGGGGGATGAAGCTGAACGTCAGATCGGAGGTCGCCAGGACGCGTCTCGGCCCGAGGGTGGTGTGGATCGCGGTGCCCAGCGCACCGTCGGCTGCGAAGGCCGGCACACCACCGGCAATGACACCGCCGGGCTGCGCAACCATCCCGTACAGGGCAGCCGGAATGTGGCGGCACCGATGTCGAACTCCACCATGTCGAGTCCGGTCAGATACCACACCGGTCCGTGGGGAAGCTCTCCGCGCTGGAAGCGGCGCACCTGTTCCAGCCCAGACAGAGCAAGGATGCCCGGGTACTCCCGATAGGAGATAACGCCCCGAACAGGTTCCTCGATAATCACCGGACGCCTCCCTACTGCTGTCGATCGCGTTCCTGCCGTTCCCAGCCGCCGCCCTTGGCAGCTATATCGGCGTTGTACCGGTTATGAGCTGGTTGATCAGCTCGGCGGCCTTCGGGCGCCGTCGGTGCGGATCGGCGGCCAGGTCGGCTCGCTGTCGAGCAGGCCGGCAATGGTGTCGGCCAGCGCCTGGGGCCTGGCCCGCGCGAAATCGAGCCGGTAGCCGGCGCTGTGCCGGATCAGCCGCGGCGCAACTGTCAGCTGCTGCTCGAAGTGCCCCTGCAGCGGCACGTAGACAAACGGTCGGCGCAGCGCGGTCAGCTCCAGCGTGGTCGTCCCGCCGCTTTGTACCACGGCCGCGTCGCACGCGGCCAAATGTTCAAACAGGCGCGGCACGTATCCGCGCGCCTGCACCCCATTAGGCGCTGGGACTGTGGCGGGATCCAGCCGCGGTCCGCACACGAGCACCATCTGCGCGTCCAGCACACTGGCGACCAGGTGCGGGTACGCCTCAGCGCATAACCGGAGCAGGTCGGCTCCGACCGCGGTCCCGCCCACCGAGCACACAACCAGCGGGCGCTCGTCGTAGCCGAGGGCACCGCGCACGCTGCGCGGTCGGCATAGGCGCCGGGGTCGAAGCCCAGGACGTATCCGACGAACTAGTAATAGCAGCGGGCGTACTCCCGGCGATTCGGCAGCCCGAAGCCGAATCGACGGTCGGGCACGTCCTCCGGCTCGCCAATGAATACAACCAGGTCCGCGGCCGCCGGCGGCCGACCCGACCGGCCGCCCACACCAGGCCCGGTTCCACAGGTAGGCCACCAGATGCTCGACCGGGTTGCGGGTCATCGCATCGATTCCGACGAAGTCGTAGATCATCACGAACGGTGCCCGTTTGAGAGCCGGCCGCCTCGCCAGGGCAGCCGCGATCTCATAGGTCTCGTCCCCGATCACTAGGTCGTACCGAGACTCGGCGATCACCTGCGCGAACGCCGCCACGGTCCTCCGCCACGCACCGGCAGCCCGCCGAACGTAGGCGACCAGGTTCAACGAGAACTCCTCGGCGGTCTCCTCTGCCGAGCCAGTCTCACCCGCCAACGCCGCCGATTCGTCCAGCACCGTCTCCCCCGCCTCCTCAATCAGCCGCCGCGCCGGGTCACCAGCAAGCACTCGATCTCCACCCCCGGGTTGACTCGGCGTAGTTCGCTGGCGACTGCAAGATCCCTCGCCGCGTGCCCGAGGCCTATCGAGCCGCTGACGTAAAGGACCCTGGTGTGAGTCATGACCGTCGACGCATGCCGCTACCGATGCCGACCGCCGAACGGCCAGCTCCGTTCCGGGTCAACACGGCGTCCACGCGGCAGCTACTGTGAGTCACAAGGAATGGAGGACACACATGAGAAACGCAATCCGCCTCGTCGTGCTCGTGGCAGCAGTCGGCGCAGCGGTAGCCGGCCCAAGCGGCAGTGCTTTCGCGGCTCCGGACTCCGCATCCTTCGGTCAGCATGTCGCCAACTGCGCAAGGGAGCACCTCGGCCAGCGTGCAAACCCGCCCGCCTTAACCTGCACGATGCCCGACGGCTCCACGATGACCTTCCCGACCTTCGGAGCGATGGTGCGGCACATGCGAGCGATGGAGGCAGGCTAACCAGCTGACGCCAAGAACAGCGTGCAGCAGGTCAGGCCGCCGAGACACTTCACTGGCATAGCCCCTCCTCGCAGGTGGTGTGGTTCAGGTCCGGTAGGAGAGGGTGGTCATCATGCCCAGCTCCATGTGGTAGACGTTGTGGCAGTGGGCCAGCCACTGGCCGGGGTTGTCGGCCTCCAGGTCAACAGCAAGCTGCTGCATCGGCAGCACGTTAACGGTGTCCTTGCGGATGCCGCGACCGTCCGGCCGGGTCAAGGCGAAAGTGTGGCCATGCAGGTGCATGGGGTGGAACATCATCGACTGGTTCGTCATTACCACGCGGACGCGCTCCCCGGCCTTCACCGGAAGCGGCTCGTGGTCGCCATAAGCGCGGCCGTTGATAAGCCACCGTCGCCCCATCGGCCATGGTGAGGATCATCTCTAGCTGACGATCCGGCTTTCGCGCGGCCAAGGCCGCCCCCGGAGCGGTGATCAGATCCCTATAGCTAAGCAGCCGGCCTGCTAGTTCTGCCAGTCGAGTGTCGGCGGCGGGTCCGGTTCCGCTGCTTGTGCGCAGCAACGCCTGGGCCGCAGGGTCTTCCTTCCCCTCTGGAGTGGCAACTATGGGAAATACTCCGTCGCCTGCGGTTATGACAACGTCGTATCGCTCGCCCATGCCGATGATTACGGTGTCCACGTCGACCGGTTCCACGGGAAAGCCGTCGGTATGAGTCACGGTCAGCCGGTGGCCGCCGACGGCGAATCGGTAGGGGAGTGTCGGAGCCGGCGTTGATGATTCGTAGCCTGATCCGACGACCGGGGGAGGCGGTTATGGTGTGCGGTGCAGTTGGCAACCGTCCGTTGATCAGGTGGGCTGGATAGCGGACATCGCCGGTGTCGGAGCCGAGGGGTTGCTCAGCCGATGGCATTCCCATGTGGTCCATGCCGTCCATGCCGGGCATCCCGCTCATGCCGTCCATCCCTTGCATGCCGCCCATGCCGTCGCGGGCGGGCGGTCTCAAGGATCTGATCAGGTGATTCACCCCAACCGTCAGTCCAGTCGTCGAGAACTAGGACGGCCTCGTCGTCGTAGCCGCCCGGCTCGTTGGGGTCGTCCACAATGAGCGGCGCGTACAGCCCGGTGTCGAGTTGGACACCCACATGCGGGTGGAACCAGTAGGTGCCCGGGTCGGGCACGGTGAAGGCGTACTCAAACACTTGCCCAGCCTCCACCTGGGGCGTGGTTAGGCCAGGAACGCCATCCATGTCGTTTCTCAGCGCGATGCCATGCCAGTGGATTGTGGTCGGCGCTGGCAAGTCGCTGCTCAAGCTGACCCGGAGTTCGTCGCCCACCTCGACCCGAATCGGCGCGCCCGGCAGGCGCCCGTCATAGGCCCAACTGCGGACCTCGCGGCCGCCCAGATCCAACACCGCCAGTTCGGCCCGCAGCGAATGAGTCACAACCTTCCCGGTGTGGCGCCGCGCTTGTTCTGTGGCCGCTACGGCTGGGTCCGTTGGAGGCACTGCTCGAGTGCGGGCGAACAACCACGCCGCGCTCCCGCCGGCGACGGCCAAAGCAGCGGCCGCACCGCCAAGGCCAAGCAGAGTACGCCGCGTGAGCCGGCGCGGCGAGGCGGTATCACCAGCTCCGGACGCATCGGTAGCGGTGTCGGCGGGCCGCTGAACCCCAGCCTTCGGGTCTGGCGTGGATGAATAAGTCATCACTCCGCCTCGCTCGCAGGGCCAAACAGATCAACATTGTTCTACTATATTGCTTAGTAGACTTCTTGGATTGTCGTCATGCGCCCTCAACCTCATTTCGCTCTCTGGAACCTCCAACGAGATTCTGGAACGATCGCTGCGAGATGAAAGCAGCGCGGAAAGCGGAAGTGGCGGCGAACGACCTGAAGCCGGAAAGCGCAGTCGCGGACCGGGGCGGCTGGCTGCGCGCTGCCTGGCACGCCGTAGTCGCCGGAATTGGGACGGCGGTGGGGCTTGCGCCGCACGTACTTCACCACATCGGCCTGCTAGCTGGCACGGCGCTGGTCGCCGGGGCGGGCGGCACCGTTGCCTTCGGTCTGCTCGGTTTCGTTGCGTCGGTCCCGTTCCTCCTCCGACTGCGGCGCCGCTTCCATTCGTGGTGGGGGCCGGCCATTGGCCTCGCCGTGTTTGCGGTGATGTTCAGCGTGTCAGCGTTCCTGGTGGGCCCGATCATCAGCGGACCGGCTGAGCCAGCCGGGAACACACCGCCCGCGCCTTCTCCTACCCACTCCGAACATCACCGCTGAACCGACAAGCCGCACAGCCCAAGGCGACCACAACAATGAGTAAGAGCCGCACGCGACCGCAGAAGGCGATCCCGCCAGCGTCCCTCCGCCGCTGGATCGAGAAGTCCCATCACAGCAGCCGCGACGCAGCTGGAAGGTGCCCGCCTCACCCGGGCGCGAGCCCGCTCCGGCCGAGTTGACGGAGCAGCCACCGGGCTTGATGATCCAAATCGTGGGCGTTCGCCGGATGCTGCCCATTGACCGGCCCACGTGCGGCCATTGTCCGACTCGAGCAGGAGTTCATGAACGGCTATCCGCTGTTCTGGTCCATTGCCGACGCCGACGTACGCAAGCAACTCTCGGGACGCCCGTCGAGTGATTGAGGAGAAACACAGCTCAGTGGCGTCCGAGGCCGGCACTCGATGTCTGCGACGTCGGGAAAGCTCGCGAGGGCGCATCGGAGTCGTCGGAGATGCATGCGAGTGAGCCATGATCATCTCTCGGTGCGTGGGTGAGGGATGGTGATCCGGAGCAGACCGAGGGTTGTTCGGGAGTAGCTGGCATGGCCGGGCTTCGGCTAGGCCAGGGAGAGGAACAGCTTCTCCATTTTCTTGGTGTCGAGACTCTCGGCACCGCCTTCTTGGGCTAGGCACTGCTTCAGGCCGGTGGCCACGATGGCGAACCCGGCCCGGTCTAGGGCCTTGCTGACGGCGGCGAGTTGGGTGACGACGTCCTCGCACTGCCTGCCCTCCTCGAGCATACGGATGACGGCGGTGAGCTGTCCTTGGGCGCGTTTGAGGCGGTTGGTGACCGGTCCGAGGCTGCCCGGATCGAGTTGCACCATCACTCCTCCTCGGCCGATTCGCCGGTCAGGCTGTCCAGGGCCGCGGTGAGCCGGCTGGTGGCGTCGTCGGCCACCGGCCGCAGGTCCGGATTCGCCGTCAGGTCCACCATTGTGTGCGGGTCGAGAGCCTCGACCACGGTGGTCTGGTCGTCGGTGGATCGGACCACGACGTTGCAGGGCAGCAGCAACCCGATCGACGGCTCGGCCTGGAGCGCGACAAGGGCGAGTGGCGGGCGGCAGGCACCGAGGATGACCTGGGGTGCCAGCTCGGCATCCAGCTTGGCCTTCATCGTTGCCTTGAGGTCGATCTCGGTGAGGATGCCGAATCCCTGGTCGGCCAGCGCGGTCCGGACCTGAGCGAGCACGGTTTCGTACGGCCGGTCGACGGTAGTGCTGAGGGCGTAACCCATCTGATCTCCTCATCTCGCGAAAGATCAGTATATACCCCGGTGGGTATAGCCACGACGCAAGCCAGGTCTCGCAGGGGACGTTTTGAGGAATGTCTCGCAACCCGGTAGCGTTATCCTCGATATACCCCCAGGGGTATCGCAGGGAGAGGTGAGGCGAGGAGGGAGTGGGTCAGGGATGAGCTCCGACGAGTTCATCGTGGCCCGGCGGTGGGTCAGGCGCTCGACATGGCAGTTCGGCCATGACAGCAGTCCTCACCCTCCTGGACGTTTCCTCCGCTTCAGGCGGCGTGGCGGCTGGAGAACCGCTGGCCGCCCATCAACAACGGCACCGAAGGGAACTGAGCATGATGACTGCGACGAAGCCCACAGCGCGGCGGTACGCCGAGGAGTCGCCAGCCGCACCGGCCGCGAGGCTGGTGCCGACGATCATTCCGATCGAGACGCCGACGCTGGGTGACCGCAGCTACCTGGTGCACGACGGCGAGGTGGCGTTGGTGGTCGACCCGCAGCGTGACATCGACCGCGTCCTCGACCTCGCCGCCCGCGAAGCGGTAACGATCACGCACGTGTTCGAAACGCACATCCACAACGACTACATCACGGGGGGCTTGGCGCTGGCCGGGCAGACCGGTGCGGGGTATTTCGTCAACGGTGCCGACGAGGTTTCCTATGCTCGAACTCCGATCAGCGACGGCGACGAGATCGCGGTCGGTACCGCGATGCGCGTCCGTGCCCTCGCCACCCCCGGGCACACCTTCACCCACCTCTCCTACGCGCTGACGGCCGATGGTGAGCCGGTGGCGGTGTTCACCGGTGGGTCGCTGCTGTATGGGGCAACCGGCCGGCCAGACCTGCTGGGCAAGGCGCACACCCACGATCTGGTGCACGCCCAGCACGCCTCGGCGCACCGTCTGGCCAGCGAGTTGCCCGATGCCACCGAGGTGTTCCCGACGCACGGTTTCGGCAGCTTCTGCTCCGCCACGCAGTCCGACGCCACCGACTCCACGATCGGCCAGGAGAAGCGGACCAACCCAGTGCTGACCGCCTCCGAGGAAGTCTATGTGGCCGAGCTGCTGGCTGATCTGGACGTCTACCCCGCCTACTACGCCCACATGGCCCCGGCCAACAGCGCCGGGCCGTCCGCACCGGACCTGTCGATGCCCGCGCTCGCCCAGCCTGCCGAGCTGCGGAGTCGCATCGAGGCCGGGGAATGGGTGGTGGATCTCCGGAACCGGACGGTCTTCGCGGCCGGGCACGTCCCCGGGACCTTCAACTTCGGCCTCGACGGTGGCTTCGCCACCTACCTCGGCTGGCTCATCGACTGGGGCGCCCCCGTCACCTTGCTCGGTGAGACCGCGGACGACGTTGCCACGGCGCAGCGTGAGCTGGTGCGAATCGGCATCGACCGGCCCGCTGCGGCCGCGGTCGGTGGACCTGAGCAGTGGACAACCCAGCCCCTGAACACCTTCCCCCGCGCCACCTTCGCCGACCTCGACCATGTCCGGCACCACCGCGCTGTCGTCGCGCTCGACGTCCGCCGTGCCGCCGAGTTCTTGGCGGCACGAATCCAAGGGGCGCTCAACATCCCCCTGCACGAGCTGCCGAAACGGGTCCACGAGGTGCCCGACGCAGAGGTCTGGGTCCACTGCGCCGGCGGCTACCGGGCCTCCGTTGCGGCGTCGATCCTCTCCGCAGCCGGGCGACGGCTCGTCGCCATCGACGACACCTTCGACAACGCCAAACGCACTGGGCTGCACCTCATCACCGACGAGGCGGCCAGCAACGCCGACAGCAAGGAAGGACAGGCATGATCCGCAAGCTACGAACCCTGATGGGCCGCCCTGCGACCCTCACCGCCACCGGGGCCCAACAGGCCCTCGCCGAGGGTGCACTGCTCCTCGATGTTCGCGAGCGCAACGAGTGGCAGACCGGGCACGCGCCACAAGCGATGCACCTCGCCCACAGCCAACTCGAAGAGCACCTCGCAGAGCTGCCCGTCGACCGATTGATCGTCGCCGTGTGCCGCAGCGGCCGTCGCTCAGCCATGGCAGCCGACCTGCTCAATCGGCGCGGCTATCGCGTCGCCAACCTCACCGGCGGCATGACCGCCTGGGCCGCCGCCGGGCTGCCCGTCATCATCGACCGCAACAAGCCCGGACACGCCACCTGACCTCGCCGGCCGCCTGACATGAATGCTCAGTAGCCCCGAGGAGATCCGCCATGCCACGCACGCACCCGATCGGGTCGAGTCGACCAACGGCCATGAACTGGATGCGACTCGTGGTTGGGACGGTGGCCAGCGCCGGAGTGGTGGCAAGCCGGGGATTGCCCAAGGTCCTCGTCCTCACCTGGGGCATCGGCGTCGGGCCGTCCGTCTTGGCGCTCAACAGCACCTGCAGGCCGCATTCCGCTCTCCCGGACCGCCGCGGCCGTCACCGGCGACCCGGCCCGGCGCTCCTTGACCGGCTCCCGACAACCGCGACCGCACCCGTCCGCCCGTGACCACATCGTTGGCCCTGGCCCTGATCCTGGGTCTGCTGATCGGCATCCTGCTCGGCCTCTTCGGCGGAGGCGGGTCGATCCTGGCCGTTCCCGCCCTCGTCTACGCGGTGGGTCTGCCGCTCGCCGCCGCCGTGCCAACCTCGCTGCTTGTCGTCGGGATTTCCGCAGCCACCGCAGTTCTTCCACGCCTACGCCAAGTCCAATGGCGCCTGGCCGCCGTCTTCGGCGCGACCGGAGCGGTGGCCGCATTCGGCGGCGCCGCGCTCAACAGGCACCTCGACCCGTCGGCCGTGCTGCTCGGCTTCGCCGCGCTCATGGTCGTCGCCGGAGTACGGATGCTCCAAGACAAGGGAGAGGTCGGCGGCTCCTGCGCGCTGCTCGGCGGCGGAGTCAACTGGCGCAGCTGCCTGCCCAAAGCCGCCGCTGCCGGAATTGTGGTCGGCTTCCTCACCGGGCTGTTCGGGGTCGGCGGAGGCTTCTTGATCATCCCCGCTCTCGTACTCCTCCTCAGCCTGCCGATGGCCACCGCCGTCGCCACCTCACTCGTGATCATCGTCCTCAACTCCGCAGCCGGGCTCGTGGCCCACCTTGGGGACACCACGATCGACCTCGGAATCGCCGCCACGTTCACCATCGCCGCCATCGCCGGATCACTCACCGCCGGTCGCCTCGCCAGCCGACTACCCGCAGCCCGACTGCGCCGGTGGTTCGCGTACCTGGTCCTCAGCGTCGCCACCTACGTGATCATCCAGACGCTGGCAACACTGCATGCCTGACCGCGGCACGAGCCGGCCCTCGGCCGCGGGTGAGAAGGACACGGCGACTCGGCGGGCGGTACGCCGGCGCCGCATCGGGCGAGACCGTGTCCTGCCGAGCGCCGCCCGAGGCAAACGCGAGTTCGGCAAGGCCCTGGGCGAGCCCCAAGAGGCTGGAACTGCTCGACCTGCTCGCCCAATTTCCCCGCGGCTTCGACGACCTCGCGGCCGCCGCCGACCTCGGCATCAGCAGCCGTTCAGCACACCTCCAAACCCTGCGCGAAGCGAGACTGGCCACCACGCGCCGCGACGGCAAAAGGATCTCGACTCGCTCGCCAGCCCGTGCCGTCTGACCCACCGCCACTCCGGGGCCCGCGTGTAGGCCGGTTGACACAGCTTTGCAGGGCGTTCGTCCCTACGCACACGCGCTCAGCGCGGTCAGGCTCGGAGCGTGAAGAAGATCCTGCTCATCCTCAACGGGCCCGCCTATGGCGCCGACGAGACGTTCAACGCAATCCGACTCGCCGCCGCCCTCACCAGACGCGACGACGCTCAGGTGACCATCTTCCTCATGGGAGATGCCGTCACCTGCGCCATCGCCGGGCAGAAGACGCCGGACGGCTACTACACCCTCGACCGGATGCTGAAGAGCTTCACCCGCCACGGCGGCCACATCGCCTGCTGCGGCACTTGCCTCGACGCCCGCGGTCTCACCAAGGAACACCTTATCGACGAGGCACCCCGATCCACCATCGACGAGCTCGCCGCTTGGACGCCGATCAGGTCCTCACCTTCTGACCCCGCAGGAAGTCTCCCCGGGGCCCTTCCGCGATGGGTTCAGTGACGACCGTTCGTTCCCGAGGCGAGGATCTGGCGCCCGGTGGGCTCGGGCGCTCGAGTCGAGGAATGGTTATGACGTGTGGATCCGCGGCCTGTTGATCACGTCCTGATTCCGCGGGGGTTGCTCGGGCCGGCCCGCCGTCGTCGAAGGTGCCGCCAACGGATTGGCGGACGCGGTGGACATGGACGAAGTGCGCCGCCACGGTCCTCGTCTCAGCCGCGATTTTCAAGGTGCCGTGAGGAGGCTGCTGGCTGCGCAGGACCGGCGGGCGGCCGCTCTCAGGGCGTTCAGGCCGTTGCGAGGAGGGGGTGTTCGAAGGGCCAATGGCCGCACCTCGAACGTCACGATCGAGTCGGTGCCGCTCGCGGTGATCCCCACCATCGATCCGTCGGCACTGAACCCGACCTGCGCGGGATGGGCGTCGCTCGCAGCGACGAACTCAGCGGAACTGTTGGGCTGGCTATCCCGCGGTTTGCCGAGCTGGTCGGCGCCATGGCCGTGGAATGACTCAACGGAGGACTGACCACCTGGAGCTTGATGTCGGCGTGTCGTCCATGGTTCATCACGAAGCGATGGATGAAGTGGTTGGCATGATCATTCTTGGGATCGATCCGCACAAGCTGGTGCATACGGCCAGTGCGCTCGAGCTCGCCACGAATCGTCGGGTCGACTCGGTGGAGATTGTGGAGATTGAGGCGACCTGGGGCGGCTACCTTCGCCTACTCAAGTAGCCGCCAGCTTCGATGAGCGACGCTGGACGGTGCAGCGCCCGCTCATCGTACGCGCCGCCGTACTGGCCTCGGCCGAGGGTCACCGTCGCCGCCGCAGCGACGTCGCGTCCCGGCCAGCCGCCCACCCTCCCAATCCTGATGCTCGCCGCCACCCTCCCGTGCTTGTACGGCCTGGCCACCCGCCCGCAGCCGCCCTAGCGCGGAGACGACGCAGCCGTCCCCGCCGCGGCCGGCACCAGCCCGCGCGCCCGGCCGATGCACCTGACAACCAGCCGAAAGCGGTCCTCGCCGTGCACCTGCTCCGGTGCGATCGAGCCACTCCGGCTGAGCCGGTCGGGGATGGTGTGGTCAAAATGGGCATCGAAGCAGTGACACGGCGAGCCCTGCTCGCACCAGCCGCCTCAGGCAACGAGACAGCTGCAAGGGGGTGACGCAGTTGGCAGGCGACCCGTCGCGACCCGGTGCGGACAAGCCGCCTATGAGCAACCCGGCGGGCCTAGGCCAGGACCCGACCGAAAACCGAGACCGAACCCGACGCAAGATTCACCTTCGCCAACGAGCGCACCTTCCTGGCCTGGCACCGCACGTCGCTCGCGCTCGTGGTCGCCGGGCTGGCGATCGCCCAACTCCTCCCACCGTTCACCGGCATACCATTCGGTCGGCACCTGCTCGCGCTACCACTGATCATCCTCGGCGGCGTCCTATCGGTGGGCGGCTACCTGGAGTGGACCCGCCACCAGAGAGCCCTGCGCCGCGGGGCAGCACTGGGCAGATCCGTGTTGCCCATGCTGCTGGCCATCGCGATCACCCTGCTGGCTCTCGTAGCGGCGACACGTACCGGGCTGGCCAGCGCCTCGAAGACCTGACGTGCGCGACGCCGCCAGCTCGGAACCACCCGACGACATCGAAGACCGCGATCCCGGCCTCGCTCGCGCGCGCACCGAACTGGCCTGGGCTCGCACCGCCATCTCCTTCGCCGCCCTCGGCGTGGCAATACTCCACACCAACGCGGTCGCCGGCGCGCTGGTGCTAGCGACCGCCGTCGCGGTATGGATGCTCGGTAAGCTGTCCGCACGGAACCTGCAGCCCACCACCCGTCCACACCGCCTCAGCGACCGGCGCACCGTACAGCTGATCACCATCATGACCACATTGATGAGCCTGCTCGCCTTGATCCTGGCATTGATCGTCCATGAGAGTAGCCCGGCCTGAACCGGGCTACGCCACCCTGCGATGAACCGGCAACTATGCTGCCGACCGCGGCGAGCGGCGTCGTTGTGCTCATCGGTCAGCTGGATCGTGGCGCCGCATGAAGGGGGCCGCTGCCCATGTCGAGACCGATCTCGGTGTGGCCGAGGTGGGTCGCCGCGTCGGCTATCCCAACCCCGACCTGCTTCAGCCGAGTCTTCCACCGGGCCCATGAGCAAACCCCGCGCACCTGGCGCACAGCGACCGCGTCGGGCTCTGGGTGAGGCGACACCGACGGATCGTCGGCGCCGCCGTCGAGGACATCGTTTCCAAGACGCGCTGCTGGAGCATCGGCCGCGAGGTCCGCTCGACGGGTGATGATTTTCGAGATTTCCTTTGGTAGAGCTGGACGCCCCTGATGCGAGATCTCGGGATACCGCCCAGCTCCAGGCATCCGAAGCAGTGGGTGTGCACGCCACGCGCGGCAAGATCGATCAGCGCCCTGGTGAACCGCTCGCTGACTGCGGCGCGCCGTGCCGGACCAAGCTGGGTCGCTGTGCACGCCCTCGGGCTCCCGCAGCACTCGTTCAAAAAGCGGGCCACCAAGAGTGCTCACCGACGCCAACCCCTGGCGGTCACGTTCACTATCAGCGCGCGCCCCGTGATCGGTGACCTGGTGATCACGACACGACCGAAACTCCGCATCGGGACGGCCGCAGGCACGTAGCCCTAGGGCAGGGCTGTCGTCCCTGTACTCCGCTGCTGTGCCGGGTCCCAGATTCGGGAGCATGTGCTCAATTGCGGAAGCCGTCGACGGAGATAGCCAGTATCGGCTCAACAATCGACGCCTACGGCTCGTCCGCCTCCCTTTCCGGGGTCTGAGGTGTTCGGCACCCTGCTTGCCGGGGTTCGTGGCCGGCCGCGCGGCGGCGGACGAACTTGCTGTGGAACGGTCCGCCAGGGTCTCATCGACGGTCTGACGACCCTCTTCGAGCAATACCGGATCCGCAGTCGATCTTCGAACTGGTCGCGTAGGCAGCTCTCGCCGAACTCAGCGGTGCAGAGTTACACCTTTCCGAGGGTGCCGAACAGGGCGCCGTGCTTGGTGGACAAAACATCGTCGAAGGGGATGTCCTCCTGCCGGATGAACCCGGTGCCTGGTAGCCGCCCGTCGGCGACGAGTTCAATGACCGCTGCTGTCGAAGCTGCGGTGGTCCATGAGATCGCCCGCCAAGCACGTCCGTTGATCTCTAGCGGCTGATAGGCGCGTACGTACTGCTTGCGATACAGCCCCGCGATTGAGCCGCCCATTCGCCCCTCCACGGCGGCGTACAGATAGACGACATCGTCGTCGACCGGCGGTTTCGCCTCGACCAAGATCTTGCCGGCCACCTCGGGCTGGTTACGCATGCCCAGCTCATCGAAGAAGAACCGCATCAGCGAGAAATGGCCGGGATAGCGCATCGTCTTGTAGTCCAGCCGCTGAGCCCGACCCTCATACGTCTGACACATCGTCCCCAAGCCGCCAGAGGTGAGCGCCGCCTCGAGGTCCACCCCGCCGATGACGACCCGCTCCAACTCTGACATCGGCGGCACCATCTGGCGTCGGCCGGAGCGCAGCACTTCGCAGTCGTTGAGGTACTCATTGACCACACCCTCAGGTGACCAATTGAAGGCATATCCCAGAAGCCCCGCGGGGTGCCTGGGCAGCGCTCCGACCTTGAGCTCGATCGAGCGTATCGACTCGAAGTCTTTGGCCAACCACGACCCGACGATGCCGATCAGGCCCGGCGCCAGCCCGCACTGCGGCACGTAGACGATCTTGGGATCGTTGGAAGCAAGTTCGAGAACCCGGTTCGTAGTCGGCACATCCTCAGTCAAGTCGAAGTAGTGCACCCCGGCGGCATGCGCCGCCTCCGCGACGAGCAGATTGAGGTGGTACGGCACGCAGGACACGACCGCGTCGCTCCCCAGCAGTGCGACTGTCAGCGCCGCCGAATCGCGGACGTCGAGCATCCGGGTTTGGAATGGCAGATCAGCCCGTTCGCGGAAGTCGTACGCGGTGACGGCGAAGCCTGAGTCGATGAGCAGCGTGGCGAGGAGCTCACCAACCTTGCCCAGACCGACCACTCGTACGTCGGAAATCAACTGCGCCATGACTTGAAGCCCCTTCGCTCACCGGCCAAGACCGGCTTACCGTACAACCCAACCACACCCTTGCCTAGGCAAGGGAGTCAGCGGTCCAAAGTCCCAAGTGCTGCGCTCGCCCGCCCTTGGCGGCTGAGCGCAGAAGACCGCCCAAGCCCGTGGCCCGACCGGTCTTCGCCGCAGGACATCGGCGCTCTAGGTGTCCTCGACGGCAAAGCTTGTTCAACCAAGGTAAGGGAGCTGCTGCGAAGCGGTACTTACGTTCTTGCGATACCGCATTATCCCCTCCTCGAGAACACTGGACAGCGTGGAGGTGTGCCTTGTATTGGACCCGTCCCTTCTGCGGCCGGACACAGACCTGGCCCACCTCTTGGCTTGATCAGTGCCCTGTTCACTGTCGGCCGAACTGTCGGCCAACCGACCCGCACAGTGCCGAACATCAGCGACCCTGCACACGCTCCACACTCGCCCGTATTCCCAAGCAGAGGTTCTGCCCGTGTCGGCGCACCGAGCCTAGCGATCGACGACCATCTGACGTGCTTCACACCTAAGCAGTCTGAAACGTACGCCTGGTTCTTACGGATAGCGTCTCGGACGCTCCTCTGAACTGAACCAAGGCAAGATCACACGTTCCCCCGCCATGCGGAGTCACTGCCGCCGGGCTCGTGTGACGATGGAGTGGTGATGGCGGTGCGAAACCGCGGCGTACAGGCGGGGCTGGTAGCCGCAGTGCTCTTCGGTGCCGGAACCCCCATCGCGAAGATGCTGCTCGGCGATGTGAGCCCCTGGTTGCTGGCCGGGCTGCTCTACTGCGGATCGGGGCTCGGTCTCGGGCTGATCCGGATTGTCCGCCGTTCGCCGGCGGTCCGGATGCCGCGGAACGAGTTGCCGCCGTTGCTCGGGGCAATCGTCGCCGGCGGGATGGTCGGGCCAGTCCTGTTGATGCTCGGGCTTTCGCACCTGCCCGCTTCTGAAGGCTCCCTGCTGCTGAATGCCGAAAGCGTCTTCACCGCAGTCCTGGCGTGGTGGGTGTTCAAGGAAAACGTCGACCGTCGCATCGCCATCGGCATGCTTGCCATTGTGGTCGGAGCCGTACTCATCAGCGTGCCCTCGGGCGCGAACCTCGGCAGCCCCTTAGCGGCGATAGCCATCCTTGGAGCCTGCCTCGCATGGGGGCTGGACAACAATCTCACACGCAAGGTGGCGCTCAAGGACGCAACTTGGCTCGCCTGTGTCAAAGGTCTGGTAGCAGGGCCGGCGAACCTGCTCCTCGCCTTCGCTTTCGGAGCTCACCTATCCAGCGCCCGGAGCGTCGCAGCGGCGATGGTGGTTGGGTTCGTTGCCTACGGCCTCAGTTTGGTGTTGTTCATTGTGGGCATGCGCCACGTCGGAACTGCCCGTACGGGCGCCTACTACTCGGTTGCGCCTTTCTTTGGTGCCCTCCTAGCAGTCGCGCTCGGTGACGCGGTGACCTGGCCGCTGGTCGCAGGCGGGACCTTGATGGCGATCGGGGTATGGCTGCATCTCAGCGAGCGACATGAGCACACTCACCGCCACAGCCCAGTCACGCACGAACACTGGCATGCCGACGATCAGCACCACCAGCATCGACATTCCGAGCCCGTGCTAGCCGGCACATGGCACCAGCACGAGCACAGCCACGAGCCCGTTGCCCACACGCATGAGCATTTTCCGGATACCCACCACCGCCACCGGCATCATCGGGATGTTCAAACCTAGTATCGGCTTGGCGTGGCGCGGGCATGCATCTCATCTCCGGCTGCCAACGCACGTAGTGGGTGCCGGTGATGATCATGAACGATATCAAGTACTCCGACATCGGGTCGTGCTGACGGGGACGGACGGCAACGCGTACGCAATTATCGGACGCGTACGCCGAGCGCTCCACGAGGCCGGCGTCTCCGACGTAGAGGTCGAGGAGTTCACCGCGGAGGCGACGTCCGGCGACTACGACCACCCCCTGCGGACCTGTATGCGCTGGGTGGACGTCGCGTGAGACAGGGCACGGTCACCGCGACCCCAGCGTCCTAGTTAGTCGGACCGTCGCGGCCAAGAAAGAGCAGGCCCGGCGACTTGACGCCAAGGTCAACCGACTCACAGCTTGAGAGACACGACTTCGACCCGAACTCACCGGGCCCCAGATCGGTCCGGCAGCGAAGCTAGCATCGGCGGCGTGGCCGCATCGCATGTCCTTGTCGGTCCTCCCCGGCGCGGATCGATGCGGTCAATCGTGCGCTTCCTCGATCGACTGTCGGATCTTGGCGCCGGACCGGAGGATTCTGATGATGAGCGCCTCCGCCATGGGACCCTGATCTTCGCGTCGATGGTGATCACGCTGATCTCTCTGATTTGGGTCGCTACATACTTCGCCTACAGCTACCCCATATCTGCGGCGATCCCGGCCTTATACCAGTTGATCACAGTGGTCGGGCTGGTCGTGTTGGCGCGGACGCGGCGGTTTGGAGGGTTTCGCACCACGCAGCTTCTCGCTTTCCTCGTGCTGCCTGCCCTGCTCCAGGCCTCGCTCGGCGGCTTCGTCGCATCGAGCGCGATGATCCTCTGGGCGATCTTTACACCGCTCGCGGCGCTCGCACTGCAGGGGCTGCGGCGCTCAGTGGTGTGGTTGGTGGCGTTCTTCGCCGAGCTGGTGGTGCTCGGGCTGCTCGACCCTCGCCTCTCCCGGGACCCGGCGGCGCTCCCGACGGGATTGGTGATCACGTTCTTCGTGCTTAACGTTATGGGGCTGACCTTGAGCGCGTATGTGATGCTGGGGTATTTCGTGGAACAGCGGGAGCGGGCGCGTCGTGCGCTCGAGGCGGAGCGGGAGCGATCGGAGCGCCTCTTGTTGAACGTCTTGCCCGGGCCGATCGCCGAGCGCCTGAAGGTCGGGACCGGGGTGATCGCGGATCACTACGACACGGTGAGCGTGCTCTTCGCTGACCTTGTCGGCTTCACCGAGCGGTCATTGGTGATGGCCGCCGACGAGCTCGTGGCCCTCCTGGATGAGATTTTCTCCGCGTTCGACCGGCTCGCCGATGCTGAGGGCGTCGAGAAGATCAAGACGATCGGCGACGCCTACATGGTGGCGGGCGGGTTGCCAGAGCCACGTCCGGACCACCTCGAGGCGGTCGCCCGCATGGCGCTGGCGATGCGGGATGAGATCGCGGCGATCGCCGAGCGGACCGGACTGGGCTGGCTCGCTATCCGGATCGGTATCGATACGGGACCGGTGGTGGCGGGTGTGATCGGCCGGCGCAAATTCATCTACGACCTCTGGGGCGACACCGTGAACACGGCGAGCCGGATGGAGTCCGACGGGCTGCCTGGGGAGATCCAGGTTACCGACCGCGTCGCGGCCGCGCTCGGTCCGGGGTTCGCCTTGCGGCCGCGCGGAACGCGCGACCTGAAGGGGAAGGGACGCATGGCGACGTTCCTACTTGACGGTGCCGACTGCTGACGCCCCGACCACCTCCAGTTGCAGCACCGAGGGCTCGACGGAGCCGCGATTTGCATTGAAGGGCTGGGCGAGGCCGGTGCGGCGGTGTTTCGCCGCGGCCACCTCAGAGCGGGTTTCGGCGTACCACCAGCGGCACGGTGCCGGCACGGCCTGGATGGCGTTCCTGATGTAGGCGATGGTGGACCCGATGGCGGCAGGGTGACGTTCACCGCGCGACGGTCTGATTGCAACGGACTCGGTGCGGTAGCCCTGCTTTCGCTGCGGGTCAGAAGGTCTAGCGTTGCGGCATGGCAGTCAGACTCGCCCACAGGCGGATTCTCTGATGGCAACTCCCTCCCGCCCGTCCCGGCGCGGGTTGCTGCTGGGCGGCGCGGCTGGCTCGGCCGGGCTAGCTGGCCTGGCTCTTGGAGCGCGGGGCCTGCTCAACCCGCCGCCTCTACGCGCTCGGCGTTCGCCTCCGCACGTCCAGCGTCGCCTCCATCCGATCACGGCGTACGAAACTGGACCAGCGCGCGGGATTGGGCCCGTAAAGGTAGGCAATTGTCCGCACACCGGCACTGTGCTTCCTCACTTGCCGGACGAAATAGCACTCGCTCGAGGAGGCCCACCAGGACGCGATAGACGGATCAGCCCGAGCGCAACCCCGATGACAGTGCTCGCTTGTAGACGTCACGACCGGGACCACGAAGCTGGTCACGTCGCTGCACCCCTCAACCATCGAGAGAGGTGCTGGGGCGGAAGCGGACCGGTATGCGTCGCACGCCCTCTCTTGGGCAGCTGCGCTACAACAGTCCAGAGCGGCAACCTGTTCGCTGTCGGCCAAACTGTCGGCCAACCAACCCGCACAGTGACAGACATGACCGACCCTGCGCACACTCCAGACGCCGCATTCGCCCGCATTCCCAAGCAGGGGTTCTGCCCTGACACGGAAGCAGTCACGCGAGCCTAAAACGTGACAGCAGCGGTGACAGCAACGCAGTGACATCCGCCGCCGTCCACGGAGCACCCTTTGCGCTTGCGCAAGCTCACGAACGCCCGCTACGACGCCTTCGCTGGCTTCTCTTAATCAGCGGGTTGGGGGTTCGATTCCCTCGCGGCGCACCAAATGGCCTAGTCCGAGGCACTTTCTGCGACGTATTCGACCAGCCGACTCGGGGCCATTGCTCACCACTGCTCACAGCGATGCTCCGTTAGCGCTGTCATGGCCGCGGCAACATATCCCGAATCCCGTTGATCGAACGCCGCAGCGGATCATGACGCCCGTGTCGTTGCACATGGCAGCATCTCGCGTTCCTCTTCCTCAGGCCCGACGAACTGGGATGTTTGCGGCGCGAGCAGCATGGTCTCCAAGAGCCGGTCGCCTGGCTGCTGCACCGGGGGGTAGGTGGGTGCTGAAGATCGCGGAGACCCCCATGCACCGATCGGACTCACGGGAGGGGTGGCGTCAGCCGGTAGCGTGAAATAACGTCGGGGAGCCACGCTGGTTCACCGAACTGCAGACCGTAGTTTGCGGCAAGGGCCGCGATCTCAGCCATGTCAGGTGGACCGCTGGTGAGGAGTTCTGAGACTTCCTTGAAAAAGTCTTCCAACCCTGCTGGGCTGATCACCTCAATCATCCGGGCCGGGACGTCGCCCGCGTTCCACATGGCGTGCATCTCATTCCGTGGCTTGGTGATGTACCCGCCGGCACCAAGGACGACCTCACGGTCACCGGATCGAAAGCCAATCTCTCCCTCGGTGACGATGGAATACTCATCCTCCCTGGTGTGCAGATGGGGCAGCACCAGGGCTCCCACCGGAAATGGATGCTCAACTATGGACACTGCGCCGCCGGTGTCGGCTCCCCACAGTTTGAAGGCGACACCGACCGAGCCCGGACTTGGATCGACGGCCAGTCCTTCGCCTGGCTTAACGATGGTCAGGGGTGGAGGATTTATCGACCTCATGGGTGACTCCTCAGGTTAGAAGGACTGGACGATCGTTCTGGCGGCGCTCATTGACTTCGTCATAGTCGTTAAGGACCGTGACATTGCCGATCCGGTGGATATACATTGCCCTGACTCCCTTCGCTCAGAAGGGGACCTGGGTGGCGAGCAGCCCCCAGGGTTGGCCACCGTCCGGGCCCGGGCGGCCACAGAGGACCCGGCAGAAGTCGGCGGCATCCATCCCGATCTCCTTACCGCCCGTGCCGGAGCTCCAGCTCCCGCCGGCGGGGCCGGCGAGCTCTAGCCGGTAGGGCTGGCCGTGACGGCGAGCCCACTCGGCCACGACGTCGGCGACGATGACGCCGTCGTGGTCGGCGGTGAGCACCGGGGCTCGACCGGTTGCCCGAGCGAGGTCGAGGCGGTGCATCCACGCGTCGCGAGTGAGGATGACATCAGTGACGTAACCGATGGACCATGTTTCCGGTACGCCGTTAACGACCTCCGTCCCCGGACTGCGCCTGCGGCGTACGAAGCCGGGAACTCGGCGGCGTCCCTTGGCCCCGCGCGCGCCGACGCGATGCAACTCGGCGCGCAGCTCCTCGGGGCCGACGTGTTGCCGCTCCTCCACCTGAAGCGCGGTCAACGCGTCGACGCCCGGCTGGCCGGGCTGTTGCCGGGCCTTGGCCGCACGTGTTTGGCGCGCCAGCTCCAAGGGGGTCGAGAAGAGATTCGCCTGGCCGGCGATGTGTGCGACCAGCTGGCGTACGTCCCACGCCCTGCAGTCGGTGGGCCGCGCCCAGTCCTCGGGTTGGAGCCCGTCGACGACGTCGGTGATGCGCTGGTACTCCGTCTCGGCCAGCCGCATCGCGGTGGGCCGCTCGATCCGGGGCTGGACAACACTGGAACCTGGCCAGGTCGTTGTGGTGATAATCATGAGTTGCTCCTTGTGGCGGGGGTCCGATGACGCGGGCGCCGTGGTTGCGTTATCCGCTTGGTCGGGGGGTCGGGGGGCAGGCCGACACCGTCGGCCCAGACGTCGATCGCGCGGTCCAGCAGCGACGACCACCGTGTGCCACTGGGGTCATTGGCCAGCTGCTGGTTGATCAGGCCGACGATCAGCGCGTCCCAGATGTCGTTGTCGGACTGGTCGGTCAGACCCAGGTCGCGGAAGATTTGTTCTCCTAGCTCATACACCCGGACAGAGGGCGCGTACGACGCCGGGCTGGGCTCGAAACCGGGGATCGTGCGTTGGTTCATGAGCTGGTGGCGCGCAGGATTGGCAACCGCAAAGTCAAAGAACACCCGCGCAACTCGGCGAAGCGCCGCTCGGGGAGCGTTCGGGAGTGTCGGGAGCTCGGCCAGGGCGACCTGCTCGAAGTCACTCCATGCCTGACCGAACATCGCGTCGTAGATCGCGCGCTTCGACTCAAAGTGCGTGTAGAGCGACGGCGCTCGCATGCCAACCCTCTCGGCAAGGTCACGCAGGGTGAACTCCGCCAGGCCCTGCTCCTGCGCGAGCTCCCACGCAGTCTCGAGGATCTCCGCCCGGGTCGCCTCACGGCGTTCGGCTACCCTATCGCGCTTAGGGATAACTAACACAGTTAGGAGAATGCACCTCGAGCCGGGTTGTTGTCAAGAGCGCTACATAGGGTTCCGGGTGCTCACCGAGTTGCATTTTTGGTATTGGGGTGGGTGGGATGGTCATTGTTGCTGTCCCCGATCGGTGAGGGTGGCAGCGTTCTCGCCGGGTCAAGGCCGCTGCCCTGCGGGTGGCTTGCGGCCAGCCTTGACTCCGGCTGCGGGCGCTGCTGTTGGGCCGTGATCAGGCGGCATATGGTGACAGCAACGACAATAAAAGCTGGTTTGATGGTGACCGTTGAGAGGTCGCGCAAGGCACTCGGCATCACATGGGAGTGCAAATCCATGGTGATCGAAAGCCGGGATGGCCCAGCACGTCGATCACCACACGGGGCGACACGCCCTGCGCCAGAAGCAACGACGCACACGTGTGTCGCAGGTCGTGAAACCCGGATCCGACGCACGCCGGACCGCTGCACCAGATGCTCGAAAGTCCTGACAGATTTCGCGGCTCCACCAGCCTCGACAACTTCTGGCTGGCCCCAACTCGCGTCCGCCGTACACCTGTCGACGGAGTCGCCCGCCGTCTGGGCGAGGCACCGGCCGCCGACCATCGCCCCATCTTGACGAAGATAGACCGGGCCCTCTCCGTTCGTGCGGGCGGTGAAGACAGGTCCCAGGCCTCAGTGAGTTGCTCCACGTAGGCCCTCGAGCAGCTGGTGCAACCAGCTCCGGATCGCTGTCAGCTCAGGCGAGCGCCGCGATGGCGTCGACCATAGGCGCAGCGAGCAGGTGGATGCAGCCAAAGGCTGGGACGGTCATGAGCATTCCGATCATGCCGCCTATCCAGCCGGGCACCGGCATCGTCTGGGCTCAGGTCCGAGTCGGATCCGGGGGCGGCTGCAGCGGGTGCACCTCCCAGTCATAGATCACAGACGTACGCAGGACAAGATCCTGCAGCGAGCGGTTCTGGCCACTGACCAACACCCAGAGCAGCCCGATTGGAAAGATGGCGTAAAGGGCCGCACGAACGAGGGCAGCCAGCGGATGTAACCGCTGGCCCTCATGGTTGACGACGCGCAACCCCATGACGTGGTTCCCGTATGTGCGACCGTTCGCCATCCAGCTCACCGCGAGATACAAGGTCAGCAGCAGGAAGCCGACGGCATACACCAACGCAGGCGATGGCGTCGGAGCGGCGAAGTTACGGGGGTCGAGCAGGAAGAGGAATGCAAAGACGCCGAGGTAGCACACACCCAACGCAATGATGACGATGCCGAGGTCAATGACCCCTGCGGCGGTGCGAGTCACCAGCCCGGCGCGTTGGCCCTGGAAGGGCCTGGCCTCGCGGGGTACAGGGTCGACGTGCGCGCTCATCGCCGCAGCTCCTGCTTGGGCGGCTCCGGCTGCTGGGGTACCAGCGGCTGCGTCTGGGCTACATCGGTTGGTTCGGGAAGGTTGGCTCGAGTGCGTGACTCAGGCTCACCTGGTGCATCCGTGCGCCGCGGGCGGCGACGGCGGAAGACCCGGTCGACGAGACGGGCGATCGCTACGTCGGCGTCGATGCTCTGCATCCGTGCGTCACGGACGACGTCGGAAGCCATCGACCCGGTCGACTCGCGGATGATCTCCGGCAGGTCGATGCCGTTCACGACCTCCTCGGCCAGGCCCACGAGATCGAGGCGTCGCACGATCGCGTCGACATCGACCCGGCTGACGATCGCATCGATGTCGATCCTGTCCACGATGGCGTCCAGGTCGATGCGCTTGGCGATCGCGTCGACGTTGACCTGAGACACGACAGCCTCAATGTCGATCCTCTCCACGATGGCGTCCAGGTCGATGCGCTTGGCGATCGCGTCGATGTCCACCTGAGACACGATGGTGTCGATGTCCAGCTGAGACACGATCGCGTCGATGTCCACCTTGCTCACGATCGCGTCGATATCCAGCTGGGACACGATCGCGTCGATATCCACCTTGCTCACGATCGCGTCGATGTCCAGTCGGTCGACCATTGCGGCGATATCGACACGGTCGACGATGGCCTCAACATCGACGGCAGCGACCAGCGCGTCAATGTCGACGCGCTCGCGCACAAGCGCTGTGAGGTCCAGGCTGTTGAGTACCTCGTCCACCACGGGCGGGACGACTGCCGCGACTATCCGGTTGAGGTCGCCACCCGTGGATGTCCGCGCCTCATTGCCGCGGTCGGCGAGGGCCTCGAAGACGCGGGCCGGATGCAGGCGTTTGGCCAGGAGGGGAGGGTGCATAACCACGCGCCCGAGGGGCGCGGCCGCCCGAGCGAAATGACGCGTCACCGACACGGCCACACTCGTCGCCATCGCGGCTGCACCCAGTGCCGCGTCCACGGCAGCGGGCACGGTGCGCTTCGACGAGGTTCCCTCGTCGGGCTCCTCCATGCGCCCATGATCCTCCCTGCCGGCGCAGTTGGCCTCATGTGAGAGGAGTGATTTGCCGGACGCGACGAAGTGACAGCATGCGCATGGGCGCTCACGCTTGGTCAGATCGACCACGTAGCCACGGTCGCGGCACCGCGGTGAGGCCCCGGAGCAGTCGATCAAGGACACCGCGGTCGCCGCTCAGCCGATGGAGGGACGATCCGCACCAGACATTCAATGATCGTCCAGGAACCACAAGATTTCCGCATCCGCGCCGGGTGTGCCGTCGGGTCGGTAAGCCGGTACTGGGTGAAGTCGACCTGCCACATTTCGTTGGGCTGCTCGGCGGCAAAGGAACGAAGGCTGACTTTGGTTTCTTCTTCGGCCCCGGAATGATCAACCCGGCCCCTTGCAGGGTGCGCCAGATCGTGGCCTCTGTGACCGTCAGCTGATGCTGCTCGACCAGATGCCAAGCGATGGTGTGCGCACCGCATCCATTCCCTGGCGGGCCAGTTCCCGGCGCAGCGTCAAGATCCGCTCAACCATGGCCATCGGGATCGCCCTCGGCTGGCTGTGCGGCCGCTTGGGCTTATAGCCTTTCTGATCCTTGTGATCCTCCCGGTCGCACTCTATGTGGTGTCGTTGAGGCTCAATCCGTATGTGAAGTGCTCGAACTGCAAGAACAAACCGACGATAAAAGGTGGGTGGCCACCTACGCACACCACGTCTGCGCCCAATGCAAGGGCACCGGCCAACAAGTTCGGTTGGGTCGCAGGTTCATCGTCGGGGAGTCGGTGCCCCGATGGAGCGCTGAAGCCGCTGTGGCGTGTCTTCCGTGTGCTTCGCGCCAGTCAGCGCACATCGGGCCACCCGAGCCATCTCCTTCAACGTCCCCGCCTCGGAATGCTCCCCGCAGCAGCAGATCAGCTGAGTCGAGCCTCAAGCAGATGACTGTCGCGCCCACGGTTGGAGCTTCGCTAACGGCAGCCGAATCTCCCCTGCTGCACATCCACCTCTCATTTCTTGAAATCGGAGAGCGGCTCCACGTCACGCGGAACACGGTGAAGAGCAAAAGCTGTCCGTCTACCGCAAACTCGGGGCGTCATCTGCAGTGAGGCAGTGAATCGCGGGAGCCAGCTACGTCTGCGCGTTCCTTAAGCGCACAGCTCGCGGGCAGAGTCCGACTTCATCCCGTTGGGGTGATGCCCCAGACCAGCACCTCGGCCAGGCTTGAAGTGTCACAGACCAGTAGGTCTCGTCATGGCTGCTCTTGACGTCCCCAACCGGAGGATCAGTGATCGTGACCGCGACACTTAGCGCACTTACGGCCATCGTGTTCGTGAACCCGGTGCCATGGGCGCGGGCGCAGATGGCGTTCACTTTGGCCTTCCACATCATCTTGGTGCCGCTCGGGGTCTCTTGGGCCTTTATGACCTTGATCGCCAACTATCGGGCGCTGCGGCACCATGATCCTGCGGCTCTGCTACTGGCGCAGCACTGGTCGAAGTACATGGCCGTGACCTTTGCCGTCGGCGCGGTCACCGGCACCGTTTTGAGCTTCGAGTTTGGACTGCTGTGGCCCCGCTTCATGGGGAAGTGGGGTGAGGCGTTTGGCGTGCCCTTCGCGTTTGAGGGCTTGTTCTTTTTTACTGAGGGAATCTTCGTCGCGATCTACATCTTCGGATGGCGTCGGCTGAAGCCCTGGGCCCATTTCTGGACCGGCGTACCGATCGTTCTTGCCGGAATCTTCGGCAGCATCTCAGTTGTTTCCGCGAACGCTTGGATGAACGCACCGGCCGGCTTCACGCTGGACGCGAACGGAAACGTGATCGAGGTCGACCCGGTCCGGGTGATCTTCAACGACTCCATGCCGTGGCAAGCGGCTCACATGCTTGTTGCCGCCTACCTGGTCGGCGGGTTTTTGGTCGCCTCGGTTTATGCCACCGGGATGCTGCGAGGTCGCCGTGATCGTTACCACTACCTCGGCTTCGTGATCGCATTCACCGTCGGGGCGGTTGCGACGCCGATCCAGATCGGTATAGGCGATGGCTTGGCGCGCTGGGTATATAGCAACCAGCCAGTCAAATTCGCGGCCATCGAGCTGGTGCCAACGACCAGCAGCGACGTCCCCGAGACCCTGCTGGGTCACCTCAATGAAGACGGCACGGTTAGCGGCGGCATCCCGATTCCCGGCCTGGCGTCGTGGCTCTCCGATCCGAGCACGGGCAAGGCAACCGTCGTGCAGGGCTTGGACACCGTGCCGCCAGACCAACGGCCGACCATCCGGCAAACCAACATTGTCCATCTCTGCTGGGACATCATGGTGGGACTCGGGACGCTGCTTTTCCTGCTGTCGGTGTGGTACGCGCTGTCATGGATCTTCCGGCGCCGGATGCCGGCCACCAAATGGTTCCTCCGAGCGGCAGCCACGGCTGGTGTAGCGGCGGTGATCACCATGGAGGCGGGATGGATAGTGACCGAGGTCGGCCGGCAGCCTTGGATCGTCTACGGACACATGAAGGTCGAGGATGCGGTCACCGCTAACACCGGGGTGTGGATCACGTTCCTTGCCGTCGTGGTGCTGTACGCCCTACTTGGCACCACGACGATCCTGGTACTCCGCGGCATGAGCAGGCGCTTCCGCAGATCCGGAGGCTTCACCGATCTTGACACCCCTTACGGTCCGAGCGCGCTGACCGAAGGGGCGTCGGCCGTGGCGAAGGATACCGCCGGATGAGCACCGCGGTCGCCGTCGTGCTGCTGCTGGCCGTAGTCGCGTACGCGGTCTTCGGGGGCGCCGACTTTGGGGCGGGCTTATGGGACCTGACCGCAGGCGGCCCTGAACGGGGCCAGCACCCGCGTAACGTCATCGAGCATTCGATCGCTCCGGTGTGGGAAGCCAACCACGTCTGGTTGATCTTCATCTTCGTGATCTTGTGGACATCGTTCTCGGAGGCGTACGCCTCGATCACGCTGACGATGTTCGTGCCGCTCACCATTGCGGCCCTGGGCATTGTGCTGCGCGGTGCCAGTTTCGCTTTCCGCAAGGCGGTCGTCAGCCTGCGCTACCGCCGTGCTTTCGGCGCCGCGTTTGCCGCTTCCTCAGTGCTGGTGCCCTATTGCATGGGAGCCATCGCCGGCGGCATCGCCTCGGGACGAGTTCCGCCCGGCGGCCAGGCCGGGGATCCGGTCACGAGTTGGATCAATCCGAGCTCGATTCATAGCGGCGTCCTAGCGGTGGCGGCCGTCGCGTACCTGGCCGCGGTCTATCTGGTCTGGGACGCGCGCCGTCTCAACGACACCGAGATGGCCGAATATTTCCGCCGACGGGCCATTGTCGCGGCCGCTCTGGTCGGCGTTATCGGCTTGATCGGCACCTTCGTGCTTCGTGCTGATGCGTCCTATCTCTCCCAGGGGCTGACATCGCGCGCCTTGCCGCTGGTTATTCTCAGCGCTTTCTGCGGAGTCATTGCCCTAGTGCTGCTTGTTCGCAACGCTCCCCGCGGCGCTCGGCTTTTGGCTGTAACCGCGGTAGCGAGTGCCATAGTCGCCTGGGGTGTGGCTCAGTGGCCGTACGTATTGCCGGAGACTCTGACGTTCTCCGCGGCAGCGGCACCCACCGGGACACTGGCCGCCGTTTTGGCCGTGGTGGTCCTCGCTGCAGTCATCGTGGTGCCCGGCTTCGCGCTGCTCTACGTCCTTCATCAGAAAGGTCTCCTTCCTGAAGAAGGCGTGGACGATGAACCGGCCGTCGAACGCCCGGCTGTGTGACCGAACACAGGAACGGTCGTTATTCGAGTACAGCAGCAAGTAGAGCAACGGCTTTGCTGACTACCGCGGTCTAGGGAGCTCCGCTGACGTTCCCCGAGACTCAGAAGCGCTCCACGTAACATCAGCAGTGACAGCGGGTCACGGCTGTGAGGCTTGCACCTGGGGGCGGTGTAGCTCGCGGCATGGATATCCGCGAGGACGCACCCATGCGCCTTCCAGGGCGGTATTGATCAGGGCCACGACGCTGAGCCCACCGACCGGATCCAGGAACCACGAATCCCCTAAACTCCGCCCCAACGCCAGCATCCCCTTGGCGGCCGGCGACGCTGCCCGCTCGGGATCGATAAGCACTCCTGAGAGGAAACCGAAACCCCAGCCGGGGCCCTCCTGCTCGCGCAGAGCGGCGACATGGTTATGCGAAGCTAGCTCGACTGTCTCGTGGGTCAGGATCGGCGCACCGCCAGTCCGTCGGGCCTGCGGAAAGCTTCTGAAGTCATCGGCGAACCCCGAGTTAGCGGAGGTGCCGCCGGTGCCGTCGGTGCCGCCGGCTCAAGCTGGCAGGTTTACAGCTTCAGATGATGCCAATAAACTACTCGTCAGTAGTGGTGCCGCCCATGAGCAGGAGTGGTTACCATGCCCGTGAATGGTGTACTCGAGTACCTATGGTTCCGAGACCATGACCCATGGTGGGCGACGCTCTTGCGGGCAGTGACGCTGATTGCTCTCGTAGTGCTGTTCGCCTTCAAAGGTATGCATAAAGTGCCCTCGGGCAGCAAGGCGTTACGGACCCGGTTCAACAAAGTCGTCCATTACCGCCGCGATGTCTACGACCGCCTGGGCTACACAATCCACCGCCGCGGTGAGGCCAAAGTCGTTGGTCCGGGTCTAGTCATCGGCATCCCTTTCGTGCATAACGTCATGATCGAGTCGGTAACCGAGCAATTCGAGCCGTTGCCGCCGATGGTCCGGCTGCAGCCCTTGCGTGAATTTGCCTCACAGATCAATTTCCAAGTCGTCGACCTGGAAAAGGCTCTGGTTGGTGTCACCGACTACAAAGGTTTGCTAGTCAATGGTTGTGCCGCGGTGGTTCGGACCCTCGTCAAACAGACAACCCTCAGCGACGATGACATCTCAACCCGCCTGCTTGCCGACGAATCGCTTCAGGAACGGGCGAGCAAATACGGCGTCAAACTCTTGGAGCTCAATGTGTCGACCTCCAACCTGACTGAACCGGCTCAGTTGGCTCATGCGTTCAAGCAGGAGGGGATCGTGCTTGAGGGCACTCCGGACGCCGTACTGGCGGCGCGGACTGTCAACCGTGCATCCGCCCCGGCAGCACTGACTGCTCTCGATGGCGATGCTCCGGCTGCTTAACTGACTACAAGCACCTGAGTGCCTGGCGCACCGACATGCCGCCGGACGACGTGCGCTCATGAGGACCCGAAGGCGGCCTACGAGCATCTGCGCGCGGCCCACCTGAATGCGGTACGAGCCTCGCTCGAGGACCATGTGGCGTGGCTCGAGTGGCCCCACCAACGAATCGAGCATTACAGGACCCGAACGGCTCCGGTCGTTGCTCGCATTCGCTCCCGAGCCGCCCGCCGTGCCACGCAGCCCGAATGGCCGACATCGAAGTGATTAGCTGCTTGCGTCAGCGGGAGCGCTGCGGTGCGATCTGCTGCTTCCAATCAGGGCTTGTGGCGGCTTGGATAGGGTAGTCGGCGCCGGAATTGAAGCGTCGACAATGCGGTGAGGCCATCAAGATGACGGTCGGGACAGACCGGCCGATTGGCGCGTTTCGGTGGAACACTGGCCAGGCCGGGTGGATTTATGGCGAGACGCGCCGTTGGGTGGCTCAGCTGGGCGGTGGTGCTGCTCGCCCTCCTGGGCTACGGGCTGTACCTGGCGCTCGGCCTGTCCAGTCCAAGTGTGAGCGGGCCGGCCGCCTTCTCGCCCGACGATGCTATCTGGGTGCTTGGGCAGGTGGCCTTCGCGATCGTCGGCGCAGTCGTCGCCTCGCGCCGGCCGGAATTGCCGTTCGGCTGGTTGTTCTCCGTGGCCGGGCTCCTCGGCCTGGTGGAAGGCATCGCTGCTCGCGCCGCTGTTCATGCGCTTGTCGACTCGTCCGAGTCAGCTTGGGGCGGTGCAGCCGCCTGGCTATCGGCCGCCCTTTGGTATCCCAACATTGCCTTGCTGGTGCTGGGCGCTCTGCTGTTCCCGTCTGGTCGGCCGCCGTCGCGTGGCTGGTGGGCGGTGGCCTGGGCGCTGGGAGCGGGTGCCGCGCTGGCAGCCGTTGGCATGGTGCTGCTCTGGCCGACCAGAGGCCTTGACCTGCTGGACCCCAGTCCGGGAAGCTCTCGCGCCCCGCTTGGCACCGCTCTCACTAACGTCGCGCTTCTGATACAGGCCGGGTGTGCGGCCGCCACCATCGTAGCTTTGCTCGTGCGGCTCCGGCGCGCTCGAGGCGTCGAGCGCCAGCAGCTCAAATGGCTCATCTACGCCGCTGCCGTCGCGGTCTCCGGACTGTTGCTGTTGATTCCCCGGGAACTTGGGTTCGGCTCGTCACCCGGCCTGAACGACCTCGTCGGAGCCGCTCTCTCGGCACTCGGAGTGCTCGGGATCCCAGTCGCCATCGGGGTCGCCATCTTGCGCTACCGCCTCTTCGACATTGACCTGCTGATTAGCCGGACCCTGGTCTACGGGCTACTGACTGCACTTGTCACCGCGGTGTACCTCGCCATCGTCGTCGGGGTCGGCACGCTCGTCGGCTCCCGCGGAGATCAGGATCTGTTTCTGTCGATCGTCGCCACCGCTGTGATTGCCGTAGCGTTCCAGCCTGCTCGCGAACGCAGTCGACGACTTGCCAACCGGCTCGTCTACGGCGAACGAGCCAGCCCCTACGAGGTGCTCTCCGAATTCACCCGAAGCATGGCCGGTGCCGCCACCGACGACTCTCTGCAGCAGATGGCACGTCTAGTAGTGGAGGCGACCGGCGCGGCGCAAGCGACCGTGTGGCTTCGGCTCGGCGACCAGCTGCAGCCGCAAGCCCGCTGGCCCCCGACTGGGCCGCCTCCCCAGCCCATCCCGCTCGACGGGCATGGTCCAGAAGACGCGCTGGTAGAGATGCAGGCTGGCAGCCGGTCGTTCCCGGTCGCACACGAGGAGGAGCTGCTGGGGACGCTGACCGTGACCGCCTCGCCTCGGGAGCCGCTCACACCCGCCAGCGAGAAGCTCATTGCCGACCTGGCCGCTCAGACCGGACTCGGCCTTCGCTTCCAGCGCATGAAGGAGCGTGCCCTGTTCGCCAGGGCGCTGGCCTCCTTCCTCCCACCGGAGGTTGCCGACCTGGTCGAGGCCTCACCATCGGCGCTGTCGCTGCGGGAAGAGGTGGAAGCCACCATCCTGTTCTCCGACATCCGCGGCTTCTCCTCCCTGGCCGAACGGCTCCCTGCTCGCGAGGTGGCCGAGGTCGTCGAACGTCACCTGACAGCCATGGTCGAGGTCGTCACCTCCAACGGTGGCGTACTGGACAAGTTCGCCGGCGATGCTGTGATGGCCGTCTTCGGCACGCCCCGTCGGGTGGCCGATCACGCCGGGCGTGCGCTGGCGTGCGCGGTTGCTATGCAGCGACGGCAGGCGACCCTCAATACCGAGGCGGAGCAGCACGGTCTTGCGACATTTCAGATTGGGGTCGGGGTCAACACCGGGACCGTGATCGCGGGAACCCTGGGCGGCCCGGGGAGGCTGGACTACACGGTCCTCGGCGACGCGGTGAACATCGCTCAGCGGCTGCAGGCAAAAGCGGGGGGTGGCGAGATTCTCGCCACAGCCGCGACTGTTCGGCAATCGGATACCGACCGCGCTGAGCCGATCGGGCCCCAGCAGCTCAGGGGGCATCAGGAACCTGTGGATACCTACCGGATCCGATGGTCGGGAACTCCTCTCAACCCTCCGGCGGGCCCACCCATGCCGAATAATCCAACTCAGAACCAGCAAGGCGTTGGTGGCGCGTAAGGCTGTTCGGGCAGCTGGATCTCCCCGTCGGTCAGCGTGACGCCGGCGCACTCAAGCGTTCAGGAGTCTTCGAAATGCCTCGACAAGCACTACGCCCCGGAGGTCGGAGAACTCCTGGAGGTCGTTGGTGAGGTAGGCAAAGCCGACCTCGTACTGCGGGTCTGCGAACGCTACTTGGCCACCCAACCCGTCGTGGCCGAACGAGTTATCGCTGAGGAAAGGGCGACGTTCGGAGGTGAGCATGAAGCCCGTGCCCCAGCGTGGCCACGGTCCAGGGACAGAGAGGGCTGGCTCACCGGCACTCTGTTCGCGGCACATGTCGGCAAGGACCTCATTGTTCAGCAGCCGAATGCTTTCGGCGTCTGAGACGGTCGCACTCCAGATCGTGGCGAGGGCTTGGGCGGTCGCGACACCACCAGCTCCTGGAATGACCGCGCGGCGCATTTCAGCGCTGTTGAATCCCGCGTTGGGTTCAGCGATCTCGACGGGTAGCGCCCCGAGAGTCATGGCCCGCTCGGCCAGGGCAGCTGCCCTTGGATCAACGAGGGGGGCGGAAACGTCTGGCGGTATCGGCGCCTTGTAAAGCTGCGCCACCCGTGGAAGTGCCTCTTTCGGCACGCCAATCCACGCCTCGACCTGGAGCGGGCGTACCACCCGTTGTGCGAAGAACTCTTCCACGCCAACGCCGCAGACTCGGCGGATGATCTCCCCCGCCAGCCACCCGTACGTCAGTGCGTGGTAGACGTGACCCCTGCCCGGCGACAAGAGCGGTTCCTCCTCGGCGAGCACCTGCACCATGCGGTCCCAGTTCACGATGTCGGCGAGCTGCAGATCGCGGCGAGTGGCGGGAAGGCCGGCACGATGGGATAGCAACCACCGGACAGGAATGGAGTCCTTGCCGCGAGCAGCGAACTCAGGCCAATAGGCGCTTGCTGGCGCGTCCAGGTCGAGCCGGCCCTCGCGGACCAGTTCGCCGATCAAGATCGCGACGAGCCCCTTCGTACACGAGAAGATTACGGTGGGCGTGTCCTGCTGCCAGGATCGGGCCCTCGAGGCCTTCCCTCCCCACATGTCGGCAGCGACAGTTCCGGCGACGCGGATGTGGAGCGCTCCGCCGTGCCCGTGGGAGATGGCGAGGGTTTCGGCGAACGTCTCGACCAGCGGTTCGAACCCGGCCGCGACACCGCCGCCCACGTGGGGAAATCCCAGCTCGGTGGCTGGCAAAATGCTGCCGCTCATAGGTGTTCCACTCAATCTGCCGGGAAGACAGATCTGGCGCAGCCGCTACTTTGCGACTGCGCCAGATTGGCCAACTAGCGTTTCGGTGCTGCTACTTGACGCCGCCTGCGGTGAGGCCGGCAACAATGCGGCGCTGGAAGATGAGCACCGCGAGGAGCAGCGGAACCGTCACGACCACACCGGCTGCCATGATGGTGCCGTACGGGGTGTCGAAGCCGGTCGTACCCGTGAACTTGCTGATCGCCACAGTTGCCGTCTGCATACTCGCATCCTGCAGGAAGGTCAGTGCTAGCAAGAACTCGTTCCAGGCGCCGATGAACACGATGATCGCCGTCGTCAGTACGCCCGGAGCTGCCAGCGGCAGGATCACCTTACGAAAGGCCACCCCCGGCGTGCAGCCATCGACCATCGCCGCCTGCTCCAACTCGACCGGGAGCTGCTTGAAGAAGGCTGTCAGAGTCCACACCGCCAGCGGGAGGCCGAAGCTCAACCCCGGAATGATGACGGACTGATAGGTGTTGATCCAATACGGGAACCAGGTGAATGGCGCCGTCGAGGAGAACATCTTCAGCAGCGGCGGCAACAACACGACCAGCGGGAACATCGAGCAGGCCATGATCAGCCAGAGCACGCCACCCTTGCCCCTGAACCGCAACCGAGCGAGCGCGTACGCTCCGATGATGCCGAACAGCAGGACCAGGATCGTTGTGGTGCCGGCCACGATGACCGAGTTGATCAGTGCGCGGCCGAAGTTGTTCTGTGCCGAGAAGACGCCCTGGTAGTTCTCAATCGACATCGGGTTCGGGATGAACTCGGTGCTCCGCCCTTCGGTGGGGAGTCGTAGCGAGGAGACGACCATCCAGTAGAAGGGGATGATGCAGTAGAGGACAATCAAACCCATCCCCACGTAGGACATGACCACGCCGAACCGCTGGCGGAGGGGCCTCTTCGGGTGGGCGAGCGCCTCCACCTCTTCCTTGCTGAGATGTTCTTCGCGTACTTCAGCGGTTGTGGTGGACATCAGTGCGCACCTCCCATCTGTTCCAGAGCGGCCAATTCCCCGGGTGGTGGCTCTGCATCCTCGTCACCCTTCTTCTTCTTTGTCTTCTTGACATCAGCGTCGCCGATCACGTCGGCGCCCAGAATCCTGACGAACAGGAAGGCCACCAGAAGCACGTACAAGAACAAGACGATGGCGTACGCCGCAGCGGGACCGTATCTTTCCTGGGTTGCTTCCTGGTAAGCGAAGATCGACAGAGTCTCTACCCGGTACTTGCCGGCTCCGATCATGCCGTATGGCAGATCGAACATACGCAAGGTGTCGAGCGTGCGGAAGAGAACGGCCACAACCAGCGCCGGTTTGACCATCGGAAGAGTGATCCGGACGAACTGCTGCCAGGTGGTCGCCCCGTCGACCTTGGCCGCCTCGTAGACCTCGCCTGGAATGGTCTGCAGCCCAGCGAGGGTCAATAGGCCGATGAACGGGGCTGTCTTCCAGACGTCGGCAATCACGATCGCCCAGAACGAGGCCCCCGTATCGGCAAGCCAGAGAATCTCGCGACCGAGGATCCGGTTCGCCACGCCGGACGAGTCGAAGATGAGCTTCCACATCAGCGCCGAGACGATCGTCGGGATCGCCCATGGCACCAAGATGCCGGCTCGGACGATGCCAGTTCCCCTGAAGGCCTTGGCCATGATCAGGGCCATCGCCACCCCGAGAACGGTCTCAAAGAGCACGCAGACGATGGTGATGAACGTGGTATTGAGGAAGGCGTTCCAGAAGCGGTCGATGGTGCCGTAGGAAGCCGTTACGGGGTTTGCGCCGGAGAAGACGTCGGTGAAGTTCTGCAGGCCGACGAAGGTCTCGCCACCGGCGATCATGCCAGTGTTGGGATCCACGCCGGTGTTCCCCTGGAAAAAGGCCTCACGAATCGACATCGCAACTGGGATGCCGGCCACGACGAGAATGATGAGGAGAGTAGGCGCTAGCAGGATCCAGGCCAGCCGACCCTGACCATCGCTGAGCGCGTTCTTTTTGTGCTTATGGCCATCGCCCGTTGTGGCCGGCAGACTCCGTGGTTCCGCTGTGGCTGTGGCCATGCGGCTACCTCCTTCGAGAAATGCGCTGAGCTCCCGGCGCAGCATTTGGCTGCGCCGGGAACCTTGCGGACATCAAACTACTACTTGATCAGAGTCTGCAACTGGGTCTGCAGTGCTTGCAAGGCCGCCTGGGGTTCAGTCTGACCCTGAAGTGCGCCATAGGCGGCATCTTGGATCGCCAAGGTGACATCGCCGTACTCCACGGCCTTCGGACGCGGCATGGCGGTCTGCACAGACTTCAGCTGGATATCCATGAAGGGCAACTTCTTCACGACGTCCGGGTCGGTGTAAAGCTTCTCCAGCGTCGGAGAGTTCGACGTCGCCAGGGTGTTGGACTTCTGTACCTCTTCGGAGGACATGAACTTCAAGAAGTCGACCGCTGTGCCCTTGTTCTCGGCGGCCTTGGCGATCGCGTAGTTGTGGCCACCAAGGCTGGACACGCCCGGACCGGTGATGCCAGGCAGCGGCGCAACATCGAACTTGCCGGCGATCTCAGAGGAGCCATCGGTCTTGTTCGCCAGGTTGTACACGTAACCCCAGTTCCGGTGGAAGATCAGCTCACCCTTCTGGAACGCCTGCCTGCCCTGCTCCTCCTGCCAAGTGATGGCAGCCTTCGGGATGTGACCGTCCTTGAACCAGTCGGTGAGTGTCTGCAGGCCCTTAGTAGCCTCCGGGGTTGCCACATTCGGCTTGCCGTCCTCACCAACGATGACACCACCCGCTCCGTGCACGGCCTCGTCGAAGTTCACCGTCAGGCCCTCGTACTTGTTGTACTGGCCGGCGAAGCACCCGAGCTTGGAGTCTTTCTCGCCTGCCGTGATCTTGTCGCAGGCAGCCTTCATCTCATCGAAGCTGGTCGGCGGCTGCAGTTGATACTTGTCGAGAAGATCCTTGCGGTAGTACAGCAGGCCACCGTCAGTGGTGCTTGGCATCGCGTAGAGCTTGTTGAAGTATGTGGCGGCGTCCACTGCGGGCTTCAAGTGACCCTCAGTGGAGAGGTCGGGAGGCAAGGCCTCGACGTAGCCCTTGGCCGCGAACTCGGCGGTCCACACCACGTCGACGCTCAGTACAGCCATCTTCGGGTTCTTGATCTGAGCGTTCTGGATCATCTGCTGGCGCTGCTGGTCGGCTTCGTCGGGCAGCTCATGGAACGTGACCTTGCCATTGGGGTGCGAGTCGTTGAACTGCTTGATCAGCTTAGGCAGATTTCCGGACGTGTCCTTGCCAGCCCAGTGCTCGATGTCACCCTGCTTAGTTAAATCGGCGGCGGCCGACGTTCCACC
>DASUYM010000129.1:0-4925 GCA_036377435.1 Propionibacteriaceae bacterium
GGATATTGGCGCCAAATCCCGCTTGGTCGACGTGGTTTTGCTGCCGGCGACCATGCAGAGCGAGGAACGCATGCCGAACATGTGTTGGAAGGTCGTTCCGGACACAATCGTGGTCCGCGAACTTCCGATGATCTTGATTGCTCTTACTCGGCCGCCCCAGGCGCCGGCCCCATCGCAGCTGGTGATCTGAAGCTGCTTCACTGTCCCAACTGAAGTCCAAGCGCGACTGATGCTGCTTGCGCTGAGTGTCCGTCCACGCCTGGGATTTCACGTCAAGGCTGACACGCAAGTGAAGGAATAAGATTAGTGTTACTAATGTGACGTTTCCGCATGGATTAGGAATCTAGGGTGGTCTCAGTGCCCTTCTCGGCCGAGGCATAGCAGGCCTCGATCACAACCGCGCGGGCCAGCGCCTGCTTGCCGCGATGGTTCGTGTAGTCACCGGACCGCACCTTGGTGATGAAGTCCACGACACATTCCGCGTGCTGGCCGTCGGGCGGCACGTTTGGATGCAGGGTCGCAGGTACGCCCGCTTTCTCAGTCCAGATGTTCAGACTGCGCTGCGGGTCGTCAGGCGCGCCCCACTCGATGCTCGCGCCACCCTCGGCGCCATACAGGGTCACGTAGCACTGATCCTTAGGGATCCACTGGGCCCAGCTGGACTCCAGCAGCAAAGTCCCGCCACCCTGCAGTCGCAAGAAGGCAGTCGAGAGGTCCTCGACATCGAAGGCGCCTGGCTGGACACCGGTCTTGCGCATGAACGGTGACCCTGAGCTGCCCCTACCGCGTGGACCAAACTCCGCATACGTCGCAGCAGTGACCGCCCGAACCGGTGGCTCATCCATGAGGTAGAGCGCAATGTCGAGCATGTGCACCCCCAGATCCATCAACGGGCCACCGCCGGCTGTGGCCCGTCGGGTGAACCAACTGCCGAGCCCCGGGATCCCTTCGCGGCGCAACCAGCCCGCCTTGGCGTAATAGATCTTGCCAAGTAGGCCGGCGTCGATCATGTTCTTGAGGACCTGGACGTGGCCACGTCGCCGGTGGTTGAACGACACATCGAGGACACGGTCGTTCCGCTCGGCTGCCTCCACCATCAGTCGAGCGGTCTCGACGTTCTCAGCCATCGGCTTCTCAGAGAGCACATGCATGCCAGCATCCAGTGCTGCCACTGCTATCGGAGCGTGCAAGATGGTCGGGGCGGCAATGCTCACCAGATCAAGGTGACCGTGCTCAACAAGATCCCGCCAGTCTGTGTAGCGTTGCTCCTCCGGGACGCCGTACGCCGCTCCAAAGCTCTGCAGCGCGTCCGTCTCCATTCCGGCCAGCGCCACAAGATCAACATCAGCTGCATCCGCGTACGCCGCCATATGCTGCTGTCCGGCCCATCCGAGACCGATGACAGCGGCACGGAGCCGACCATTGGCGTTCATGCGCGTACGCCTACGGCGATACCCCGGCTGTCGAAATATGGCGCTGGCTGGTTGACAACCACCGGCGCTGTGAAGTCGGCGCTTTGCTCAGGCCTGGCCCACCGCACTGCGTTGGCCAGCACCCGCTTGATGTCAGGGTGGTGGTAAACCGGGTACTCCTGATCGCCGGGTGAGAAGTAGAACACCTTGCCCTTGCCACGTCGCCAACAGCAGCCAGATCGAAAGACCTCGCCACTACTGAAGGTGGAGAGGAAGATCAACTCGTCCGGTGCTGGAATGTCGAAGAACTCACCGTACATCTCATGCTCGTTGATCAAGATCGGTTGCCGAACACCAGCGGTGATCGGATGTGACGGGTTGACCGACCAGACCAGCTCAGTGTCGCGGGAGTTGCGCCAGGCCAGGGAGCAGGTGGTACCCATCAGCCGACGGAAGATCTTCGAGAAGTGGGCGGAGTGCAGCACCAGCAGACCCATTCCGCCGAGGACGCGCTGATGTACCCGATCGACGACGGCGTCGTCGACTGCGGAGTGGGTGGCATGCCCCCACCACGTGAGGACGTCGGTCCTGGTCAAGACTTCATCGGTCAGACCATGTTCGGACTGATCTTGGGTAGCCGTGCTGACCGTGACGGCCTCACCCAGCAGCTCGGACAGGCCGGTGGCGATGGCGCCGTGCATGCCGCTTGGGTAGCGCTCGGCCATGCCGACGCTATCTCGTTCGGATTGTTCGTGAAAGTTCTCGCCCCACACAGTGACGCGGATCGGTGAAGTCACGTCTGCCTAGTGTGCCTGATACGACCCAACCTTTGCGACGCGGCCGACGCACTGGTACGCCAGCATTGAACGGGTGAATCATAAGGCATGGATTCAGAGGCCTTCTCCTTGCAGCGGATGAAACTGCGGGCATTCGACCTCAGTGACCGAACGATCCGACGCGGTGAGGCATCGGCCGTACGCCGTATCGAGCGATGGCGACAGCGGGCCTTCATGATCGTCCAGTGCTCGGTGACGGCAGGCCTCGCGTGGCTGCTCGCGAGCCTCCTGCTGGGTCATCAGGTGCCCTATTTCGCGGCGGCCGCTGCCATCCTCGTCCTGGGTGTCGCGTACGGGCAGCGGCTCCGACGCGGGGTGGATGTAGCGATCGGCGTAACGCTGGGCGTCGCGCTGGGCGATCTTTGGTTGGTGTTGTTCGGCGCCGGTGTGTGGCAGGTTGTGCTGGTCAACGCGATCGCGATGTCACTGGCGACCCTGGTGGGAGCAGGCCCACTTATGACGACCCAAGCTGGTGCCCAGTCCATTGCAGTGTTAGTCATGGCGCCCAGCCCTGTGTATGGATTCGAGCGCTGGCTGGACGCGGTGATTGGCTGCACACTCGCGCTGTTGGTAGCGACCGTGGCCCCAAGTGGTCCGCTACGCAAGCCCGCTGTGATCGCGTCAAAGGTAGTCGCGGGGATGGCTGAGACGCTAGACGCTGCAGCCGCTGCCCTCGCGTCCAACGACGAAGACGCCGCAAATGCGGTGCTCGATCAGGCCCGGGCAGCAGAAAAGGACCTTGCCGCATTCGACGCTGCCTCTGCCGAGGGCCTCGAAGTCGTCCGCCACTCGCCGTTTCGGCGGCGCGAGATGAGCCTGGTTGCCGCAGTTGCCGATTTGCACACGCCGCTGGACCATGCCAGCCGCAACCTTCGGGTGTTGGTTCGGCGGTGCGTTGTCGCCGTGTGGCGGAGCGATCACGTGCCGGAGGCCTATCAAGATCTCATCCGACGGCTCGCAGAAGTGTGCCGATTCATTGCCAGAGAGCTGGAGGAACAGCAGCTTCCCACTGCCGCGCGGGATCAATTGCGAAAGATCGGTGAGGCCAGCGCGCATCTGCAACTCACCGGATCCATGTCAGCCGTCGTGATCTTGGCTCAGACGCGCTCCATGGTGGCCGACCTCATGCAGCTGACCGGCATGGACTACTACGAGGCGCGGGAGCTCCTTCCCGACATGGACTGAGCTGATCTGCTTGATCCACATCTCGCATGAAGTTTGCGCTCTCGGCGGCCGGCGAGTGTGACTGCATGCGATTTGGCTGGGGTTCGGAGCTGACGTATGGTAGGTCACTGCCGACGCGGGGTGGAGCAGCTCGGTAGCTCGCTGGGCTCATAACCCAGAGGTCACAGGTTCAAATCCTGTCCCCGCTACTACAAAAGCCCTAGCCAGAGACCCTTTCGGTGAAGTGACGAAAGGGTCTTGATCATTCTTGGCAGCAATTTGGCAGCAGATGGGGACAGCCTGATCCTCCTGGGACGCGAGTCCAGCCCGGCGTCCATGGCCACACCCATCCCGAACTTCGTTGGGCCGGGCGGCCGCCGCTTCTCGTCCAGGACAGGCGTCTGCGACTGCCGCCTAATCGCTTTCGCAATCGGACCCGCTGGCGTTGGCGGCAGGTGGCGTTGTCAGTCGAGTGTGATGACGACCTTGCCGTTGGAGCGGCCCTGCTCGAGGTACGCCAGCGCCTGGAGGGTTTGGTCAAATGGGAACGTCTTGCCGATGACCGGGCGGAGGTGGCCGGTGTCGTAGAGGGTGGCCAGTTCGCGCAGCTGGGCGCCGTTGGCCTGCATGAACAGGAACGAGTAGCTCACACCGAGCTTCCGGGCTTGCTTGTGGACCTTGCGGCTCAGCAGCCCCATCACGACGCCCATGTACTGCGGCGCCCCGAGCTGCTTGGCGAACCCGGGATCTGGCGGGCCGGTGACGCTGATCGCCTGTCCGCCGGGCTGGAGGACGGTGAGGGACTTCTCGAGGTTTTCGCCGCCGAGTGAGTCCAGCACGACGTCGTAGCCGGAGAGGACGTCGGCGAAGTCCTCCTTCTTGTAGTCCACGACGACGTCGGCACCGAGCCTGCGCACCAGCTCCGCGTTCTTGCCGCTCGCGGTCGTCGCCACCGTGGCGCCGAGGTGCTTGGCGAGCTGGATCACGGTCGACCCCAGGCCGCCGGAGCCGGCGTGGACAAGGACCTTCTGGCCAGGTTTCAGGTGGGCGCGGTCGACGAGGGCCTGCCAGGCAGCCAGTGACACCAGCGGCACCGCCGCCGCCTCGTGCAGGGTGAGCGAGGCTGGCTTGCGCGCGACGTCGTCTTGGTCGATCGCGATGTACTCCGCGAAGGTCCCGATCCGCAGGTCGCGGGGACGGGCGTAGACCTCATCGGCTACCTGGAAGTCGCGTACCGCGGAACCGACCCCGGTCACCACGCCGGCAACATCGTGGCCGAGCACGAACGGAGTCCGGTACTTCAGGAGCTGCTTGAACTCACCGTTGCGGACCATCTTGTCCAGCGGGTTGACGCTGGCGGCGCTCACCTTGACCAGCACGTCACCGTCGCCGACCTCAGGCTCAGCTACGTCGGCGGCGCGCAGTCCGTCCCTGCCGTACCTCTCGACGACGAATGCCTTCACGACCGTTCGCCTCTCAGAGGAACGCGAGAGCCCGCTTGACGAAGTCCTCG
>DASUYM010000130.1:0-13818 GCA_036377435.1 Propionibacteriaceae bacterium
GCCCTGGTGCTATGAGTTCTACAACCACCGCAGACGGCATAGCAGCGCCCAAATGCTGAGCCCTATCGCCTACGAGAACCTGACCGCCGACCAACCGGCCGCGGCCTAAGAGAAGTCCTCCACGATTCGGGGGGAAGCCCATAGCGCGCATCTCGATGCTGGTGGCGGCCACTGCAAACCTGGGTGCGGCGCACCTGCTCGGTGACTCCTACGACAGCCTGCCCCCACGATCTCGCTACGAAGCACGTGCCAGCGTATCGACCGCCCGCAGCGTCCAGAGCTACATCAACGAGTTCCGCGAAGGAGCAACAGCGACCCACCAGGCGGCAACTCTCGTCAACTTCGCCAGCAAGCCGCTGATCGTCATTACTGCTGGCCGAGGACATGACGAAACGTGGCTGACTGCGCAGGACAAGCTAGCGGCGCTGTCCACCAACAGTCAGCACCGTGCCGTCGACGACGCGACACACGCCTCTCTCGTCCTCGATAAGACGGACGCCGCCGCAGCTAGCCAGGGAATCCGTGATGTCGTTGCGGCGGTGCGGTCATCGCGGCCGCTCGAGTAGTCCTGAGCACGGCGAGCTGAATCCTCGGGACGTTACTTAGCCAAGAGGTTGGTCTTCTGATCGGCCTACTGACGTGCGGCCATGGAAGGTGATGAGTCGCGCCATCGACGTGCATCATGATCAACTCGGGGGCGCGTACGGGACTCACGACGACGCAAACCCGTGCCAGACGTCGACTGGCACCGAGTACCGCTGTTTCAGCGTTGTGTCTTGTCAGGTCGTGAATTGACGGCTACTCGCTGTCGTCTCTTGGCATGGTCTGGAGGCCTGAATCGGCCTGAGAAGGCACAAGTCGACCTGGTCTGAGTCCCGGTCATCGCCTCCGTACTCGCGCATCCCCCGTCACTCAGCCCAGGGAGCGGGCGAGCGTGACGGACGGGCTGGCACGGCCTCCAGTGGCGCGGCTCCAGCGGCGTCGCCGACTGGGCACGGATCGCCCGGTCGACCCGGACGGCTGGTTCCGGATCGGCAGCGTCACCAAGACGTTCAAACCTCAACCGGCCTGGGCTATGCCACCACCTTCCACGCCGCCCAAGGCGTCACCGCCGACACGATGCACGGCCTGGTCACCAGGCAAGAGTCCCGGCAGCAGCTGTATACGATGCTCACCCGCGGCCGGGCCGCCAACCACCTCTACCTGCAGGTGGTTGGCGATGGCGACCCGCACACCCTCATCCGACCCGACACCGTCGCACCCCGCACCCCAACCGAGATTCTGGAGAAGATCCTCGGTCGTGACGAGGCCCCCACCTCAGCTAGCACACTGCTCGGAGAACTCAGCGACCCGGCTGCCCGGCTGTTCGACGCTGTTTAGCGCTACACCGACGGGCTCCATGTCGCGGCCGATCAGCTGGTTGGCTCCAAGATTGTTCAGATACTCGACAGCCAAGCCGACCACATCGTCCCTGAACTCACCAGCGAGCCGTCGTGGCCAACCCTCCGAGCACACCTGCTCGCGTTGGCGGCCGAAACCGGTGAACACCCACGCCTCACCTCCATGAAGCCGCACTGGGGCGAGATCTCAGCACGGCCGAAGACATGTCCGCTGTACTCAACTGGCGCCTTCCGGAGCCCGCATCTGTTGACGTAGGACCTCTACCCTGGCTTTCCGCCTTCCGAAGACCCTTCAAGATCATCACCTTTGGGGCCGGTATCTGGCGGAGCGGTCGCAGCTCGTTATCGACCTCGCAAATGAGGTTCGAGGCGACGCCAGCCATCGCCGCGAACAGCCCGTATCGGCACCGCCGGGCAGCCACCCGACGCCGCCCTGCTTGGTGAAGTAGCCGTCTGGCGTGCCGCCGTCGGTGTCGATCCCCAAGACCGCCGACCAACCGGAGCAGGACACTACAAGCGGCGTCCACTCTTTGGCAACAGAACCTCGACCGAGACCCTCGACCGAGCCGTTGCCCTATGCAGCCGCGGCCTAGGCGCCGATGTAGAGAAACGCCAGATCGGTGGAACCCCTCAAGATCACGAGCGCCAAGATCGACATCGCAGCCCTCCAACACACACTGTTCGTCGGGGTTCCCCGCGGGCCCGCAGGTAAGCGCCAGTGTCAGCTCAAAAGACTTGCATGATCTTCAGGATGCCCACCTCGTTCGACGTGCCCGCCAGATCCGTCCGCGAAAATGGCCGCTGATGGTCCCTCAAACGGGACGAGCGGCGAGCCTCGACGCAACATGCCGAGAAATCAAACCACTCCAATCCATGACTCCAACCACGTCACAGCACGGTCGGCATCGGGCCGGCGTCTTTCCTCGACGCTCGGAAGCCGCTCGTGAATCACGCCCGCATTGACGAGTCGTGCCTCCAGCAGGGCTGCTACGAAGTTGCGATCCTTCTCCCTGAACGCACAGAGCTTGGCAACACAAAGATCTTCCTTGTCCAGACACCAACCGGTGAACTGCGGCTGTCCAGCTGGCGCTGCGGTGTTGGCGTTCTGCACTTTCACCAACCGATCGCGCCACCCATCCGGGAGCGTCGACGTTTCCAGATCGACGCCATCGATGCTGAAACCGTGTAGCTGCTCGAATGTGGAGAACTCGCCCGCGACGCCCTCGATCAGGTCAGCAAGATGCGCCGTCTCGTCGTTGCTATTGGCGATCGGCAGGATGTCGACCTCGACAGACATGGTGGCGTCAGCAGGAAGCTCATCCTCGCGGAAGCTTCCGAGGATCGCCTGCGAGCCGACCACGATCACCTCCGGTCGCTCGATGATCTGACAAGCCGTCCGGATGGCGTGTTCCAACTGGTCGCGACGCATCAACTGGCCATCTGGAGCACGTCCATACGCTCGTCCTGCGAGAGCAGCCCGCCCATCGGCGAAACCTCACGCATCTCGATCGAGTCCCGGTCCAACCCTGTCAAGACGCGGCGGAGCCCTGGCACATCGCCGCGATCGATCAGCGACCTCCACCGGTCGAGATTGCGCATATGCGGCTCGCCGCTGACGCCGTTGCGGAGCCGCTCCCAGTTGCGCTGGATGGTCGGGAGCCACTGCTCCAGGCTCGTTCGCGTCAGATGTGTTGAGAGCTGGCGGTGGAGTCGCCACGACCGTCGTTCGGAGCGGGTCAGCTCGGGCACGACGGGACGTCGGACCACCTCGAGTCGATAACCCATGCACGACAGGAGCCGATCGAGTTGCTCATCGCTCAACTCGACCTTTCCGGAAAGGAACTGGCTGATGCTGGGCTGATGCACACCGCTGACACGGGACAACTCGGACTGGGTGGTGCGTGTTTCGAGCATCACCTCACGGAGCAGACCACCACGGCTGGGCATATACCAATCATAGCATCTTATGCTATATATCGCTCAACCGCAGAAGATCATTCCGCCAGATCCGAGATGGCGCTTTGGCAACAGATTGGCAACACCAGAACCGAAAACGGCCCGATACGGCCAACAACGCCAATGCATCAAAATCGGGGCTGACCTGCGGTTTCGTCGAATTCCAATCATGCCAAATCGTCGTCTTCCGGCCTCCGGAGGCGGGAGCGCAGGTTCGAATCCTGCCGTGGGGGCAGTTTGTTTACCTAGATGTCGTCTGCCGTGCCTGGCCCCATGGTTGTCAACATCCGGGCGGCGGCGCCTTTTGGCAGGGCCGGGGCCTGCATGTGCGGGCTAGAGTCCGAAACCGACCGCGGACTCTACACTGAGGTCGGCCGGTAGCACTACAAAGAGCGAGCGCAAGGGGCGGATGACGTGGCCAGTGTGGATGATCCGATGAAAGCCTGGTGGGACATGATCGAGCAGTTTCAGAAGGCTGGATTTGGTTCGAATGCGCCCGAGTTTTTTCAGATGATGTTCGCTCCCATGCAGCAACAGTTGGATCTCGTGCAGAAAGCCTTAGAAACCCAAGCAGAGTTCAATCGAGAGCTGACCGAACAAGCGTTTGCTCCCATGCGGCAGGTGTTGGAGGGCTTGAAGCAAGCCGCGAAGACCACTCGCGCCGCTGGTGAGGCTCTCAAGGAGGCCGGGAACTTGTTGACACAACAAGCGACTGCAATGGATCAAGCCCTGAGCTTTACCGGCCCGTTCCTTGAAATGACAGCCCCCCCTCGCCAAAAATCAGCCAAAGCAGAGTAGCGGTCGCTGCGCGCGGTGCACCCGTACGATTCTGGCCCAGCCGTCGTCGACCAGGATCTCGATCGCGAAGAAAAGGTCTGTCCGTTGGCGTCTTCGGCTGTCTCGCATCGGGCGGCTATTGTCCGGCTGTGGCGCGGGCGAGCAGGCCGGGTCCAGAGCGCTGGCGGCTGTCCCCGGGTCTGGGAAGGTGACCCAGTACTCGAATCATCCCAGAGGCGTATACATCTGAAACAGCGGACGCAGTTGGTGGAGGCGACCGACGTGGGATGCAGACTAGCCCAGTTCGTCGCCGCCGTTCACGGCTCGACTGATTGGCCATGCCGCAGGAGATGGACGATAGTGCTCGGCGCTAGGCGGGCACTGTAGTCAGCAAAGGCCGCGGCGGGCAGATCGATCAGATCGGCGCGCTGAGGAAGGCCGATCGGCCACCAGGTCCCCCAGTGCACGGGGACGGCGTGATCTGGGTGAATGCGGCGTACGACCTGTGCCGCCTGACGGGCGTCGAGATGGCCGTGACCAAGTGTCGGTCCCCATCCGCCCACTGGCACCAAGGCGATGTCGACGTGCGCCACCTCCTCGAACGCAACGTGGGGACCTGTGTCTCCCGGATACCAGCACCGGCGGGAGCCTTCGACGAGAAAGCCAAGCGCGGGTCCGCGATGAGGGCTCCCAGGGTGTCGCCGACCATCGTGGTCCGCGGCCAGGGCGCGTATCCGCAAACCGCCAAACTCCACGAGATCACCCGGTTCAACCTCACAGAGCTTCAGACCGCGAGCGGCGATTGGCTTAAGCAGGGGGCGCGAACCTCTCGGGGCGATGAGAACCGCAGGGGCTGGGATCAGTCGAAGCGAGGGCAGATGAGTGTGGTCGGCGTGTAGGTGGGAGATCAGAATGAGGTCGGCACGTGCAGCGTGGGAGGGCGGGACCGGACCCCTGACGCGACGCAGATGGCCGAGGCGAGCGGTGAGTACCGGATCGAACAGAACGGTGGTGCCGCCATCCACCCACGTACTTGTGCTGTGCCCCCACCAGGTCAGTGTCCCCGTCACGGCGGAGCGGCCATCCGGATAGATGGAGCGGGATCACGGCTGTCTTCCTCGGTGGTCATGGTCGCTTTACTGGACAGATCACAATCAACGGTCCGCCTTAGCACCACCTCGGTAGTGTCGTTCTCTGAAGTCTTTGCAACTCTGGGCGTCCTCCAATGTTGCCGTTTCGGCGTCACCCTAGTGTCGTGCCTCCTAAGTTCCTTTTGCGGTTCGCGTCGTTCAGGTGCGTGCATCGCAAGACCGACGAGACTGAGAGAACGCCGCGAGGTGCGTGCCTGGGCGGCGCGAACCGTAAAGAGACTTAGGAGGCACTAGTCAGGGAGCACGTGTGATTGACGTATCCGAACGAGCGCAAGCCCGGCCGCGTACCCGCCTGCGCCTGGGTGACATCGCCCGGCTAGTTGTGGTGTGGCTGGTCTCGTCCGCCGCGTTGGCGCTCGCCGATGCATTATTGCCGAACCTGACCGCCCGGACACCGTGGGCGTACCTCGGGGCCACTGCGGTTGCCGGCCTGCTTGGGCTGGTGTTTCGACCAGTGGTCGTCCGCGTCGCTGCCCGCATCGGCTGGCTCGCGGTTGTTCTCGCCGGTCTGGTCGGACAGGCGCTTCTGGTCTACGTCGGTATCTGGATCACGCCCGACATCGACGCCACGTTTGTATCGGCGTTCGCGGCATCGTGGATCGTCGCTGGAATCGGCACCGCCGCCGCCTGGCTGGGCAGCGCCGGCACTGATGACTCGTTCACGGCCTCGTTGCTGCGGCGTCGAGTGGACCGTGACCCTGTCGCCGATCCCGAGATCGACGGCGTCGTGTTCGTCCAGTTGGACGGCGTGGCCTTCCCGGTCCTACGGTGGGCCATCCAGGCAGGCGCGGTTCCGACCCTGCGGCGCTGGGTCACCTCAGGTGATTATGTGCTCCGCGAGTGGACGGTGCAGTTGCCGTGCACGACGCCAGCAAGTCAGCTGGGCATTCTGCACGGCACCGTGGCCGGGGTTCCAGCCTTTCGCTGGTACGACCGTGAAGTGGGTCGAGTTCTGGTCGCGAACCGGCCGGACGATGCCGCGATCATCGAGAAGCGCGCGACAACCGGGGCAGGTTTGCTTGCCGATGATGGGCTGTCCATAGGCAACCTCTTCACCGGCGACGCGCCCAGGGCCGTCCTGACGATGAGCCGCCTCGGCGGCGGCCGAAGGTCAGCGGCCGCACGCCAGACATTCGCCTGGTTCCTCACCAATCCCAACGGCTTCACCCGCGGGGTGATACGGACGGTCGCCGAGGTGGCGAAGGAGCGATGGCAGGCTGCCCGCCAGAACCGCCTCAACGTCCTGCCGCGAGTCCACCGGGGATGGACCTTCGCTGGTCTCCGGGCCGCCACCAATGTCCTGCAACGGGATCTCAACACCGCAGTCGTCGCAGAGGAGATGCACAAGGGAACGAAGAGTATTTATGTCGACTATGTCGATTACGACGAGATCGCCCACCACGCCGGGATGTTCCGCCCTGAGTCTCTGGCAGCTCTCGAGGGATTGGACAGGGTTCTCGGAACGCTCGAGCGGCTGTCGACTCAAGCTGCCCGGCGCTACCACATCGTGGTTGTCTCTGACCACGGTCAGTCCCAGGGCCAGACATTCCTCGACCGCTTCGGCGCCGACCTCGGTGAAGTATGCACCCGGCTCATGGAGGAGGAAGTGGCCTCCATCGACGCTCCGGTCGAAGGCTGGGGACGAGTGGATTCCCTTGCCGAAGACCTGGCGGGCACCGGGATCACTGGCAGAGCAGCTCGGCGCGCAGCCGCCGCCAGCACCCGCCACCTCGACGAGGGCGCCGAAGCCGGGCCAACTGCGGGCATCTCAGTGCTGGGCTCAGGAAACCTAGGCCTGCTCTATGTGCACTCCGCCGTCCGGCTGACCCTGGAGGATCTTCAGGAACGCTGGCCCAGCCTGGTGCCTGGCCTGTGTGCTCATGAGGGTGTTGGTTTCATTGCCGGCTTGGACTCCGCCGGTGCGCCGTGGGTTCTGGGCGAGTATGGACGTGTCCAGCTCGACACCGGCAAGGTGACCGGGCAAAACCCTCTGGAACCGTACGGCTCCCATGCAGCCCGGGTGCTCCGGCGCGCGGTCGTGATGCCGGAGGCGCCCGACCTGTACATCAACAGCCGCGTCGGGGACGTCACGCTCGATATCGCTGCATTCGAACCGCTCGTCGGCGCCCACGGGGGTCTGGGCGGCTGGCAGGACCGAGCAGTGCTGCTGACCCCTCGGACGCTGGCGAACGTCCTGCCTACCGAACACATAGAAGGTGCGGACCGCCTCCACGCTGTCCTGGTGGCAATGCTCCGCGCAGTCGGCCACCGCAAAACGGTGCCAGACTCGCCTGCTCAACGAAGCGATCCAGGCCCTGACGTGGCAACGGACTCCTGACAGCACTCACACAGGCGCGCACCATGATTTTGCGACACGACTGCTCTGTAAGGTGCCGGATTCGACCAATTCCGGCGCACTAGAGATGCAAAAGCCAGGGCAGCGCATTCCTGGTAGGTTCGCATGCGTTCTGTCGTCGACCAAGATCCTCCTCCCTGCGATGCGCACTCCCCTGCCACCCAAGCGCGTGGGTCCTGAATGAGCCGCCTCGCTGCCTGGTACGACGCGCACCGTGGCCCTCGAGCGATCGTCATCGGCTGGCTAGCCACCCGCCTGCTGATCTTGGTTATATTGGCTGCCTTTGAGCGCTTCGTGGTGGGCGATGTCTTCTATTACCACCGCAAGATCAACGCCCTGTTCACTGCTGGCCTGGACCGCACCTTCTATGAGTACCCCACCCCGGTGGTCTGGATCCTCTGGCTGCCTTACGGCGCCTCCTTTGGCAGCCGCGCCGGCTATCTCGTCGCCTTCGTGATCTTCATGCTCGCCCTGGATGCCGTCTTCTGCTATTCGCTGTGGCGCGCGAGTGGCCGGCGCCACGAGAGCGGGGTCGATTTCTGGCTCATCTTCGTCCCGCTGATCGGTCCGCTGGCGTACTTGCGCTTCGACATGCTGCCGGCGGTGCTTGCCGGCGGGGCGCTTCTCGCAGCACGACGCAAGCCATGGGTCACGGGCGCCCTGACAGGTTTGGGCGCCGCCATCAAGCTCTGGCCAGCCCTGCTCATCGGTGCTTTCCTGTCCTACCGGTCCGACAGGCGACCCGCAGGCGTTGCGTTCGTTGTCGTGGGCTTCGGCCTCGCCTTGATCAGCCTGATCTTCGGTGGCTGGCCACGACTGATCTCGCCACTGACCTGGCAGTCCGAGCGCGGGCTGCAGATCGAGTCGATCTGGGCAACGCCTTTGATGCTGGCACGGGCAGCGAGGCCGGACCAGTGGATTGTCGACATGTCCCAATACCAGGCGTACGAGATCTTCGGCCCGGGCGTGGATGTCTGGGTGATGATCAGCAGCGTCGTGACGGTGTTGGGTCTGGCGGTGATCATTTTGCTCACCATCCGTGCCTTCCGCCATAACGGATCGACTCCCACCGCAATCGGCTTCGTCGTCCTGGCGACGGTGGCGATCATGACGATCACCAACAAGACGCTGAGTCCGCAGTACCTGCTCTGGGTGGGCGGGCCGATGGCGGCACTGTTGGCGCACCGGCCGCAGGCCACACTGGACGAGCAGCCGGCGATCAACCGGATCGCCGGACAGGCGCTGATCCTGGCTTTGCTGACCCAACTTGTCTATCCACTGTTCTATGACAGTTACCTCGGTCACCACGGTCACGCGATGATCATCGTCTCGACTGCCGTCACGGCCATTCGCAACCTTGCTCTGGTGGTCTTCACAGTCGAGGTCTGCCGGCTGGCCTGGCGCATGCTGGGCGCTGGCGTCATGGAGAAAACCGCCGTAACGCGCCGGGATTGAGGTCGGCGGCCAGGTAAGCCGACCAAGTGAGTCGCGCCCGACCAGTGATTGGCTGATCTCAAGCTTGGGTAGCCTAGGTAACGCCTGCCACGAGCGTGCCGGGAGCAGGCCGGGAGCAGGCCAAAAGGCGGGTGACATCCGCGAATAGTGCGTATCAGGAAGAAGGCGACAGTGGCCATCCTGCCCGACGAATCACCTAGTAGCGCGCCCGAAGCCGACTTCGGCGCCAACGACTGGCTGCTGGAAGAGATGTACGAGCAGTACACCGCAGATCCCAGCTCGGTCGACGAGACGTGGGCGGATTACTTCAAGGTGCACGGCGCGCCAACTACGGACGCTGGTAATGGCGGCGCCGCTGAGCGACAGCAAACTGCGCCACGCCGTGACGCGGAGCCACCAGCTCGTGGTGAGCAGACTCCCGTGGCAGCAACTCCTGCACCGGCTCCCGCGCAGGCTTCACCCGCCGCTCAGCCCAAGCCTGAGCCGGCTGCGCTGTCGCGTCGCACACCAACAGTGGAGAAGCCCGTGCCAACCAAGGGGGAGACCCAGCCGAGCCCGCCAGGAGCGCGGGGCGGGGTTCCTGCTGATCCTCCGAGCCGTCAAGATCGCCCAGACGTGGCACTCAAAGAGCCAGTCAGAACCACCATGCGCGGGACTCTGGCGCGTACTGCCAAGAACATGGACGTCTCCTTGACGGTGCCCACCGCGACCAGCGTTCGATCCCTTCCGGTCAAGCTGCTCATCGACCAGCGCGTGGTGATCAACAACCATCTACGACGGGCGCGCGGTGGCAAGGTCTCGTACACCCACATCATTGGCTACGCCATGGTAAAGGCCCTGAAGACTGTGCCTGCGATGAACAACGGCTACGACGTCATCGACGGCAAGCCGACGTTGGTCGTACCGGCTCATGTCAATCTCGGCCTGGCCATCGACCTTCCCAAGGAAGATGGCACCCGCCAGCTGCTCGTGCCGAGCATCAAGAACTCCGAGGAGCTGGACTTCGCCCAGTTCTGGTCCGCGTACGAGCAGATGGTGAAGAAGGCACGAGCAGGCCAACTGACGGTCGAGGACTTCGCTGGCACCACCATCACCCTGACCAACCCGGGCACCATCGGAACCAACCATTCAGTTCCCCGCTTGATGCAGGGCCAGGGCGCGATCATCGGCGTGGGTTCCATGGAGTATCCGCCAGAGTTCCAGGGTTCCGATCCTGATCGGCTCAGCGACATGAGCGTATCCAAGATCATGACTCTGACCTCGACCTATGACCATCGGGTCATCCAGGGAGCGCAGTCTGGTCAGTACCTAGCTCGCCTGCATGCATTGCTTCTTGGCGAGGACGGCTTCTACGACGACATCTTCGGTGCGCTGCGCATCCCGTACGAGCCAATCCGCTGGGCACAGGACATCAGCAGCCACCACGAGGACCAGATCCCCAAGCAAGCCCGGATCATGGAGATGATCAACGCTTATCGAGTGCGCGGTCATCTGATGGCGGACACAGATCCGCTGGAATACCGCCAGCGGCGCCATCATGATCTTGACGTGCAGTCGCACGGCCTGACGCTGTGGGATCTCGATCGTGAGTTTGCGACCGGATCCTTCGCCGGCGGGGAGGGCCGGATGAAGATGCGGAAGATCTTGGGCATCCTCCGCGACTCCTACTGCCGGACCATCGGCATCGAGTACATGCACATCCAAGTGCCCGTGCAGCGCAAGTGGATCCAAGATCGGGTAGAGCGACCACACGAGTCACTTCCCCGCGAGGAACACTTGCGAATTCTGGACAAGCTCAATGAGGCCGAGATCTTCGAGACGTTCTTGCAAACCAAGTTCGTCGGACAGAAGCGGTTCTCCCTGGAAGGGGGCGAGTCGGCAATCGTCTTGTTGGACGAGGTATGCGAGCAAGCAGCCGAAGCCAGCCTGGAGGAAGTCTGCATCGGCATGCCGCACCGCGGCCGGCTCAACGTGCTGTCCAACATCGTCGGTAAGTCCTATGAGCAGATCTTCCGGGAGTTCGAAGGCAATCTGGACCCACGCACCGTCCAGGGCTCCGGCGATGTCAAGTATCACCTCGGCTCGGAGGGAAAGTTCACTGCGCTCAGCGGCGCGACGATCAAGACGTCCGTTGCGGCCAACCCGAGCCATCTCGAGGCGGTGAACCCGGTGCTGGAAGGCATCGCCCGAGCAAAGCAGGACATCCTTGACCGCGGGGCGGAGTTCCCGGTGCTACCCGTGCTGATGCATGGGGACGCGGCATTTGCGGGACAGGGTGTGGTCGCCGAAACCCTCAACCTCAGCCAGCTGCGCGGCTACCGTACCGGCGGCACGATTCACATCGTCGTGAACAATCAGGTTGGCTTCACCACGTCGCCGACCGAGTTGCGGTCCTCCATGTATTGCACCGACGTGGCCCGGATGATCCAGGCCCCGATCTTCCATGTGAATGGCGACGACCCAGAGGCCTGCATACGCGTGGCTCGGCTGGCGTTCGCATTCCGACAGGAGTTCAACAAGGATGTGGTCATCGACCTCATCTGCTACCGCCGCCGCGGTCACAACGAGGGCGATGACCCGAGCTTCACTCAACCTCGGATGTATGACCTGATCGAGAGGAAGCGGTCGGTCCGCAAGCTCTATACCGAGGCCCTGATCGGCCGCGGCGACATCACCCTCGAAGACGCCGAGAAGGTAATGACCCGCTTCCAGCAGCGCCTGGAGAGTGTCTTCAAGGAGGTCCGAGGGCGGGGTCAGCCACCCAGCGATATGGGATACAGCCGCGTGCCGGCGTATCCGAAGAAGTCTGCCGCCAAGCAAGGCACTGCGACCAGTATGGAGACACTCAAAAAGATCGCCGACGCGCACACCACGTTCCCGCAAGGCTTCACGGTCCACCCGAAGGTGATGCCTCAGCTGCAGCGCCGGGCGGCTGCGATCACGCAAGGGCCCATCGACTGGGCCACGGCCGAGATCCTGGCGTTTGGGTCGTTGCTCTTGGAGGGGCGTACCGTCCGGCTCACCGGGCAGGACACCCGGCGCGGCACGTTCGTGCAGCGGTTCGCCGCCATCGTCGACCGCAAGACAGGCGAGTCATGGGTGCCGCTGAAGCACCTGGATGAAGACCAAGGCAAGTTCCACGTCTTCGACTCGCTGCTGAGCGAGTACGCGGCCATGGGCTTCGAGTACGGCTACTCGGTGGCGAGTCCGGAGGCACTGGTGCTCTGGGAGGCTCAGTTCGGTGACTTCGCCAATGGCGCGCAGACAATCATCGATGAGTTCATCACGTCAGGACAGGCCAAGTGGACCCAGCAGTCGGGCGTCGTGCTTCTGTTGCCGCACGGCTATGAGGGCCAGGGTCCGGACCACTCGTCGGCACGTCTCGAGCGCTTTCTCCAGCTGGCTGCGGAGGACGCCTTCACGATCGCGCAGCCGTCAACTCCGGCAAGCCACTTCCACATGCTCCGGCAACAAGCGTTCGGAGAACTCCATCGGCCGTTGATCGTCATGACACCGAAGTCCATGCTGCGGAACAAGCTCGCCGTATCCGACCCGTCGGATTTCACCCAAGGATCGTGGAAACCGGTGCTCGGCGATCCGACGATCGAAGACCCAAGCCAGGTGACCTCGGTCATGCTTTGCTCTGGCAAGATCCGCTGGGACCTGATGAATGCCCGGACCCAGGCCGGCAAGGATGGCCAAGTCGCGATCATCGCCATGGAACGGCTCTACCCCCTCCCAGTAAAGGATCTCGCCAAGCAGCTGAGGCGTTTCGACCGCGTCGAAGAGGTGCGGTGGCTGCAGGACGAGCCCGGCAACCAGGGGGCGTGGCCCTTCATGGCACTGAACTTGCCGCAGCGACTGGCCGAGGTCGAGCCCGGTCGGACGTGGCGGCTGACCAAGCTCACTCGACCGGAGTCGTCGGCGCCTTCAGTCGGGTCGGCCAGCGTCCATCTACAGCAGCAGCGCGCGCTGATGGAAGCGGCCTTCGCATCAGAACGGTAAGGAGTGCCGCGCTCTGCAGGCGCCGGAGGCCCGCACTGTTGATCGGAAAAGACATGTATTTCACTGATCGGGGCATCGAAGAACTCCAGGCACGCCGGGGCGAGGATGAGGTCACCTTGGCGTGGCTCGCTGATCAACTACGCACCCTTCGTCGACCTGTATCCGGAGTTCGAGGCTCCGGTGGAACGCCTGGCGACGTGGCTCGCCCGCCTGGATGAGGAGGACGCGTAGGCTCCGCAGCCTTCGCGGAAGTGCTGCACCTAAGTGGTCAGAGACGACACCAATATCGGCGAGGCACGTGCCGTCTCTGACCACTTTCACGGATTAGCGGCGCTGCGGTCGGCGGCGCGGAACTCAACGACGTACCATGCGGATCTCAGGTGGGCCGAAGAAATCCTCGACTCGTTCGGCACCGTTGGGTACGAAGCCGTTGCGAACATAGAACGCGCGGGCCCGCGGGTGGTCGCGGAACACCCCAAAGGAATGCATCGCGATCGCCGATCGCCCCAGTAGGCCCGCTGGACATTGATGGCGTTCAACTGGAGATCGACGTCCACGCCTGGCTCGGTCGCGGGACCGGCGGTTGCGAAGCCGGCAACAAAGTCGGCCGCCAGAGCCAGGATTACGGTCCGGTCCGAGGTAGGCGCCGGTCGCGACCAGCCGATCGCCCGTTCGAGATCACCTGTGCGGAGTACGCCTCTTGCCAGCAGACGATGTG
>DASUYM010000131.1:0-4254 GCA_036377435.1 Propionibacteriaceae bacterium
GGTTCCGCGACGATCAGGGTGGCTGGCGGCGGGTGGAGCCGTGGATGTCGACCATCGTCAACGCCGACTGCGCTCAGGTGCTCGGTATTGTCCACGGCCGCGACTCCGCCGCCGTCGGCGTTTGGCTCGCTGAGCGCAGCCGGGCGTGGCGGGACCGGATCGAGGTGGTGGCGATCGATCCGTCGGCAGCGTTCAAGAAGGCCATTACCGACGCCCTGCCGAACGCGAAGATCAGTGTCGACCCGTTCCACCTGGTGCAGCTGGCGAACCTGATGGTGACCCGGGTGCGGCAGCGGCTGATCCGCGAGCCGGAGCACCGCCGCGGCCGCAAGGTCGACCCGGCGTGGGCGAACCGCAGACTGCTGCTCCGCGGCTACGACACCTCTCGCCGAGGGCGAAGGCCCGGCTCGATGCTGTGTTCGCCAGCGACGACCCCACCGACGAGCTGTCCGCAGCCTGGGGCGTTAAGGAACAACTCCGGCGGCTCCTCAACGTCGCTACCGTCGAGCAGGCCCACACCGAGAAGATGATCATGGGTTGTTACGTCGTGGCCGCTGACATGGAGTAGACCTGGCGACTCTGGGCCACCATTGAGGCCTGGTGGCCGGCGGTCGAGGTGCTGATCACCCCACCGGGTTACCAATGGCCGCACCGAGGCCGCGAACACCGGCATCAAACAGATCAAACGCATATCGGGGATATCGGAATCCGGCCCATTACCAAGCCCGTATCCTGCTCACCAGCGCCGCCCGACGCGCGGCGTGAACCCATTGACGCAGCAGGGCACCACGGTCAACTGCGAATAGCCCGTTAAGCGGCGGCACGGCGATCGCCCCGATAGGGAGGATCGATCCCGCTGTGAACGCGACCGCCGACGAAAAGCAGCATGCCACGGGCTGGTCAGCTCGTTCGGGTCGAGCCCGAGTTCCGCCTCGACGTGCGCGGCGAAGGCGTCGTGGGCGGTCAGCTCCTCAGCCAGCTTTCGGGCCGTCTCGATGCTGGCTCCTTTGGCGACGTAGATCGCGGTCAGCTCTTCGAGCTCCGCTTCAGGCATCGCCTCGAGCTCGCGCCGCTCCTTCACCAGCAGTGCCCGCTCCGTGTCGCGCTGGGTGCTTACGGAGACGTACTCACCCAAGGCCATCGATACGGCACCGGCCACCAAGCCGGCAATACCAGCCGTCAGGATCGGGCCCATATGCGGCGTCGCCGCTGCCACTCCGACGACCAGACCGGCAGTCGATACGATGCCGTCGTTCGCCCCAAGCACCCCGGCTCGGAGCCAGTTGAGCTTCTGGCCCACTCCACCGATGTGTGGCTCGGACGCATCCACGGTTGGTGGGTCTGAGCTGTCGCTCATGGTGACGGTCCTCCGTCTTTGCTTCTCGATGCTGGGCTGCGGAAGAGGGGCAGGAATTAGTGCCGGTTCCGGTACAACGTTATAGACCGGGCGCAGTCCGGGCCGTCCGACTCGATTGGTCGAACAAAACGCGAGAGCGACATCAGTCGATCGGGAGTAATCCCGCGCAGCCGATCGGTCGCCGTTACCGCGCAAGGGCCGCTTCGCCCAGGAGAGCTTGAGCGGGCGAAACAGTGGGGAGCTCAGCTGCTCCAACCGAGCGTCAGCCGTCCAGATTGAGCCATTCCCGTCTCAGGATGGGTAACGGGTGGCCATGACCCACCGGCTGGCCGGCATAGGGAGGGCAGGGCAGATCGAGGCCCTGTCGTTCAGCCGACCTTCAGTCTGCGTACTGCCGTCGCAGAGAGCGGGCCGTGATCGAATCGGGAGTGATCACGATGAACAGGTTGCGCGTTCCACTCGCCCAGGGGACAGGACCTTCTTCCCACAACGTCGACAGCGTGTATTGCTGCGTCACCCTTTCCGCCGAGCCGAGTACCAGAACGCTCCAGCCCGAGTGCCGTTCCTCATCGATGTCGTCGATCTCGAAGGCGACACGTGTACGGCGTTCTAGGGAGGACAACACGCCGTAGGGCGAGGTACGGAAGACGACAGTCTTGCCGTAGTAGGCGTAGGTGACAGGCAAGATCTGCGGTCCACTTGGAGCGGACAGGCCCACCCGGCCGACAGAGTGCTCAGCCAGCAGCCTCTCGCACTCTGAACGCGACAGCTCGGCAAAATTGCTTCTGGGTTGACTCTCTTCAGTCATTTCAGACATCTTTCTCCACCGCCGGCCAATAGGGAATCGCGACTCTTGCCCTATCACAGGTCGCCCGCTCACCGATGTGATCGTGGAAAGGCCAGTGTGCGCAGGACCAAAGTCAGCTCAACTGAAGCCCATGTCTCGTGCTCGTTCCTCGGCTATCCGGGAACGCTGGAAGAACCGACGAACAAGGTTTGCACGAGCACACGATAAATGTCGACCTCGGCCGCTAGTGATCCTTTGGTTGCTAGCACTCATGCGTTTGTCTTGAGTTTTCAGGCTGTCTTGTCTAGGCGTGCGTGGTCGATGTAGGCGTGGACGTGCCGGTCGATGATACGCAGGGCGTTGCGGAGTCCGGCGGGCGCTGGAGGAGCGTTGGCGGCGATGAGCGGTCGGAGGAGTCGGTCGTGGATCTTGGTGTAGAAGATCGCCACGCGTTGCCCGTCTGGTGTCAACTGGTAGGTGTTGGTGCCGCATCGTCGTTCGATCAGGCCGTTCAGCCGGAGCCGGGCCAGGTCGTAGCTCATCTGATTGACGGTGTAGCCTGCGTGCCCAGCAGCTGGCTCACCTGGGCACGCAGGCTCCGGTTGGTGAAGCCGAGGGCGTTCAAACCTACGCAGAGGGCGCCGAGCAGGGCCATGACCCGAGGATCTCCGAACCGTAGTGCGGGCGACCTCCGGCCATCCTCGGTGAGGGTGGGCTGTGCGACCCGCTCAAAGGCTGGGCTCGCAAGGACACAGCCCTGCCCGACACGTTCAGTATCGAGCAGGCGAGCATTAACTGCACGGGCCTTGGCTTGCAGTTGGTCAAGATGCTGCAGTCGTCGTTTACACAGCAGGTCCTCCGGGTTGTTGATCACGGTCTCGATCCGTAGTGCGCGCCCGTCTTTGAGGTACTGCTTGACCCGGGAGTGCTTGTAGTCGGCGTTCACGGTGACCCCGACGGTCTGGCGGGTATCGATGCGCGTCTTGTAGGTCGGCTCGGTCTTGGGTGGTCGTCCCCACCGAGCCCGGTGGCCGGTGAAAATGAGCTCGACATGGTCGGGTCGCCCAATGTCGAGATTGTCACCCACCAGTGCTGCGAAGAACGACCGGGCGTGGCGGGGGGCCTCGAACACCACGGTGCGGGAGGTCTCAATCTGCCGCATCGACAGCTCCCACCAATACCCCGCCGCCCGGTCCGCGGGGGTCAACGGCAACGGCAAGATGCTCATCCACCGTTCGAAGAACACCGCGATGCTGCCCGGACCCAGCCGGTCACAGATCGCCTGCAGACCGGTCGGGTCTTCGCAGCTGGCGAACCCGTTGGACAGCTCGGTGAAGCCGATCCCGGCCTGGACCGCTTGCCGTTTGGCCCACTCGTGGCCGTTGACCCAGACCTTGACCGGATAGGGGAAGTAGGCGCACACCTTGATGAACGCCGGCCCGAAATCGGCGTCCCACAGGTAGAAGTAGAAGCAACTCACTCGCCGGTCGGCCTTGTGGAAGGAGAACCACACCTGACGTCCGGTGCAGCCCCGGTCCGCACGCTGAGAGGCCGCGAACACGTTCTGATACTCCTGGGCTACCCCGATCGCCGCGACACCTGAGCGGCCGGTCTCGGCCTGCCGCCGCAGGTAGGGACCCATCACGTCGTGCTTGCGAACGTCCTTGCCGAACATCACCACCGGCACCTGCTGCGCCACCGCGAAGGCACGCACAGCCCGGCGGAACGACGTGCCGATCTTCTCCATGATCGCTGGGGACGGAATCGGGAAACCCAGATGCCGCGTCATAAACGAGACCACCTGGCCGCCCACCTGCAAGTTCGGCACATAGCCGTTGAGATAGACCCGATCCAACGACTCGATGTCCAACCCCACATGCCCCTCAAGCAGATCATTCACCGTCAGCGTTGCCATAACCCCAGTCCAGCCGCACCCCTGCGATCACGCCAGCCCTAGACTCGGCGGTCAGAGGCGAAGCCTCACTAGTGGACCGCAACTGAAGTTGTTTTACGGTTGGCCTTCTTGAGGATCTGGTCGGCGGTCTTGGTCCAAACGAAGGGTTGGCAGCGGTCGTTCCAGCCGTTGATGAAGGTACGGATCTTGATCATC
>DASUYM010000132.1:0-28380 GCA_036377435.1 Propionibacteriaceae bacterium
GACGGCCGTGCTCGTTGCGTCGTACGGCGCTGCGACCCCGCTGGGCGTCTCAGCCGGTGCGCATATGTGCTCCGCCCTCGGCTCCTAACCCCCGCTGCGGAATTCGGCTGACAGCTTGTTCATCAGCGCATCAAGATCGACATCCACCGCGTGCCCGATAGATCCTGATCATGCCAGGCAATGATCTCGAGCGCGGCCCGCTCGAGAGTGATCGTGCATGCCCTCGGTCGGACAACTCTGAACTTCACACACACCTGCGGTGGTGGGTTAGCGAGGTTTCGCCCCAGTGCAGAGGACCGGGCTGTTCTGGCAGAACTTGACGTAACCGGGGTTTGGCGGTGTGGGCGACCCTGCGCATAGGACTGGGCTGTTCTGACAGAACTGGACGTAACCGGTGTAGGGCGATGTGGATGCTGCCGGCATGCACAAGGACGGGCTGTTCTGGCAGAACTGGGCATACCCTGCTGGACGGTCGACGCTGCCCGCGTTCGAAACGGCACTGATTTCACCCGGAACAGTTTGCTGCGGCGGTGCCGCGGCCAAGGTGGGCGTGATTGGGCCGGCCTGGGTGGGTGAGCTGGTCGTGAGCAGCCATGGGATGAGCGCGACGGCTGCGATGAGAGCGAGCACGGCCGCAGTTAGGACACCCCGGGACGGACCACCGGGCGGCGGGGTAATTAATGTCTCGGTTGTGGTCTTCTCGGTGGCGGCCATAATCACTCCTTGGGTGGTTGGCGACCCAAGAAGCGTGGCTGTGGACGGTTTCAAGACGCCTACAATTCGGTAATCGCGGCGGACGACTCGTACTGCTCGAGCTCTGACTGGCCGCCCGTCAGCGGGGCGCGTTATACAGCGCGCCGCTAGTTTGCTGGCTCGTCAGGAAGGGGGCACCGTGGACTTTCGGATTCTCGGCCCCCTCGGCATCGGCCGTAGGGCCGTCCGCTGGACCTCGGCGGGCATCGCCAGAAGGTGCTCATCTGCCTGCTTCTCCTTCACGCCAACCAGGTCATGTCCGCCGAGCGGATCATCGACGTCCTCTGGGGCGAGGCCGCGCCGGCAACGGCCCGCAAGGCGCTTCAGGTCCACGTATCCCGGCTGCGCCGGATGCTCGGTACCGGAGTGCTGGAGACGCGTGCTCCCGGATACCTCATTCGCGTCCAGGATGGCGAGCTCGACGCGCTCCGCTTTGAAAGGTTGGTTAAGCAGGGCAAGCATGCGCTCGCCACCGGCGACCCTGGTCGCGCTGCTGCATTACTGCGCACGGCGCTCGCGCTCTGGCAAGGGCCGGCCCTCGTCGACGTGATGTACGAGCCCTTCGCGCAGGCCGAAGCTGGACAACTTGAGGAGTTGCGGCTGACCTGCTTGGAGGAGCGAATCGAGGCGGACCTTGCGCTCGGGCGCCATGCAGATCTGGTCGCCGAGCTCGAAGTCTTAACCGACCGCCACCCTTACCGTGAACGCTTGAGCGGTCGGCTCATGTTGGCTCTCTACCGCTCCGGGCGCCAGGCGGAGGCATTGGAGGTCTACCGGCGCTCACGCGACCGCTTGGTGGAGGAGCTGGGTATCGAGCCTGGTCCGGAACTTCGCTTGCTCGCCAGCCGGGTACTCAACCAAGACCCCAGCCTCGACTGGACGGCCCCAGCAGCCAGCGTTGAGGAGGTGATCAATCCAACCGGTGCTTTCGTGGGCCGGAAGCGAGAGCTCGCAGACCTTCGGCGCGGTCTCGACGACGTTCAACGAGGCCACTGCTCGCTGTTCCTGATCAGTGGCGAGCCAGGGATCGGCAAGACTGCGCTGACCGAGCAGTTCACCGCACGCGACGCGGCGCTGGATGCTCGAGTGTTGTCAGGTCGCTGCTGGGAATCTGGCGGTGCTCCGGCATATTGGCCCTGGGTCCAGTGCCTGCGCGTCCTCGTAGGCGAATCGGACCTCCGCACGCTCGCCACCCAACTCGGCGTAGGCGCAGCGGACCTTGCCGAGATTGTCCCCGAATTGCGTCAACTTGTTCCCGACCTGCCCCGGCCGGTGTATGCCGATGCAGAAGGCCAGCGTTTCCGGCTCTTCGACGCCGTCACAACCCTCTTGCGCGAGGAGGCACACACCAAGCCGATTGTGCTCGTCCTGGAGGACCTGCATGCCGCGGACGCATCATCGCTGCTGCTGTTGAGTTTTGTGGCGCGGACACTCAGCGAGGCGCGCCTGATGATCATCGCGACAACGCGGAGCAGCGAGCGGGCAGCAACAGAGTCATTCGCCGGCACCCTGGCGGAGCTGGCACGAGCCCAAGGGTTCCACGACATTCGCCTCGGCGGGCTGTCTCGGGCGGAGGTTGCTGATCTCGTCGCCGCTCCGGGCGATGTCGCCGCCCCCGAGGCGCTCGTCGACAGGATCTACACACGAACCGACGGCCACCCTTTCTTTGTCAGTGAGATCGTCCATCTGCTCGCGGCAGATGAGAACCTCGACATCCTTCCGCACGGAGTCCGTGCGGCGGTATCCCAACGGCTAACCCTGCTCTCCGAGGAGTGCCGGAAGCTGCTCGCCGTCGCGTCCGTCGTAGGCCGCGAATTCGGCATCGACATCCTCGCGACGGCAAGCGGAGTTGAGCCGGGAGATGTTGTTGATCATCTCCAGGATGCTGTCGCCATCAGCATGCTGGTCGCAGTGTCAGGCGCTCCGGGCCGCTACCGTTTCGCGCACGAGATCGTCCGCGAGGTGCTGTACGACGAGCTGCCGGCCCTGCGCGCGATGACCCTGCACCGTCGGGTGGGCGAGGCGCTTCAGTCGATTTACGCGGCCGAACTCAATCCGCACGCTGCCGAGCTTGCCCACCACTTTTCCATGGCTGCGCCCGCGGGCACTGCAAGCGAGGCCGTTAGGTATGCCACGAGAGCAGCCGAGAGCGCCCGGGACCAGCTCGCGTACGAAGAGTCTGTACGACTTTTCACGACCGCCCTGCAGGCCCACGAACTGCAACCCGCCGCCGAGTCGGAAGCGCGTTGCGACCTACTGCTTGCTCTTGGTGATGCGCAGACCAGGGCCGGCGACACAAGTTCCGCGCAGCAGACCTTCCTCAGGGCGGCTGACATCGCCCGCCAAGCGGGCTGGGCCGACAGGCTCGCCCTGGCCGCGCTCGGGTACGGCGGAAGATTTGTCTGGGAGCCCGATCACGAGCGCACCCACCCTCTGGCCACACTGCTAGATGAGGCTCTGGGTGGGCTGACCGAGGACAGCCTGCTGCGGGCAAGGGTGCTTGCTCGACTCGCCTGCGCTGCCTACTGGTACTGGGGCGGTCCACTCGACGCCCGGCACCGACTCGAGGAAGCGCACAGTCGCGAGGCGGTAGAACTCGCTCGCCGCCTGCGCGACCCGGCGACGCTGGGTTGGGCACTCACCGCCAGGTTCCTTGTCATGTACGGACCTGATGGTTTGGACGAAATGGTGACCCTCGCAGATGAGATCGTCGCGGTCGCCGAACAAGCTAGCGCGTGGGAGGAGCTCGCCAACGGGTTGGCTTTTCGCTACGAAATCCATCTCACGTGCGGCGAAGTCCGCCAAGCGCAGCGGGACTTGGAGCGCCACACGCGTCTTGCTGAGGAACTCAAGCTGCCTTCGCAGATCTGGCACGCGGCTGCCCATGGCACAGAGCTCAAGCTCCTCATGGGACGGTTTACCGAGGCTGCGGCAGGCATCGATCAGGCGCTGCACCGCGGCATGAGTGCGCACCCGGACGAGGCGATGCACACGGCAGTCTTCCAGCGCTTCCTCCTCTTTATGCAACAAGAAGGTCCGCTCGAAGAGCTTCGGTCGCCACTGGAGAAGTTAGAGGCCGATCGACCGGACGACAAAATCTATTCGTGTCTGCTCGCCCGGCTCGATTGCGAACTAGGGCAGAAGCGGCAAGCCCAAGCCAGGCTCAACGTACTCGACCGGGACGGCTTCGGTGCCGTGCCGCGGCACCACCAGTGGCTCCTGGCGATCGCGCTGCTGGCTGAGGTCGCTGCCATGGTGGGAAAACCGGAGCAGATGAAGACGCTCTTTGAGTTGCTGCGTCCGCATTCCGCGCATATCGCTGGCAGTGAGCATATCCGCATCGGATGCGTTTCGCGGTATCTCGGCCTCCTCGCTGCTTCCCTCTCCCGGTTCGACGAGGCTGCCACATTCCTCCAGGACGCAGTGGAAGCGAACGACCGGATAGGGGCCCGGCCCTGGAGCGCGTACTCGAAAGCCGATCTTGCTCGGGTGCTGTTGGCTCGGGATGGGCCCGGAGACCGGGAGATAGCTGGCGATCTTCTTCGGGAGGCATTGGCGACATATCAGGAGCTCGGAATGACAGTTGCTGAGGGCAAGGTCACCGCTGTCGTAGCTAAACCGTGATGCGGAATTGGGCTGACAGCTTGTTCATCAGCGCATCAAGATCGACATCCACCGCTTGCCGCGACGGATCCTGATCATGCCAGGCAATGATCTCCGGCGCGGCCTGCTCGAGAGTGATCGTCGCGATGTAATCCGGCACCACGCTGCGCAACTTGGAGTTGTCGAAGATCGTCGAGTGAGCACTATCTCCAAGCAGCGCGGTACCCCAGACCGGATCGGCGGCCGCAATGGTGTCCGACGGCACGTGGACGATCTTCGCCTCGGCACCGGCCGCGTTTGCCAAGATCAGCGTGATCTGATTCCAGGTCAGCACGTCGTCGGAGGTGATGTGGAAGGCCTCTCCGATGGTGCGGGTGTTGCCGAGCAGCGGAACGAAACCCTTGGCGAAGTCGTCGCTATGCGTCAGTGTCCACAGTGATGTGCCGTCGCCATGCACGACGACCTCCCTTCCCAGCCGCATCCGCTCGATCAGCGTCCAGCCGGCGTAGGCGGGCACTGAGGTGCGGTCATAGGTGTGCGACGGACGCACGATCGTCGCCGGGAAGTCTTCCTCGCGGTAGGCGCGTACCAGCCGGTCCTCACAAGCGATCTTGTTCCGTGAGTACTGCCAGTAGGGATTGCTCAGCGGCGTTGACTCGGTTATCGGCACCCGGGATGGTGGGGTTTGATACGCCGAGGCGGAACTGATGAAGATGTAATGCCCGATCCGCTCACGGAATCGCTCAAGATCTGCTTCGACATGATCAGGTGTGAAGGCCACCCAGTTCACGACCACGTCGAATTCTCGGTCGCTCAGCGCCTTCGCCACCGAGTTCGGATCGCGTACGTCGCCATGCAGGACGCTCACTTCAGAGGGCAACGGCCGGAGGCTGGTGGCGCCGCGATTCAGCGCATACACGTCGAAACCTCGCTCCACCGCCAACTGCGAGCAGGCGGAGCTGATGATCCCGCTCCCGCCAATGAAGAGAACGCGCAGCCCGCTCACCGGAGAACCTAACCGGACCTGCGCGAGGATCCGGCCCTGGCCGCCACCCTCGAGAGGCTGTCGATGGCGAAGACCTCCTCGGCCGTCAGCCGGATTCGCACACCGGCAGCGTTGCTCACGATGCGCTCGACGCGTACCGACTTCGGAATCACCACGAACCCGTGCGCGACGTGCCAGGCGACGATCACTTGGGCGGCGGTTGCATCATGCCGCGAGGCGATCGAGACCAAGATCGGGTCGTTGAGGTTGCTCACCTTGAAAGGACTGTAACCCTCCAATACGACTCCGCGCTGCTGCAGCCCTGTCACGACAGCAGGGTCGTAGGTCGACGGCCCCCAGCGGATCTGGTTGACCTCCGGCACCACTCCGGTCACCTGGCTCAGTTCGTCGATCTGGCTGAGTGAGTAGTTACTCACGCCGATGGCTCTTGCCAAACCGTCCTGCCGCGCCTTGATGAACTGTTCCCATACTCGCGGTGCGGCCCGACCGTTAGGCGGCCAGTGGATCAGCCACAGATCGACGTAGGTCAGGCCCAGCTTCGTCAGGCTCTCCCCCAGCGTCCGATGCTCGCGACCAGCATTGCTAGGCGGCAGTTTGGTCGTCACGAACACCGACTCGCGGGACAGCGCAGCCGAAGCCAAGGCCTTTCCGATGCCTGCTTCGTTGTTGTACATGGTCGCCGTGTCGATGTGCCGGTATCCCGCTTCCAAGGCATGGGCGGTCGCGTGAGCCGCCTCACGATTGCTGATCTGCCAGGTGCCGAATCCGAGTAGTGGCATACGGCGGGTCGTCAACGCAGCGGCTGGCTCGGCGTAGTCGTTCGAGTTCATAGTTGCACGTTAACCGGGACGCTGAGCATCAAACCACATGGGCCCCGCGCCGCGGCTCAGAACCTGGTGTTCGACCAGAAGAAATGCCGGCCGACCTATTTCGTATTCCGAGCCATTTTGGATTGGTCGATTACTCGCTGAACCGCACATTTGTGGTCCATGGTAAGCGGTTGTGGAAAGTACCCATCCATGGATTCCGCCATGCCGAATAGCTGACGTGGATGGTGAAAGAAATCAATTGGTACGCCGCGGTCTCCTGACTGGCGCGGCTTCGCTGATCATCGCGGCGGCCGGCCTTGCCGGCTGTAGCACCCAAGCCGAGTCGGCGGCGTCAGCTCCAACCAGCACGACATCCGCGCCTGCGGGTCCAGTTATCAATCTGAGCTCACTGATGTTCAATCCCTCCACCACCACGGTCAAGGTCGGCACAACCGTCACCTGGCGTAACGACGAACCCATCACCCACACGGTCACGTCCGGCCGCTTCGTCGGAGTCGATAAGACGACGGGTCTACGGTCCGCGCAGGACCCGGACGGCACCTTCAACGCCAAGTTGCCAGGAAAAGGCAAGACCTTCAGCTTCACCTTCACTAAAGCCGGCAATTACACCTACTACTGCGACATTCACCAGGGCATGAACGCCACGATCACGGTGGTCGCGAACACCACATCCGCCGAGGGCGACCAAAGGTAGCAGAACGCTTCGTCGCCTTCTCAAGCTCAGCGCAATTGCGCCCATCCAGAAAGGTTCATCATGAATAAGCGTTTCGCTCGCTTTTCCATTTCCACCGCGGCGGTACTGGTCCTCGCGACCGGCTGCAGCAGCTCCGGCTCCCCGGCTGGCGTGCCGGGGACCGAGACGTCGCCGTCCTCCGTCCCGTCCGTGTCGACGACTCATTCACCAAGTCACTCACCGACCACCTCATCCACCGCCCCAGACACAACCGAGGCGGCCGCCCTCCGTGCCACCCTGACCAGCCTGTTGTCCGACCACGTCTGGCTGGCGGGAAATGCGCTGGACACCGCGGTGAAGCAGAAGGGCGATCTGAAGGATCCGCAGGTTGTCGGTGCGGTCAAGGCTCTGGACGCCAACTCGGTGGCACTGGCCAAGACGCTCGGATCGGTCTACCCCGACGCCGAGAAACCGTTCCTGGCCTCTTGGCGGCAACACATCGGATTCTTCGTCGACTACACCCTGGGCAAGGCCACCAAGAACGACAAGGAGGTCGCCAAGGCCAAGGCCAATCTTGACGCCTACCGCACCTCTTTTGGGGAGTTGATCAACTCCGTAGTTCCAGAGCTGCCCGCCGATGCCGTCGGCGAGGAACTGATTCCACATGTCGACTCCCTGTTCGCAGCGATCGACGCCAGCGTGGCCGGCAAGCCCGACTATCAGACCAGGCTCGCCACCGCCGCCGACCACATGGTGATGACCGCTGAGATACTCGCCGGCGGCATGGCGAAGAACAAGGGACTCGAGGGCGATGTCGACGGCATGGCCTCAACCGTCCGGGCGACTCTCACCAGCCAGCTCTCGGCTCACGTCTGGCTGGCCGGAAATGCGCTGGACACCGCAGTGCAGAAAAAGGGCGACCTGAAGGATCCCGAGGTCGCCGGTGCGGTCAAAGCCCTCGATGCCAACTCGGTGGCGCTGGCAAAGACGCTCGGATCGGTCTACCCCGACGCCGAGAAACCGTACCTGGCCTCCTGGCGGCAACACATCGGATTCTTCGTCGATTACACCCTGGGCAAGGCCACCAAGAACGACAAGCAGGTCGCCACGGCCAAGGCCAATCTTGACGCCTACCGCACCTCTTTTGGGGAATTGATCAACTCCGTCATCCCGGAGCTGCCCGCCGATGCCGTCGCCAAGGAACTGATTCCACACGTCGACACGCTGTTCGCTGCTATCGACGCCAGTGTGGCCGGCAAGCCCGACCATCAGACCAAACTCGCCACCGCCGCCGATCACATGCCGATGACCGCGGCAGTCCTTACCAGCGGCATCGTCGCCAACAAGAAGATCGACTCGTAACAACGTGCACATCCCGCCGGCTGGGCAACCACCCGGCCGGCGGCCTATTCAGGGCTCGACTCCACTCCGCTTCAATTCCTTGGACCTAGCTTCATCTGCAGACCGTGCGGAGTCCAAGCAAGTGAAGCGGAGTCCTCTCACTGATCAGCGCGCATCGCGTCCGGCTGCTGCGTGCAGGAGGGGCAGCATCACCTCGTCGACGATTTCGACGATCACGTGGTCCGGCACTGGACCCCCGTGGGTCAGGAAGTGGAAGCGCATCACCGCCAGCCCGGCCTCCTGCTGACGCGCTGTGATCGTGCCCGGCGGGAGCTCACCACGTTCCATGGCCCGATACACCACCTCCCGCATCGCCGCGACGCTGCGACCCCGGGTGTAGCGCCGGAGCTGGGCGGCCAGCTCCGGATCCCTCAGCGCATCGCTCATCAAGCCGCGAATGGCAGTGCCGGCCGTCCCGGCGAGCAGCTCAGCCGCACTGCGAAACAGTGCCAGCAGGTCTCCACGCAGACTGCCCGTATCGGCCGCGGCGGCCGGATCAGGGAACAGGTCGTAGATGGCGGCCATGACCAACTCGACCTTGCTCGGCCACCGACGGTAGAGCGAGGCCTTGCTCGCCCTGGCCCGCTCGGCTACCCGCTCCATGCTCAGCCCCGCGTAACCCGAGACGTCGATCTCGGCGATAGTCGCCTTCAGGATGGCCAGGTCAAGCGTCTGACCGCGACGCCGGGGGCGCGTACGGTGATCGTCACGCGCTGCAGCGGCCACGGTGGGCAGGGTGTCGGAGCGCGGCATGGCGGATGGTCCTACGCGGCGGTGACTCGACCGGTGTCGCCGTCGACAGTTACCTGCTGCCCATCCGCCAGCACCCTGGTCCCAGTCCCGGTGCCCATCACCGCCGGGATGCCGTACTCACGCGCGACGATCGCGGCGTGCGAGCCGATCCCACCGGAGTCGACGACCACGGCGGCCGTTCGCTGGAACAGCGACGTCCAGGTCGGGTTGGTGTACGGGCAGACCAGTACGTCGCCGCTGCGCAGCGCGCCGAACTCCGCCGGCTCTCGGATCACGCGTACCGGCCCCATGACCCGGCCGCCGCTCGCGGCAACGCCGGTCACCAGGGCATCCGTCGCGGCCGCAGCCGGATCCACCAGGCTGGCCGTGGCGAGCATGGGTACGCCGGCCAGCTCGGCGCGGCGGGCCGCGCGATCCCGGGCGATCGTACGAATACGCTCGAGGTCGGCGTCGGAGAGGTGATCAGGTCCGGGCAGAGCCTCGAGCTCCTCCAAGTTCAGGTGGAAAACATCCTCGGCCTCGGGCAGAACTCCGGCCCCGGCGAGCCGGCGGCCCGCCTCCAGCAGCATGTGCCGCAGGATCGGGAGCGCTCGGGTGAAGTGGAAGTGCGTGTCCTCCCGAAACGCCATCCCCTGTCGGCCCGCCTCGATCGCGCGGAGCACCGCCGCACGCCGTCGAGGTGAACGCAAAAGGCGGTGCTCGAGCAGCCGCCGCTCGGCCTCGGCTGATGGCTCGGCGGTCGCGTGGGGTTGCTCCTCGATGAAAACTTTGATCATGCCCAGCACTAGCGTCGGGTCATCGCCCCACGTCGGCGGGCTCATCACCAGCGGGCTCACCGTCTCGCGGTGGCCGTACTCATCGAGGAACTGGCGCAGCGCGCGGCGGAAATCGGCGAATCCGGGGTCACTGTCGACCCGGGTTAACAGGTTCGGCGGGTCGAGTTCACAGAACACTTCGCGAACCGGCGGATCGGCCCGCACCTGGCTCGCGAGCCCTTCCAGAGCGCGGTTCGCGTCCCCGGTCCGGGTCCGGACGCCCGCTGTGAGAAGCCAGAACTGGCTGGACGAGCCGAGCAGCGTCAGAAGTGCTCGCAGCCGCAGCAGGTCGCGGCCCGTCCGCGGCAAGTAGTCCACGCGCAGGTCGCTGATCAAGTCCACCACCGAGAGCGTGCGGCGACAGACCTGCAGCGCCTCCGTCCAGCTGAGGTCCTTCGGATCGAGTGCGGCAAGCTCGGCGATGCCTTGTTCGAACTGAGCGAACCGCGGGTCGTCTGTCCAGCGAGCTGGGTCGAAGCGGCGGACCCGACCCGGCAGGCGGGCGAGCGCGCGCGGTGTCCCCGCCGTGGGATGGGGGACGGGAGGCACGAACTGCTCGACCACGCCTTTGCGCTCCGGGAGCACATCGCCGATGTTGACGCGGACCCCACCGATCTCGGCCAGCATCCGCTCCAATATTCGTCCGATCCCCGGCCTCACCCACCCACTCATGTCGAGCGGGTACGGCCGCACCGCCATGAAGTCCATGAGCTGGAGCCCGAGCCGTCGCTGCAGCCGGCTCAGCTTGAGCTGAGGCGGCGGCAAAGCAGTCATCGGACGCGCCTGAACTAGCCAAATCCGACCGTCGGCGTACGCCCACTCGATGTCCTGCGGCCGACCGAAGCGTGCAGCGACCGAGCGGCCCAGTGTCGCGAGCTCGGTCAGAACGGGATCGGGCGGGCCGGCGGGACCGGGACCCGAGTCGGTGGAGTGGGTGACGCCGCCGCCTGGGGTGCTGCGGATGACCACCTCGCGCTGCCCCGGCGTACGCTTCCGAACCTTGCCCTGGCCGTCCAGGACGTAGTGGTCGGGAGTCACCAGACCGGAGACGACGGCCTCACCGAGCCCGGAGCTCGCGTCAATGACGATCTCGTCCCTGTCACCGGTCACCGGGTTAGCGGTGAACATCACGCCAGCGAACTCTGCGTCCACCATCTGCTGGACCACGACCGCGATCTGCAGGTTCCCGGATTCGATCTGTCGGTGACGCCGGTAGGCAATGGCCCGCTCGGTCCACAGCGATCCCCAGCACCGCCGTACGGCGTCGAGGACCGCGGTCTCGCCGACCACATTCAGGTAAGTGTCCTGCTGGCCCGCGAACGCAGCTCCGACCAGATCCTCGGCCGTGGCGCTGGAGCGGACCGCGACCGGCCCGCCGCCAAAGTCGGCGTAGGCCTTGCTGATCGCTACAGCCAGCCCGTCGGGGATCGTGACTTTCTCGAACGCTGCGCGGAGGGTGGCGCCGTCGTCGTCCGCGGCGAGCCCATCGGCGATTACAGCGGCTAGGCCCGCCTCCTCCACGACGGTCGCGTACGCCTCGGTCGAGACGATGAAGCCGTCCGGGACGGGGAACCCGCCTTGCATCAGCTCGCCGAGGTTGGCTCCTTTGCCGCCGACGAGCTCCAGGTCGGCGCGCCCCACAGCGCTGATCGAGGTGACGAGCCGTTCCTCGCGGCGGGCGAGCGTGTCAACCATGATCATCCCTTCTGGTAGGTCGAACGGGTCTCGGTTGCCGTGTCGTCGGCGTACGCCGTGTCCCGTAGCGGGCGCGCGGGCAGCGCGAGCGCAAGCAGGAAGGCAACGCCGAGCAGCGGAGCCACGTAGCCGAATACCGGCGGGACCGCGGCTCCATAGGCTGCCGCAACCGCAGCCTGCAGGTCGGCCGGCAGCGCCCTGAGGTGGTCAGCCGACAGCCCGGACGCTCCGCCGGGAAGCCGTTCGACCACGGCTGGAGGAAGTCCCTCGGTGAAGCGCAGCGTGATCATCGCGCCGACGACCGCGACACCCACCGATGCACCGATCTGGCGCAGGAAGGTCACCGCGGAGGTCGCAGTGCCGAGGTCGGCGCGCGGTACACCGTTCTGCGCGATCAACATCATCACCTGCATGGTCAGTCCGATCCCGAGGCCGATCAGTAGCAAGAACCCGAGCATCACGGGCATGGGGGTGTCCGGATCTACTGTGGCGAGTAGCGCCAGCCCTACGGTGGCCAGCGCTGTGCCGATGATCGGAAAGACCCGATAGCGCCCGGTGCGACTGATCAACTGTCCGGAGATGATCAAGGTGATGATCACGCCCACCATCAGGCAGGTCACCACCAGTCCGGCGCGCGTCGAGGAGGCCCCGGTGGCGATCTGCAGATAGGACGGCAGGTAGCTGACGGTCCCGAACAGTGCGAAACCGATCAAGAAGCTGATGGCTGTCGGGATGGCGAAGCTGCGATCCCGGAACAGCCGCAGCGGCAGGATCGGGTCGGCCGCGCGGTGAGCGGCCACGAGCCACGCCGCCGTGGCTGCGACGCCCGAAATGATCAGCGCCGGCACTGCCCAAGCCGGGCCGTGGCCGACACGCCCAGAGATACTCGCAAGCAACACCACAGCGAGCACAGCGATCGCCAGCAAGATCGCGCCGGCATAGTCGATGGGCGGTCGCGCTTGCGGCACCGGCAGCCGCAGTGTGCGGCGCACCATGATCAACGCGAGCAGACCGAGTGGCAGATATCCGGCAAAGATCCAGCGCCAGCTCAGCTGATCGACGACGAAGCCGCCCAGCAATGGACCGGCGACTGCGGCCAGGATGTAGACGCCGCTCAGCAGCCCTAGGTAGCGTCCGCGTTCCCGCGGGCTGACGACCTCGCCGAGGACCGCTTGCGCACCGATCATCAGGCCACCGCCACCCGCGCCCTGGATGATCCGGGCGATCACCAGCACAAGCATCGACTGGGCGATGGCGCAGAGGAGAGCGCCGCCCATGAAGACGCCGATTGCTACGAGCAGCACCCGCGGTCGGCCGAAGCGGTCACCCAGCTTCCCGTACGCCGGCATCACAACGGTCGCCGCGGCCAGATAGGCAGTGACGACGATCGGGATGTGGTTGAGGCCGCCAAGATCACCAACTACCGCCGGGAGCGCCGGCGCCATGATCGTCTGGTCCAGCGCGCCGAGCAGCATGACCAGCATGAGCCCAGGCAGCACCCGCACGATAGGCGATCGCTCGCGCCCACCGATCGGATGCCGTCTCGCAAACACCTGGACCATCGGCCTGGTCTCCTACGCGGTCAATAGAGAACTCAGCGTTCTCTATTGCCATAATAGGCCAATTAAGTCTCTTGCGCGCTCTTAACTGTGACGGAGGCCATCGCACGCAGGGTGGCGGCACTCCTCGCCGAGGCGAATCGACACGGCCTCCAGCACGCGATCGATGCCATAGGGTCGGCAACCGCGCTCGCCGCATCCGGGCCGGTGACCGTACTGACCTCTGACGCTGCTGATCTCATCGCGTTGTGCGGTGGCCGGGCCACCGTCGCCGGCCTCTGATGCAGCCTTCCGGCAGCTGGGCGGCTGGACACTCCGTTCAGAATCGCCAGCGCGTTGCGCCACCTGGTGCGATGGTAGAAAGCGCGGTGGCCGTGTGGGGCAGTAGCGAGCAGGACGGACAACAGCATCAAACCGCCGTGCGATCTGGAACCGCTGGGCGTCAAAAGCACGGCTCGGCGGCGCTGCGGTAACACCGGATTTGCGAACGGGATGGGACAGTAATTCCCGCGACATTGTCCTGATTGACGAATTGATCCTTTAAGGAGTATTGGAGTCTTAAGGAGTACTGGAGTCGAAAGCTTCGTATCGGGCACGCGTACCGTATGACGCAAGCGCCAAGGGAAATTGGCGGAAGGAGCTGTTCTGGTCTCGGAATATCCATCCCACTGCCGATACCAATCCATGCGCGCACTGCGATGATGATCAAACGCTCTTGGCCAATCGGCGCAATGCACCGTGCTCGGAGGGAGACAGCGTGAGCCTCACTTCCGAGCAGCCGTTCGTCCGCCTAGAGGCGGTGTCGAAGTCGTACGGCAGCGGTTCTTCCACGCTTAACGTGCTGGACGAGGTCGAGCTGGACCTGCCTCAAGGTCAGACGACAAGTCTCGTCGGCCGATCTGGATCAGGAAAGTCGACCCTGCTCTCACTGATCGCTGGACTGATGCGTCCCGATGCCGGACGCGTTTCCATCGGCGGCCAGCAAATGGATCAGCTGGATGACGACGCTCGGGCCAGCCTTCGCGCCGAGCGGATTGGTTTTGTCCTCCAATCCGACAATCTCATCCCTTTTCTGACCGCTGTCGAAAACGTGGAACTAGCCATCGGATTCGCCTCGGGCCGCCATTCCACTGCGCGGGCTCGCGAACTCTTGTCCGATCTCGGACTTGGGCATCGGATGGCCCATCTTCCACGGCAACTGTCCGGCGGCGAGTCGCAGCGCGTGGCGGTTGCCGTAGCGCTGGCCAACGAGCCAGACCTGCTCCTCGCTGACGAGGTCGTTGGGCAACTCGACTCCGCGACTGCCACGGACGTCATGGAAATGATCTTCACAGCCTCCCGAGAGCGCAACCTCACTGTCTTGTACGTGACCCACGATGAGCAGCTCGCCCGCCAGGCTCACTACTCGATGCGCCTCAGTAACCGCAAGGTTGTTCCGGCATGAGCATGGACGCTTCCATCACCGTGGAGTCGGTGATCGTTGAGCATCAGACGGCGAGCGGTCCCGTACGTGCGCTCGATGGAGTCTCCTTCACCGTCGACAGCGGGTCGAGCGTGGCGATTACCGGACCCAGCGGGGGCGGCAAGTCGACGCTGTTGGGGGTGGTCGGAGGTCTCGCCCGCCCCACCTCGGGCACCGTGTGGATCGGCGATTCCCAGATCTCAGAGCTGGCGGAGCGTGAGCGATCCGACTTTCGACGCAGTCACATCGGTTTCGTCTACCAGGCGGACAACCTTCTCCCCTTCCTCACCTTGCTGGAGAACGTGGGACTTCAGCTGTCGCTCAACGGAGAGTCTTCGGGAACCGGAAGATCATTAGCGATGCTCGCCAACCTCGGCCTGGCTGGGCTGGCCTACCGACTGCCCGACCATCTCTCGGGAGGGCAACGACAGCGGGCTGCAGTGGCCCGGGCAATCGTGCACCAGCCGGAGATCATTCTTGCCGACGAACCGACGGGGGCACTGGATGCGGCAAACGCGGTCGGCGTCATCGACCTGCTGCTGGAGATGCAGCGCGAGATCGGTGCGACGTTGATCATGGTGACCCATGACCGCGACGCCGCCAGTCGGCTGGACCGCCAGATCCACCTCCAAGACGGACGCGTCTCATGATCGGCCGCTACGTCTGGCGCGACCTGCGCCGCAACCCGAGGCGCAGCCTCACCGCACTCGCTGGCATGACGCTCGGGATTGGTCTGTTCTCGGCTGTGCTGTTCTTCATCGACGGTTCCTCCGCCACCATGACCGCGCGCGCGATTGCACCCATTCCTGTCGACATGCAGCGGCTCGTGTCGGATCCACTGGGCAATCAGGTGCGCCTTACCGAAGAGATCATTCCGTCGCGACTCGAACCGGGCCAGCGCGGGCATGTCACGCTCGCCTTGGCGAACAACAGTTCCCATCCCGCCAACGAGGTCGTGATCAGAGATGAACCTCTTCCTCCCCTGAGCTATATCCCCGGCACGATGACTATCGATGGCTCCCCCATGCCGGACTACGGCGGTGAATTCCCGCTCGCCCAAGGCGAGGCCAAAATCGGCCTCAACCTCGGCACGATTCCGGCCAAATCCAAGGTCACGCTGACCTACGACGTAGTGGCCGACTCGGCCGTGGAGTCTGTTCCCTCACTGGGTCCGAGCGCGAGCTTCTCCAGCCGCGAGATTGGCGTCCCAATCAAGGCGAATACCTCAGAACCACTGAGCCTCGCCGAGCTGACCCACCAGATCAGCCAGATCCGAGGCGTTGCCCGAGCAGAACCGCTCTCGTTTGTTGATCTCGCTCCCGGCTCGCTCTCAGCGAGTTCCAAGCGGCCCCCCGAGGCGGTTCGGGTCTTCGGCCTAGACCACCGATACCTGGAGCAAGATCCGTCGATACGCATCGTGGAAGGCACATACGAACCGGGCTCCGGGCTACTCAGCGCCGAGGCGGCTCGCGCATTGTCCGTCAGTCCCGGCGGCGTCGCGCAGATCCGAGTGCCGGGCATGAGCCAGCCCCTCAGCGTACGGATCAGCGGCATTACGGATGTATCGCGCGCGAAGTCTCTCTTCTACAGCCGGGAAGGAAAACAGCTCGAGCAGTTTGTCTATGTCCGCAACTCAGTAATCGTCGGGCCGGAGGTGTTTCCCAAAACGATCATCCCGGCTTTCCAGAACGTCACGACGGCCCCGGGCACGGTCCTTCGCAGTCAACCGATCCTCGAGGTTGACGTCTTCATGGAGCGCGCGCCGCTGGACGCCGATCCCGGAACCGCCCTAGCGCAAACCAAGGCCGTCGCTGACGCGGTCAATGCCGTCGCGTCGGGTCAGGACATTCTCATCGACAACATCTCCAATGCGCTCCAGGTGGCTCAAGATGACGCCCGAACGGCCAAGCGCATGTTCGTCTTCCTCGGCCTTCCCGGTGCCTTGCTGGCGGCAATCCTCACCTCGTACGCGGGCGGTGTGCTCGCCAGCGCGCTTCGTCGGGAACAGGCGATCCTGCGGATCCGGGGTGCCAACCGGCGCCATCTGCTCCGCATGCATGCTTTGCGCACCCTCGCTCTCGCCACTGTCGGGTCGTTGCTTGGTGTCGCGTTGGGCCTGGTTTCGAGTGCGGTCGTGCTATCGGCCGACGCCCTGGCCCGCGCCTCACCGGCCAGCCTGCTCGCGTCGGCGTTGCTGGGTGCAGGCGCGGGATTTCTCGCTACTGGTGTCGCGCTCTACGCGGCGGGGCGGCGTGCTATCAACCGCCAGATCAGCGACGAGCGCGCGCAGCTCGCTTCAGCAAAGCCCCTCTGGCGCCTTCTCGGGATTGACTTTTTGATCTTGGCGGCGGTAGCCGCTGTTGAGTGGTACGAGCGCCGTCACGGCGGCTTCGAGGGTGTACGCGGCTCGGTGTACTTCGGCCGCGCCGTGTCCCTGCAGCTCCACCTGGTGATCGTGCCGATCGGGATCTGGATCGGCGGGGTCATGGTGTTGGGCAGGGTGTTCGAGCGAGTCTTCGCGCACCTGCCGCTGCCCCGCCGACATCGGTTCGGCCGACCACTCCGAGGCCTGCTTACCCGCAGCATGCGGCGCCGGTCCTGGGCCGCCGCCTCCGCGATGATCATGGTGGGGCTGATCGTCGCCCTCGGCACGAGCGTGGCGTCCTTCAGCGCGTCGTACAACCAGGCAAAAGCGCGTGACGCGAGGTTCGTGGTGGGCTCGGACGTACGCGTCACTCCTTCCCCGATCAGCACCCTCGAGCATCCCCCTCAGTACGCCGAGAAGCTCAAGGTCGAGGGGGTCCAGACGGCGACGCCGGTCGTGTACGGCCTGCTGAACACGCTTGTGGAGAGTGAGGTCAACGAAGACGCGGGCAACATGGCCGCAATCGATCCCGCCGCCTTCGGACAGGTTGCTCCGCTCATCGATACCGATTTTGTCGGCACTACCGCGGCTAATGCGATGGATGCCTTGCAACGCCAACCCGACGGTGTATTTCTCGAGATTGAATTCGCCGATCTCCTCGATGTGGAATCCGGCGACGAAGTACAGGTCCTTTTCGGGCGTGCAACCCAAGACCAGAAGTTGTCTGAGATGAAGGTCATTGGCCTCTTCCAACGCCTTCCCGGTTTCCCCGAAGGCGTGCACGTTTTGGCCAACATCAAACGCCAGATGGAGCTCATCCCATCGACCAATGCCACCTTCTTCCTGGCCCATACCATCGATCCGAGCGATGCCGCCTTGGATCGCGCCGTCACTGGATTGCAGGCCGGCCCGGGTTCGGCGGACGCGCTGCAAATCGATACGAGGGCGACTGCGCTCGACAAGGACCAGTCAAGCCTCGCGGCACTGAACATCCGCGGCCTGCTTGCCCTCGACTCTGCTTATGCCCTGGCCATGGCGGCGACGGCGATCACGATCTTCGTCTTCGGACTGCTGCTGCAGCGGCGCAGGGAGTACGTCACCTTGCGCGCGCAAGGCATGCGGATTGGAAAGATCCGATCACTCCTGGTCACCGAGTCCTCATGGGTCGTAGTCGTCGGAGCGGCCGTCGGGGCACTTGTTGGCGTCGTGATGGCGTACTTCCTGGTGACCGTGTTGCAGCCCCTGTTTGTATTGCGGCCAGAAGTCGTTCTCCCACGCGCAGACATTGCCCTGCTTGCTGCGCTCGTGCTTGCTGTATCAGTGGCTGCGTCATTGGCGGCCACAACCCTCATTCGTCGTCTACCTCCTGGGGAGCTGCTGCGTGATGAGTAACAACTCGAAGCACATTCAGGGGTCTACCCCCACTTTGGGTGTTATCGTCAGCGAGATGGTCGCGCCTGTCCGCTTCCGCCGTAAGGCCCTAGCCGTCGCCGGTGCTTTTGTCGTTGTATCCGCGGCGGCAGCTTGCAGTGCCGAAGCGTCGCCAGAAACTGCGCCATCGGCTCCGGTGAACTCCACACCAACGCAGGTTGCCGCCACCACGCCCGCACCATCACCCGTCGCGACGACCGCATCTCCCAACCCGACCAACACGGCCGTGCAGAAGGTCAACGCGAACTACAAGAAGTTCGACCCGAAGACCTTCGGGGAGCCTATCGGTGACCTGAACCGCTGGTATCCGCTCGTTCCCGGTACTCAGACGCTGCGCGACGGTTCTATCACCCGCGGGAGCAGGAAGCTCAAGCACCAGCTACGCGTCACCGTCACGGATGTGACGAAAGAAGTCAACGGTGTCCGTACGGTCCTCGTTTTGGACCAGGACATTGACGCCGGCCAGGTTGGCGAAGCCTCGCTTGACTACCTCGCCCAAGACAAGTTCGGCAATATTTGGTACCTCGGGTCGTACACCGAGATTTACGAGGGTGGCGAGTTCGTCAACGCCAACGATGCCTGGCTTGCGGGCAAGAAGGATGCGAAGCCGGGTGTCTGGATGTTGACAGATCCGAAAGACGGCATGAAGTTCGTCCAGGCTCAAACCCCGCGGGAGACTATTCGCGCTGAGGTCGACAATGTGAGCGACCGGAAATGTGTCCCATTTAAGTGCTTCAACTCTCTACGGATCCTCGAGGACGGCAGCGAGTTCAAGTACTTCGGCCCGGGGGTTGGCCATATCGCAACGGAGCCCAATTACTCCGGCGGTGAGCAGGAGAAAGAAGAGCTGATCAACGTCGTCAGGCTGAAGCCCAAGGGCCTGGCCGAGATGAGCGCCGAGGCGCTGAAGCTGGACAAGCGCGCCCGTAAGGAGGCCAAGAGCGTCTTCGGCAACTCCGACCCGGCGCAGCGCCCCTGAACGCAACGGGCAGCCCTGACGTCAGGAGCCAGCGCCAATCGGAGCGGCGTCCATCTCCCCGGTCCGCTGGACGCCTTGCCAGCGGAGCCGTAACCCGTACAAGGCGGTGGCCGCTGACTGGAAAACGACGAGATACATCAGCTGGCGATAGACAATTTGTTGCATCGGAAGACTCCACAGCGGCCGCAGCGGCTCGCCGTCCAGCCGAAATGCGTATCCAGCAGCGAGGAGTTGCAGAAGCAGAAATCCCAGCCACACGTATAGCAGTGTCGGCGACCTCGTCACAACTACCGCGTACAAGGTGGCGATGTCGACAACTGGTGCAAGCAGCGGAAGCAGCACATGAAAGGCCAGCAGGTAGGGCAACCCGCGCCGTCCGAGCATGCCGGCAGCGCCCGATTCGCGCACGGCACCTCGATGTTTCCACATCGCCTGCATTGTGCCGTAACTCCACCTGTACCGCTGCCGCCACAACTGCCTGAGCGTTGCCGGTGCCTCGGTCCAGGCGCGGGCTTCCGGAACGTAGATCACCCGCCAGCCCGCCCGGCAGATGGCCATTGTCAGGTCGGTGTCCTCGGCAAGCGTGGCGGCGCTGACGCCGCCCACCGCTTGGAGGGCTTCGCGCCTGAAGGCTCCGATCGCGCCCGGCACTGTCGGCATGCACTGCAAGATGTCGTACATGCGGCGGTCCAGGTTGAAGCCGATGACGTACTCGATGTGCTGCCAGCGACCCAGGAGACCCCGCCGGTTACCGACCTTCGTGTTGCCAGCGACCGCTCCGATCCTGGACCTCCTGGCCGTCGCGAAGGGGGCGACCAGCGCTTGCACCGCACCGGGCTCGAAGACAGTGTCACCGTCAGCCAGAACCACGACGTCGTGCCTGGCCAGCCCGATGCCGGCGTTCAGCGCGGCCGGTTTGCCGGCGTTGGCCTGCCGGATGAGTCGTACGCCGGGAAGGCCAAGCCCGGCAACGACGTCTGCTGTGCGGTCGGTCGAGCCGTCGTCCACGACTACAATGTCGAGATCGGGATAGCCACTGGTAAACAGTGACTGTACTGTCGCGGCGATCCCAAGTTCCTCGTTGTAGGCCGGTATCACCACCGATACAGCCGGCCAGTCTCTGACGTGGCTCGCCGCCGGAATCAAGGGTGCCCGATCGTGTCGCCGCGCCAGCAACAGCAGAAGCAGCGTACGCAGCACAGCGAGCACCGCAAAGACGACGAGCGCCACCTTGAGCACGTTGACGATCAGTTCCGATCCGCGGACGATCCCGCTGATCAGTTGGCCCTGGAGCCGCTGCTGCGATGTCGCGGCGTGCCAGGGTGAGGTCAGCCCGACCGCCGAGGTGACGGTGTCAAAGGTGTAGCCGCGATGCTGGAGCTCGGTAATGAGGAGGTCGACAGCTTTCACTGTCTCGGAGCGGTCGCCACCACCGTCATGCAGCATCACGACCGCGCCCTTGGCGTCGGGGGGCAGTCCGGCCCGCACGATGGCGTCAACGCCCGGCCGTTGCCAGTCCTGAGTATCCAGGTCCGCATAGACGGCTCGATAGTTCTCTGCCCGACGCATCGCCTGCCACTCAGAGAAGCTCGCGTCTGCAACCTTGCTGGAATAAGGCAACCGCAGCAGGCTCGTTGTGTGTCCAGTTGCAGCAGCGATCGCAAGCTGCGATGGGTCCAATTCCAGGCGCGCCCGTTGCGTGCCCACGTTGGCCAGGTTGCCGTGGGTGAAGGTGTGGACGCCGACCTCGTGGCCTTCGGCGTGCATGCGCCGCACAAGATCCGGACGTGCGGCAACGCGGGCGCCGAGCACGAAGAAGGTGGCCGGTACCCGGCGGGCCCGCAAGATATCCAGGATCTCCTCAGTCCACTCCGTTGGCCCGTCGTCGAACGTCAGCACCACATGCATGTCCGGAACCTGCAAACCGCCTTGGTCAGGCCGGGTGCTGTCGACGATGGGCCCGCCGTTCAGGAACGCAGGCGGGACGCTACCGACCTTCTGCTGCGAGGCGGGTGACCGCGCACTCTCACCGACGTGCCCGCGGACAACGCCCGAAACCACCAGCGCAAACAGCAGCAGCACCAGCAGGAACGATAGGAGCACCCAATGCGTGCGCGGCTCACGGCGTTGCAGTCGTACGCCACTCATTGGTCGAACTCACCCCGGTCCGTTGCCCGGCTTCGATGTCGCCCGTGAACCAGGCGGGCTTGGAGTCGCAGCCTTGGCGCTACGGGGCTTCGTCGTTCCTTGATTGCTGGGCTTGGCTTGGTCGGCCGGGGTGCTCGCCCTGGTTCGGGGAGCCGACGTCGCGCGAGCTGTTGGGGCCGCCCGTTTGATTGCACCGTTCGGCCGGGCGGTCTTCGCTGTAGCGGTTGGGCTCGGCCGGGCGGTCGGGCTGGTGGCGGTCAGGCTTGGCCGAAATGTGATTGACGGCTGAAACGGCTGGCTCGTCGATTCCTCGGTCGCGGGAAACGCATCGATCTGGCCGCGCGACGGCGGCAGCGGATCCACGCCGGGAAGCGGGACATGGGTGCGCAGGATCACCACCAGCGCACCGCCGAGCAGGACCGCAACAAAGCAGATCGCCCAGACACCCCACTTCAGGGCTGCCGCGCGAACTCCGGAGTCATCGCTGAATACCGGCTCGTCGGTACTCCTCACGACAGGAGCGTCTCCATTGGCCATTGCCCCCGATCACCAGAAACCCCCGACATGTTAGAGCACGCTAACCAAGGTCGTCCACGCTGGCCGAAATGATCCTTTGCGGGGAGACTGGGCCAATGCGGTCCGTCGCCGCCAGCCACAACGCCGCGCTCGTCAATATCTACGCTCGTCGATAGCTAATTGAGTCGGGTGACCGTGTAGCGGCCCAGGCGATCCGAGCGCCGCTGATGGCCATAAGGGCGGCGCCGACTGGCTGCGTGGGCAGGCTGGCGCCAGTCGTGGCCATGCCCAATGCGGCACCGAGAACGTAGAAGATGAGCGTCGCCACGACCCAGATCACGCCAGCCCATCTGGGCAGCGTGCCGGACCGCCAGATCGCAACACCGAGGATCGTGTTACCGGTGACCGCGAGCAGCAGCCCTAAGGCAAGGATCGCTGTCATCACGGGCGAGAACTCCAGTGCCATGACGTCACGGTTACCGGCTAGGTAGGCAGTGCCGATCGCCGGTGTGGCGAAGGTGGAGATTGCACCCGGCACCGTGAAAAGGATATGGCCGGCTACGGCGAGCACCATTCCCGACAGTGCCAGGCGCGGGGCCCGGCTTGTCACGAGGAAGGCGCCCAGAGCGAAGGTTCCGAAGATCGCCAGCGCGGTGCCGAGGACATTCCCGGCGACGTGCCCAACGAGGTAGGAGGTACTGCTGACAAAGCGGGCCCAGCCATCCGGATCGCTCACCTGGTTGGGTTGAGGCTTGAGGGTCGCGTACGCGGTCAGGAGCCCGTAGACGGGCAGAGCGAACAGGCCAACCCGGATCCAACCGACAGCTGGTGATTGCCGCAACAAACCTGCACTCTCCTTCGGTTGATCGTGGACCGCAGTCTAAAGGCGACCAGACATTTCAGAGGTCAGAGCCAGCAGCTGGTTGACGGTGAGCCTGCGCCCCCGGTCCCGTCACCGCCGCGTCCGCGGTGTCGCCGAGTGGGTTCGGAGCTGAGACGCAGTCTGCTCGTGGCTCGCTCGCTCCGTCATCCGAACCGCCGCTCGGATCGAGCGGCGGACACCTCGGCCGCGCCGAACCGGGTTGCTGCTGTGTTAGCGAGCCTGCTCGCCCGTGACCTTCACGGGCTCGGACCTGATCCTGGCTGACCGGTCATCTGCCCGGCGCGTTCCTGCCAGGCCCAACGCGAATCAGGCAGAGCGGTCAGCTCGCCCCGCCTGCGGCTTTCAACATTGGGGCCGGCCGCCAGACCAACAGGATGCAAAGGACAATCACCCAGAAGCCAATCTGCCTGAGCCGGCAAGTAACCAGATCGACCGCTCGATCGAGGACTGGCTTGCCGATCTCCGCGGCGAATGCTGAATGCCCACGATGGCTTGCGCCGATCCTTCGGCTATTGCCGCGTCTGGTGTCGTCCGCCATGCTCCGGCCGCTAGCCGATGATCGCCTGCATAGCAGCCGGCAGGATCACCAAGTAGAGCAACAGGTTCAGCACGATCAGCACCGGCAGCACAAGGAGAGCAATCAGCAGGCCAATGAGCCGTACGACCATCCAGAACGCGCGATGGCGTCGCGCGATGACGACAACTGGGGTCGGGCGCTCGATGGTCATGGTCTGGGGATCGAGATGGGAGGGATCTCCACGCTGCTAACTAGCTGGTCGCCGTTCCGGCTGTGTTGGACGGCGCGGGTCCAGCCAGCGACCAGTCCAAGCCGAGCGCGTCCGGCCCTACGCTCCTGATACACAGCCAGCGCTTGGGCGGCCGCATCGGCGCTGCTCTCGGCGGCCCGCAACCGTACGTGGGCAACCTCGTGAATGATCACCGCCCACCGGTCCTGATCACGTGCTGCGCTGTATACCCGTGCACCCGGTCTGTGCTGGCGCGCTGCCAGGGAAGCGGCGCCGGATAGCTCCCCTAGCGCCAGTCCGGCGAACATCAGCACTGATGACAGCTGGCTGACTCCGTCGGGCAGCGGCACCAGCGCGCCGACGGCGACGCTCTTCACCGCTACTCCGCTGACCAGGGACAGCGAGGCGCAGGCCAGGCATGGCGCGATGATCCTAATCGTCACCAGTTGAGTTGGCGATGGCAAGCGATCGGCCGGGGCCGAGGAGAGCCAGGTGCTCACCGCCATCTTGGTCGCCAAAACGAAGACTGGCCCGAAGGCGAGCGGCAGCAGCCAGGCCTCGAGCGGAGGCAGGTCCGCGCTGGCCAGGATGCTGCTGATGGTGAAGAAGCTCGCCAGCATCAACAGTGCCGTCATGAGGAAGGCGGCGATCCGGCCATAGGGCCGCCGGACGGCAGGAGTGGTAGCCAAATTGCTCCGAGCGTGTTCGACCGCGGCAGCCGTCCGCTCGGTGACGGCCAGCCAATAACGCCGGCGGGCCTGGCGCCGTGCCAGCCGGGTCAGCAACATGCGGTCCCAGCATCCCGTCTGGCTCCGGCGGACGCTGCGACGATGCCCAGTCAGGAGATTGCTCGCCTGCTGTGGGGTCAGGCCGGTCACGATGCTCGGGTCCGCACCGGTGAGCCGTGACGCTAGAGGCAGATAGGTCCCGTCGGCCGGTGCGGTGACCAAGTGCGGACTCATGGCGCCGCCCTCACCTTCGAGCTGTAGCCCTGAGTGGAGACCACCACCTGCCGGGCCCCTTGCAGCGCAAGCCAGGCCTGCCAGCTCCGAGCCAGTCGGACAACGTCATGGGTACTGGGGGGCGGCTCGGTCTGCCCAACCCCGTACATTCCAATACTGCTGAAGCCCGACAGGTCGGCCGCAACCGCCATCTCCGGCAGCGCGATGCCATCCGACAACATCAGCGCCTCGCGTCGCCCCACGGTCAGCCGTGCCGCATCCGCGAGAGCGACGTAGCCACCGACGACCGACGTGCCCGGTTGTGCCATGGGCGGCCGGCCGCTCAGAACGGCGTCCCAGACATGATCACGTGCCACCTGCTTGAGGTAGGCGGTCTTCGCCGGTCGAGCGGCTTCATTTCGGTAGCCCACGGCCATCACCGAGCACTCGACGACGGTACGGGCATTTCCGGCAGATCCACCGAAAACGATCACCCGAAGCGCAGCAGCCCTGTCGACGGCATCATCGACGGCGAGCGCGACCTGCTGGGCGACGAAGGCACGCGAAGCACTGCGATCACCCATGAACGAACCAGAGCCGTCAACAGCCACGCTGATCTCCAGATCCGGTATCACCTGCGGATCCACCAGCTGTTGCACGGCGTCAGGACATGGCGTCTCCATGGCCGGTGTGATCTTCGTGGCGGTGCTCCCGCAGGCTTCGAGGATCAAGCCGAGCAGAGTCAGAAAAGTGAGCATGAGGGCAGGCCTCTGCCGCACGGGCCGGGCGGAGAGCTCCCCTTGAGTCTTCGATTTCTCATTTCGACTGTTCATCTGGTGCCCTCCTCTTGTCTCTGTGCCTCTAGGCGGTATTTGATTGGCACTCAGCAAATAGCGGATTTGCAACGGATTACAGGGAGAGTCAGCAGGAGTTATGCCGGATCGATAGGGGTCTCTTGGCTGAGCAGGCGAAACCTATGGGCGGCGGCACCGAGTCGTTGACCCGCCAGGATCGCCTGCTCTGCGTCTTGGTCGAGAACTTCCAGCCGGTGTGGCGCGAGATCGAGGAAGCCGGCGTGTTTCGCCGCCGCGGCCTTGCTTCGCGGGACGGACTTCTAGTGCCTCAGCATGTGATGATCGGGCTCGTCATGCTGCGCGGGCTGCTGGCTGAGGCCGGGCACGACGTACTCTCGTGGGCCGAACTGGCCGCCAGCCGTGACGCGGACCCGGACTTGGCGCGCCAGTTCAAGCGCTGGATGAACGCGTTGACCGACTACTTCAACGGCACCCGGCCGCTCAGCAGCGTCGATGTGGCGCACCTCGCGCGGGGGCTGACGATCACTCACCCTAGGGCTGAGCTCACCGCAGACACCCTGACCGGCGAGTTGCTGAGCTACGCCCGTCCAGAGCCGTCGGCCGCAACCCGGCAGCAGCGGGCCGACCTCGTCTCCAATGCGGTCCGGCGGCCGCCCGCTGTCGCTCTGTCGGACGCCTTCCTCGCCGACGCGCCGCCATTGCTGGCCAGCGGCTTCCAGCGGCGTGAGGTTCAGCAGCACGTGACCGAAATCCTCCGGACGGCCGGGCGTCCTCCGCTGGTCTTGTCCGGTCCCGCGGGGGTGGGCAAGAGCCAGCTGGCGGCCGCGGTTCTGGAGGACTTTGCTCCCGAGAAGGTGATCTGGGTCAGCGACGCCGCTTCTCGTTTCGCGGTGCTTGAGGCGTACGCGCGAGCCGCCCAGGCGCTTGGCGTCGCAACACCTGACCCCGGCAATCTGGAGGACTCCGCTCGGAGTCTCATGCGAGCTCTGCGGCGCTCCGATTTCGACTGGTGGATCGTGCTGGACGATGTTGATGATCCGGCCGACCTGGTGGGTTTGTGGCCGGGTGGCGTTCGGGGTCGGACACTGTGGCTGACCCGCCGACGCGGCCAGGATGTCGAGGGTGAGGGTCGCCATATCGTCACAGTCGAAGGCTTCTCCCGGCGCGAGGGACAGCGTTATCTGCGGGCCCGCCTGGGAGCTGCGGTGGAAGCGGGCGAGATGGTCAGCCACACTTTCGACGAGGCTGATGGCCTGGTGCACGACCTTGGCGGCACGCCCCTTGCCCTTGCATTGGCCGCCAGCGTGTTGCGCGAGAATCGCTATACCTGTGCCAGCTATCGCCACCTCCTCGCTAAGCAGCTGGACGGACTGGATGGTCTGTTTCCTGCTGAGCAGACTGCTGAGGGGTATGAGTGGCCGCTGGTTGCAGCTTGGGCGATTTCCCTGAACCGGGCCGAACAGAGGGATCCAACCGGATTGGCCAGCTGGGCTGCCCTGATGATTGCGGTGCTCAACCCCTCCGGTGTGCAGGCCAAGATCATGACGACTGAAGCTGTACGTAGTTTCCTGGCTGGCAAGGGCGAGCGGCACGAAGAGCTGATCAGCATCGACGACCTGACCCGGACCACGCGGGCGCTCGAGTCGTACAGCCTCATCAGCTGCACCCGGTACGACAGCGGGACGGAATTGAAGATCCGTGAAGTGCACATGCACTCCTTGACCTCTCGGATGACCCGGCTGCATATGGGACCGGAAGCGGTCACCGAGGCGGTGGTCGCCGCCGCCGACGCCTTGATGGAGCTATGGGGAACCGTGGAGCACGACCCCCGTCGCAATCTGGATCTGCGAGGCAACGCGATCTGGCTTGACGGGCTCCGGGGGGATGCGCTCGCGTCATCCGACGGCGTACATCCGGTGCTGATCCGTCTCGGCTGGAGCCTCGGCGAGACCGGCCGTCCGCACCGCGCCGCGCGTTACTTCGAACGGCTGGCTGATCGCGTGGTGCCGCTGTTAGGGAGCGGCCACCCGGCGGTCGAGGAGGTCCAGTACGCCTGCGGAGTCTGGCATCGCAAGGAAGGTAAGATCGCGCGATCCATCCGTGAGCTGATTGCTCTGCGAGATACGACGGGTGGCCCCGGCCTGGATGCGGAGCGCCGCGCGATCCGTACGCGGGTTGAGCTTGCGACATCTCAGGGCTGGTATGGCCAGGTCAATGCGGCCTGTCGCGAGCTGGCGGAGCTCATTGCCTATGCCGAGCAAGCGCTGCCGTCCGATGACCCACTGACACTGCACGTCCGATACAGGCACGCCGTCTGGAGAGGGCGGGCCGGCCAGCACGGCGACGCGGTAACCCTACTGACCGAGGTGCTCAAGAGACAGCGGCAGATTCTGGGAGGCGATCACATCCGCACGCTTAAGACACGGCTGGAGCTGGCCGTCTGGACCGGCCAGAGCGGCCAGGACCGCGACGCGCTGTACCAGCTGCTGGACCAACGCGACGACTGGATCCGGGTGTGCGGGCCCGACCATCCGAACACACTGCGGCTGCAGCACATCCTGGCCCGGTCCCGCGGCGGGATAAGCGACCTGAACAAAGCCCACATCGAGATGCGGGCGGTCTACCGGCGACGGCGTCGGGTACTTGGCGATCGTCACCCCGATACCCTGAAGAGCCGACAGGACTTGGCGGTGCTGCGCGGACAGCTCAATGACCCGCAGGGCGCAGTGTTTGATCTGACCAAGCTGCTGCGCGACCGCCTCAGAATTCAAGGCATGCGATCGATTGAGACATTCCGCACTCGGCGGCAGCTGGCAGAGTGGATCGCCCGCGCCGGTCACCCCGAAACCGCACTCGCAGAGCTGCGCTACCTTCAGGCCGATCTTGGCAAATTCGTGGAGGACGGGCACCCAGAACTAGCCCACGTTGCGGCAACAATCGCTGAACTTAGCTGAGCTCGTGTGCATCAGTGCCGGCAGATTGCAGTGATTCCACACACGGCGGTTG
>DASUYM010000133.1:0-2385 GCA_036377435.1 Propionibacteriaceae bacterium
GAATACCGGTCTGGATCGGAGCGTACCCCGCCTTTCCACGATGCGGGTTCATCCAGATGACCGCGTACGCCAGCAGCCGGAGCTGCCGCATCTGCTCACCGAGCAGCTGTGCATCGCCCCGCTCCCAGCCGTCACTGGCGATCACCACTGCTGCACTGCGCGCCAGCCCGCGGCGGCCCCAACGGCTCAAGAATGCGCCGATCACCTCACCCAGCCGGGTGCCTCCGGACCAGTCAGGTACCATCCGTCCCACCGCCGCTAGCGCCTCATCGGGCTGCCGCACTCGGAGGGCTGGGCTAATCCTGGTGAGCCGGGTGCCAATCGTGAAGACCTCGACCTGGTTGGGCATCGCACGGACGATGCGATGCGCCAGACGGAGCAAGGAGTCCGCGTACGGTTGCATCGAGCCGGATATGTCGATCAACATGACGACTCGTCGGCGACGGACGCCGGACCGCCGGCGGCGGAGCCGGGCCAGTTCGCCGCCGGAACGCAGCTGGGCGCGCAGCGTACGTCGCAGATCAACCGAGCCGCGATGATGGGGCCGTTGTCGAAGCGCCCGTCGGAGCGGCGCCACCACCTCGAGGCTGTCGAAGAGCATGGCGAGCTGCGCCCGCTCCTGCTCGGTGAGAGTTCCCACATCGCGGTGGCGCAACACCTCCGCGGTGCTCGCACGCGCCGCGAGAAGGTCATCTCCGGACACATCCCCAGTACCCGACTCAGGTTCCAGTGAGGCTTGCGGCTGGCGTGCCGCGGGAACCGGCGTGGCCGACCTGGATGCTTCTGCTGAGGGGGTGAACCAGGCGGTGAAGGCCTTGTCGTAAAGCTCGCTGTCGTCCAGCGAGGAGCATAGAGTCGCGCGACCCGACCAGTAGGTCGCTGCTCGATCATTGAAGCCGGTCAGTGCGACTGCCTCGACGAAGGTGCTTGTCCGGTCTGGAGTCACAGCCATGCCCGCTGCCCGGAGCACGTGGGCGAAGCCGACGAGCAGTTCGTCAGCCGCAGGTGCTGTCGAGGCAGGCATCGCCGGTTACCGAGTGAGAATCGCGTCCAGAGCGCGGCGGACTCGCTCGGCATCCTCTCGATACTTCAGGACAGCACCCAGAGTCTCGGCAGCGGAGGCGACGTCCAGCTGCTCGTGGCCCAAGCGCTCCAGAGCGCGGGCCCAATCGAGGCTCTCGGCAACACCGGGGGGCTTCAGGATGTCGTCGCTGGCCCGGATCCGCTGCACCGCGTACGCCACCTGACTCGCGAGCTCAGCATTCACATCCGGTAATCGGGTCCGGATGATCTCGATCTCGCGCGCCAGCTGTGGGTGGTCGATCCAGTGGTAGAGGCAGCGGCGCTTGAGGGCGTCATGCAGTTCGCGGGTTCGGTTGGAAGTGATCACCACCATCGGCGGGGTCGCCGCCTTTACCTCCCCGTACTCGGGAATGGTGACAGCGAAGGTGGACAGCACCTCGAGCAGAAAGGCTTCGAACTCGTCGTCAGCTCGGTCGATCTCATCGATCAGCAATACCGCATTCGGTGACCGTAGGGCCTTCAGGATGGGCCGCTCCAGCAAGAACCGCTCGTGGAACAAGGATGCTTCAAGTGCGTTGGCATCAAGATCATCTCTGGCTGCCGCCTCGACGGCCCGGAGGTGCAGGATCTGACGGGGGAAATCCCAGTCATACAGCGCCTGGCTTGCCTCGATGCCCTCATAGCACTGGAGTCGGATGAGCTCGGCACCTGTGACGGTCGCCCAGGCCTCGGCAAGAGACGTCTTGCCGGTGCCAGGTTCGCCTTCGAGCAGCAGCGGCCGGTTCATCGCCGTAGCAAGGAAGAGGACGGTCGCCAAGCCCTCGCTGGGAAGGTAGCCAGTGCTCCGCAGCGCATCGCCGATCGTGGCCGGACTGATAGTGGAGGTCGACACAGCTCGCCTCCCTCCCGCCTTCGTTACTGTCACTACGTGTCGTGGTCCTGACCGCTGGCCAGATCACCACATTCCACACTATGAGCGCCGTGGTCTGCGAGATAACCCTTGGCTCCGCTGTCGCCGGTCAGGTTGGCCATGATCGATTCCAGATGGTCGCGGCCGATGAGGACCGGGTGGCCGGGACGGCCGCCGTACGTGGCACGGGCTAATGCGGCAGTGCCGGCAGGCGATTGCCGAATCATCCGGCGTACGACCTGCGCAGTCACGTCAGGCAGGTCGACGAGGTGCACCAGCACCGCCCGCCATGACACCGCCTGCGCGGCGAGCAGTCCGCTGCGCAAGGAGCTGCCCATGCCCTGCTCCCAGCCCGGGGCGTCGACCAACGTGATGGCCGGGTCGGCAGCATAAGCGGAGCTGGCAATCAGGTTTTGGGCACGTGTGGCCTCGGAGCCGAGCACGACGATGAC
>DASUYM010000134.1:0-27097 GCA_036377435.1 Propionibacteriaceae bacterium
TGCCGGGTCGCATATCGACCGAGGAGAACGCCGCGAGGCGCCGCATGGACGGGGGAGATATGTAACGAATTCCTGGCGTAGGGCACTGGTGCCCGCAGGTGCGCTAGGGGATGTCGCCGCCCTCCGGGGAAGTCTCCAGGCGCGAGTCCAGCCGCTTGCCCAGGACGAACGACAGCACCCAGACCCCGGCGAAGAGCGCCCCCACGATGAACATCGTCGAGGTCAAGAATCCGAGAGCGAGGCCGGCGAGCTGGGCGGCCCAGCCGAGGATGTAGCCCCCCCGAGAGCGAAGAAGGCCAGCGGCCAGGATGGCAAGTACCGCCGCCCCACCTCCGAATCCGGCGGCCGCTGCTGGGGGCACGTTGGAGATCAAGATCATGACGGGGACGGCCAGGCCGAAGACGATCACCTCGAAGATCAACACTGCCATCAACACGACCCGCATCGGGTTGCCCGCGCTGAGGCTGATCATCGCCAATCCCGGTCGGTCTCGTGTCCGTTTTCGGAGTAGTCGGCGTCCCACTCGTTGTCGAGGTTCGCGCTAGCCTCGGGGACGACCACCGGCTCGTCCTTGACGAGCAGGGCGCGTGCCTCACTGATGGCAATCACCGATCCGCTGATCAGCACTCCCGATGAGCCGACCACGTCCGCCTCCGCTAGAGCCACCGCCCGCTCGATTGCGTCGTCCAGCCGGGGAATCACGGTCACGCGTGAGGCATCGAAGATCTCCTCTGCCAACTCCCCCAGCGCTTCAGCCGGCATGCCGCGCGGGGTCGAGGCGACCTGAGTGATCACGAGATGGTTCATGATCTCCTCGAAGACTTCGAGGATGCCTCGCGCATCCTTGTCCGCCATGATGGCAACGACGCCGATCAGCGAGGCGAAGGAGAAGGCTTCGGTGATCGCCGCCGCGGCCGCTCGGGCGCCGTGCGGGTTGTGCGCCGCGTCGAGCACCACGGCCGGCGAACGGCGCACGAGCTCCAACCTGCCAGGAAAGCGGACCTGGGCGAACCCCTCGCGGACCACGTCCGGATGCAACGCTTTGAGTCCGAGGAACGCCTCGGCTGCGGCGAGCGCCTGGGCAGCGTTCGCGGCTTGGTGCGCACCGTAGAAGGGCAGGAAGATGTCATCCACTGGGCCATCTGCGCCGCTCAGCCGAATGAGCTGCCCGGCTACGGCGAGCTGCCGATCGATGACACCGAAGTCGATGCCCTCACGCTGCGGCAGCGCCCCGACCTCGGCGCATCGGGCAAGCAAGACCTGGGCGGCCTCGAGACTCTGCCCGGCGAGAATGGCATGTGCGCCCGGCTTGATGATCCCGGCCTTCTCCCGCGCGATCTCGGTGATGGTACGGCCCAGCAAGTGGGTGTGATCAAGATCTATTGGAGTAACCACTGCAACGTCTGCATCGGCCACATTGGTGGCGTCCCAGGCGCCGCCGAGGCCGACCTCCACGATCGCGACGTCGACAGGTGCGTCGGCAAATGCGGCGTACGCCATCGCCGTGATGATCTCGAAGAAGGTCATCGAGACTCCGTCGATCTGGCGTTCGTCGACGAGTGCAACGTACGGCTCGATCTCTCGCCACACGTCGTCGAAGCGCTCCTCGCTGATCGGCTCCCCGTCGATGGCGATGCGTTCTGTCACGCTCATCACGTGCGGGCTGGTGAATCGACCCGTCCGTAGACCATCAGCCCGGAGCAGCGATTCGATCATGGCGGCGGTGCTGCCCTTGCCGTTGGTCCCGGTCAGGTGGATCACTGGGTAGACCTGTTGTGGGTCGCCGAGCAACTCGGTCAGGGCCTGGATCCGACCCAGGCTCGGTGCCGGGCGATGTTCAGGCCACCGGCTGGTGAGCGCGGCGACGATCTCGCTATGAGTTTGTTCGGCGGGCATGACGCCCAAAGTCTAGGAGCCGATGCGGGCTGAGCTTGTCGCGTCCCGCGGATGTACTCTTCGACAGGCTCACGGCACATGAGGCCAAGTCATGTGCTGGTCCGGACCCAAACCCATTGGTGGACGGTCATACTGGCCCGCGACACGAAACGCGAATGTGCTGCGTCCCTCCCTTCTCTAGGATCTCGATCATGACAACTTCAGCTGATCCCCGACCCGACGCGCCCGCCACGACCGGCGCGGGCGTACCGGAGAAGCCTGCGCTGGAGGGTCTGGAGGACAAGTGGATCGCGCGCTGGAATGCCGATAACACCTACGCGTTCGTGCGACCCGAGAGCCGGTCCGATGTGTACAGCATCGACACTCCCCCGCCTACGGTGTCGGGCTCGCTGCATGTCGGCCACGTCTTCTCCTACACTCACACGGATTTGATCGCGCGCTTCCAGCGAATGCGAGGTAAGCACGTCTTCTATCCGATCGGCTGGGACGACAACGGCCTGCCGACTGAGCGCCGCGTCCAGAACTTCTACGGTGTGCGCTGCGATCCCACCGTGCCATACGACCCGAACTTCATCCCGCCGGAAAAGCCCGACCCGAAGCACGAGCTGCGGATCAGTCGGCCCAACTTCGTGGAACTCTGCCATGAGCTGACCCACGTGGACGAGAAGGCGTTCGAGGATCTGTGGCGTCGGGTGGGACTCAGCGTGGACTGGTCCAGTCTCTACACAACCATCGGCGACGACTCGATCGTGGTGGCCCAGAAGGCATTCCTTCGCAACGTCGTACGCGGCGAGGCATACCTATCTGAGGCCCCCACCCTGTGGGATGTGACGTTCCAGACTGCCGTCGCACAGGCGGAGCTTGACGCCCGTGACTATCCGGGTGCCTTTCATCGGGTGGCATTCCACAGCCCAAACGGTCCGGTGTATATCGAGACAACTAGGCCAGAGCTCATTGCCGCGTGTGTGGCCTTGATCGCCCACCCCGACGATGAGCGCTACCGACCACTGTTTGGCAGCACAGTGCGCAGCCCGCTCTATGGAGTGGAGCTGCCAGTGCTCGCACATCCGGCCGCAGAACCGGACAAGGGCACCGGGATCGCGATGTGCTGCACCTTTGGTGATCTGACCGATGTCACCTGGTGGCGTGAGCTGCAGCTGCCGGCCCGAGTGATCATCGGTCGCGACGGCCGGGTCGTGCGCGACAGGCCGGAGTGGATTGATGTCGACGCGGCCTGGGATGCAATTGCCGGCAAGACGATCATCTCCGCTCGTGAGTCTGTGGTGCTTCAGCTGCAGATGTCCGGTGATCTTGATGGTGAGCCGATACCTACCCTGCGGAAGGCCAACTTCTACGAGAAGGGCGACAAGCCGCTGGAAATTGTGTCGACCCGCCAGTGGTATATCCGCAACGGCGGACGCGACGATGATCTTAAGCGCGCGATGTTGGAGCGTGGCGCGGAACTGGAATGGATACCGCCCCACATGAAACACCGATACGACAACTGGGTAAGCGGCCTGAACGGGGACTGGCTGATCTCGCGGCAGCGGTTCTTCGGGGTTCCGTTCCCAGTCTGGTACGTCCTGGACTCGGAAGGCGATCCTGACTACGACCACCCCATCCTGGCGAGCGAAGACAACCTGCCGATGGATCCGAGTTCGGACGCGCCAACAGGCTTCAGCGAGTCCGAGCGAGGCAAGCCCGGCGGCTTCGTTGCCGATCCGGACGTGATGGATACCTGGGCTACCTCATCGCTGACTCCTCAGATTGTCTGCGGGTGGGAGCGTGACCCGGAGCTCTTCAACCTCACCTTCCCGATGGACCTCAACACGCACGCGCACGAGATCATTCGAACGTGGCTGTTTTCACGCGTGGTACGGGCCCACTTTGAGAACCATTCCCTGCCATGGGTGCGGTCGGTGATCAGCGGCTTCGTGGTGGATCCCGATCGCAAGAAGATGAGCAAGTCCAGGGGCAACACAGTGGTGCCGACAGACGTGTTGGAGCGCTACGGCTCCGACGCCGTACGCTGGCGTGCTGCCAAGATCCGGCCAGGGCTGGATTCGCCGTTTGATCAGCAGGAAATGAAGGTCGGACGGCGGCTCGCACTGAAGGTATTGAATGCGAGCAAGTTCGTCCTGGGAGCCGGGGCCGTGACCGACTCGGCTGTCATCACCGAACCGGCTGACCTGTCGCTGCTCGCCCAGCTCAGCGCGTTGATCACCGAGGCCACAAGGTCGTTCGAGGCGTACGACTACACCGGCGCTTTGGAGAGTACGGAACAGTTCTTCTGGCAGTTCTGCGATGACTACCTGGAGCTGGTCAAGGAGCGGGCGTATGGCCCAGCGGAGGACTCCGGGGCCGCATCGGCCAGGGCCACCTTGACACTCACCTTGGAGATCATGTTGCGACTGTTCGCGCCGATCCTGCCGTACGTCACCGAGGAAGTGTGGTCATGGTGGAAGGACGGCTCGATCCACCGGACCCGCTGGCCCGTGACTGAAGAGGTGGCCGTCAGCGAGGATCCGGCGCTGCTGGGCGATGTGTCCGCTGCGCTGATCCAGATTCGCGGCGCCAAGTCCCAAGCCAGCGTGTCAATGAAGACCGAGATCAGCCACGCCAAGTTTTACGGCCCAGCGCACGCACTCACTCACCTCCAGGCCGTCGAGACCGACCTACGTGCTGTCGGCCGGATCACCGGTGAGATCAGCTGGGTGGAAACTGACGGCCCGATAGCGGTTGACGTAACTCTGGCGTCACCGACGTAACTTCTACACGCCCGCTTCTACACGCCACGCGAAGAAACCGGTCACTCCCAACCCGTATCTGGCTTATTTTGAGGCTGCGGATGACCGGTTTCGGTGGGAGGCCGGTGGCATCTGACCGGTTTCGGTGGGAGGCCGGTGGCATCTGACCGGTTTCAGTGGGAGGCCGGTGGCATCTGACCGGTTTCCAGAAGTGGCCGGCGGCATCTGACCGGTTCCCAGAAGTGGCCGGCGGCATCTGACCGGTTTCCACAGGAGGGAGCCGGCACCGAGGCCCGTCCACAGATGCGATGGAGGCTCGGGCGATTACGGTCCGCGTACGGATCCTTCCGGCGTGACTGCACAAGACACACCACGCTCTCCCGCCCGGGGATGGCTGCGGGGCCGGGAATGGGAACGCATCACTCGCGGGGTATATGCCGCGGCGCTGAGCCGTACGCAGTTCGAGGAACTAGCGGCGTGGCAGCTGGTCCTGCCCAGAACCGCCGCTTTCTCGCACCTGACCGCCGCTCGGCTCCGAGGATGGTGGCTGCCGACCACCATCGCCCACCCAGTCTTCGCTGCCATGCTCAACGCCGATCCCCGTCCCCGGCGGCCTGGGCTGCTGGTATGCCGCCACACGCAGCCTTTCCCGATGAACCTGGTCAACGGGATCCGGGTCACCACGGCAGCCGAGACGATCCTCGCTGCTGCGCGCGACCTCGGCGCGCTCGATCTAGTCATCCTCGGTGACTCGGCGCTGCGGCTGCGACACTGCACCCTGACCGACCTCGAGATCACAGCCCGTCAGCGGCGGCGCGGTGCACCTCTACTGCGACAGGTCATCCCCCTGCTCGATGCGCGGAGCGAGTCTGCGTGGGAGTCGATCATGCGTGTGCTGCACCAGGCAGCCGAGATTCCGGTGACCCCGCAGCAAGAGATCTTCGACGAGGAAGGCCGGTTCATCGCTCGTGCCGACCTACGGATCGACGGGACCCGGCGGATCCATGAGTACGACGGCGCGAGGCATCGGGAGGCTGATGTCCACGAAGTCGATCTGGAACGCGACCGCGCCCTCCTCACCGAGCATTGGGAGCGGCATGGGTTCACCTCAAAACACCTGCGGCGAGACGGCGCCACAATCATCGCCGACGCTGACCGTCTACTCGGACGGACCTGGAATCCGCGTCGGCTGACTGCGTGGCAGGGCCTGCTCGACCACTCGCTCATCGGACGGGCTGGCCGCGCCCGCGCCTACCGCAACTGGCGGCGAGCCATTGCCGAAACCGGTCAGATGCAACAAGAAGACGGCCGCAATCTGGGTGGTATGTGACCGCTTACGAGAGAGGACGGTTCAGGCGCTCTTTTCGCGACGCTCGCGCTTGGCGAGCTTTTCGCGGGGCACAAGCGTCGGCAGCACCGAGTCTCTGACGACTTCAGAAGTAATGATCACCTGGGCGATGTCATCGCGGCTGGGAACGTCATACATGACGTTGAGCAGCACCTCTTCCAGGATCGCCCGCAGCCCGCGAGCGCCGGTGCCGCGTAGCAGTGCAAGATCGGCAATCGCCTCGACCGCGTCCGGGGTGAACTCCAGCTCGACCCCATCGAGCTCGAACAGCTTCCGGAACTGCTTGACAAGGGCATTGCGCGGTTCGACCAAGATGCGGATGAGGGAGTCACGATCAAGCGGGCTTACCGAGGAGATCATGGGCAGGCGTCCGATGAACTCCGGAATCAGGCCGAACTTGATCAGGTCTTCGGGGCGCACATCGTGGAAGGGGTCATCCGATTCAGGCCGGCGCGTAGCAATGTCATTGTTGAAGCCCAATGGGCGCCTGCCCACACGCTGGGCGATGATGTGATCAAGGCCCGCGAACGCACCGCCGACTATGAACAACACGTTGGTAGTGTCGATCTGAATGAAGTCCTGGTGCGGATGCTTCCTGCCACCCTGCGGCGGCACTGACGCTGACGTTCCTTCCAAGATCTTGAGTAACGCCTGCTGCACGCCCTCACCAGAGACGTCGCGGGTGATCGAGGGGTTCTCGCTCTTCCGCGCGATCTTGTCGACCTCGTCGATGTAGATGATTCCAGTCTCGGCCTTCTTGACGTCGAAGTCAGCCGCCTGAATGAGTTTGAGCAGGATGTTCTCGACGTCCTCGCCAACGTAGCCAGCCTCGGTGAGCGCCGTCGCATCTGCGATGGCGAACGGCACGTTGAGCATCTTCGCCAGAGTCTGGGCTAGATAGGTCTTGCCGCAACCGGTGGGCCCGATGAGCAAGATGTTGGACTTTGCCAGTTCGACACCGTCGTCATCAGCGCGGCGGGCGGGATTGGTGGCTTCGGCCTGGACGCGCTTGTAGTGGTTATAGACGGCAACGGCCAAAGCTTTCTTCGCATTGCTCTGGCCGATGACGTAGCTGTCAAGAAATTGGCGGATCTGATGCGGCTTGGGCAGCTCATCCAGTAGCCCCACCTCGGCGCCCTCGGAGAACTCTTCCTCGATGATCTCATTGCAGAGATCGATGCACTCATCGCAGATATAGACGCCTGGGCCAGCGATCAGCTTCTTGACTTGCTTCTGGCTCTTCCCACAGAAAGAACACTTCAACAGGTCGCCGCTCTCTCCGATGCGCGCCACACCGCCTCCTCTCCGACGCCCGATCGTGTGGCTGGTTTCCCACCCTAGCCTGACCACTCAGTGAAGTGGAGGACATTTCGTCCACCTGTCAGGCTCACCGCGCCATTAGACCGGAACAGCCTTTAGCGAGGTCAAGACCTCATCGATGATGCCGTACTCCAGTGCCTGCTCTGCCGTAAGGTACTTGTCCCGCTCGATGTCTCGACTGATCTCTTCTGTCGTCTTGCCGGTGTCCTCAGCCAGCATCTGCTCCATCAGCGATCGAATCCGCAGGATCTCCCTGGCCTGGATCTCGATGTCGGAGGACTGCCCGTAGCCGCCCTCTGTCGCCGGCTGGTGGATCAGTATCCGGCTGTTCGGCAGCGCCAGCCGCTTGCCTTTGGTGCCGGCCGCCAAGATCACCGCGGCGGCTGACGCCGCCTGCCCGAGGCACACAGTGCGTACATCAGGCTTGATGTAACGCATCGTGTCGTAGATCGCGGTGAGTGCGGTGAACGAGCCACCGGGCGAGTTGATGTAGATCTCGATATCGCGCTCGGCGTCCATCTGCTGCAGGCAGAGCAACTGGGCCATCACGGCGTTGGCGATGTCATCCGAGATCGGGGTGCCGAGAAAGATGATCCGGTCCTCGAAAAGCTTGGTGTAGGGGTCGATCCGGCGCATGCCGTACGACGTACGTTCCTCCCACTGCGGAATGTAGTAGTCCATGGTGGGAGAAAAAGGCTGACCCAAAGCGAAGGGCGAACCCACTCCGGTGGTCATCTCCATTCGCTCCTTCACTGGTTCGGGGCCTGAGGTGACGGGATCTGAGCTGCAGTCGCATAAACGTGATCTATGAAGCCGTACGCCAGAGCTTGCTCCGCGGTGAACCACCGGTCCCGATCGGAGTCGGCCTCGATCTGGTCGAGCGTCTGACCGGTGTGCTGGGCAATCAGCTTCTGCATGGTCGACTTGATGTGCAGCGACTGCTCAGCCTGGATCCGGATGTCGCTTGCCGTGCCCCCAAGACCACCGGAGGGCTGGTGCATCATGATGCGGCTGTGCGGCAGAGCGTACCGCTTGCCTTTGGTACCCGCGCAGAGCAAGAACTGGCCCATGGAGGCAGCCAGTCCCATCGCCACGGTCGCCACGTCGTTCGAGATCCACTTCATGGTGTCGTAGATCGCCATCCCCGAATCGACCGATCCGCCAGGCGAGTTGATGTAGAGGTAAATGTCCTTGTGAGGATCCTCGGCGTTGAGTAACAGCATCTGAGCACAGATGGCGTTAGCGTTTTCGTCCTTGACCTCGGTGCCGAGGAAGATGATGCGGTTCTTCAGCAAAGCCTGGTACACGTTGTCGTCGAGCCCGAAGCCGTTACGGCCATTCGAGCTATATTCGGCGGACCGCGGTACCCACGAGGGCTGATCGAAGGCGCTGAAGAGAGAAGATCCGTTGGTCGCGTTCACGATGATGAACCTACCCCGGCGGGTGCGACGAGTTGCTGGGAAAACAGGTGTGTTCGCTGTGGGCGCAGAAGGGCGAAGTCACCTCAGCCGACGTGAATCGCGCTGACCACGAGAACGCGAAAATGGCCAGCCTGGGCGGGTTTCCTCCAGGACCGACCATCTCGCGCCCCGGCTCATCCCCCGAGCGTCTCCCCTGCGGACGCTTGAGCCTTCGGCCCCATGGCTGCTGGCACATGGAGCCATCGAGGTCTGGGGCGGTATTTCTCAAGATCACGAGATCTTCGCATTGTAAGCGAGATTCTCCATGTGATCTAGAGCATCGGCCAATGAATCGTAGCAATCCGATCGGTTCACCATCAAATCTGCTAAATGATCTTGCTGACTGCGGTTGCTGATCACGGCCAGCGCGCCGCTCCAAGCGGAGGCAATCGACACCTCACTGCACTGCCGGTAAGTCAATTTCCGACAGATACGAGCTTTGACATCTGGAACGCTCGCCTCTAAGACCAATTTCCGACAGTTACCGAGTTGTTGATCGCTGAAGCCTTAGGCGCTCGGCGCCGGCTCGGGCGCTGGCTGCTCCGCGGCCTCGTCAGCGACATCGTTCGCAGGCTGGGCCTCCGAGTCTGCGTACGTGCCGTCCTCCTGAAGCTTCGCGAGCTCGACCACCGACCCATTCGAATCGGTCACCGTAGCGGCCTCGACGATCATGGCCAGCGCCTTGCCGCGGCGGATCTCCAGCATGTACTCCTCAATGTGGTGCGGATGTTCCTTCAGGTGATCCGCGACCTGCTGCGGCGCAACGCCGTCGGTCTGAGCCTTACGCAGGATGTGTTGAGTGAAATCGTTCTGATCAACATCGATTGAGTGCTCTTCGGCAACCTTGTCCAAGATGATCTGCGCTTTCAGGGCTTGCGCGGACCGCTCCTCGAGGTCGGCCCAGAATTCGTCCTCGGTCTGCTCCTGACCAACATCGGCGAGGTATTGCTCGAGATTGAGACCCGCCTGAGCCAGCTGCTCGGTGATCTGCTTGCGGCGAGCGTCGATTTCGGAGTTGAGCAGGTGCTCGGGTACCTCGATATCGACTTGACCGACCAAGGTCTCCAATACGGCATCGCGGGCCTGGCTTGCCTGCTCGAGCCGAGCTAGCCGCGTGAGGCGGTCCTTAATGCTCGCCCGGAGCTCCTCGACCGTGTCGAATTCCGATGCTTCCTGGGCGAACTCGTCGTCGGCGTCAGGCAGCTCGGAGCTTTGCACCTTGGTGACGGTCACCTGAATGTCGGCTTCCTCGTCCTGCCACGGACCGCTGACCAGCTTCGAGGCGAAGTTCGCCGACTCGCCAGCGGACAGCCCGATGACAGCCTCGTCGAGTCCGTCGAGCATCTGCCCGGACCCGATGGTGTATTCCACGTCCTCGGCAGTAGCGTCGGCAAGCGGCTCGCCCTCTCGGCTGGCAACCAGGTTGATTGTGACGATGTCACCGTCAGCCGCGGGGCGCTCCACAGTCTCGCGGGACCCGAAGCGGTTGCGCAGCACATCAAGCTGCTGGTCGACCAGCGTGTCTGGTACGTCCAGCGCGTCAACCTGAGCCTGCAGGCTGGAGAACTCAGGCAACTCGAACTCGGGCCGTACGTCGACCTCGGCCGTGAACTCGATAAGGTCGCCGTCCTCCAGTTTGGTGACCTCAACCTCAGGCTGTGCCAGCGGCGACAGGTTGTTCTCGGTGACAGCCGCGCCATAGAAGTGCTGCCATGAGTCGTTGAAGGCCTCCTGGATGATGACTCCACGCCCAAAGCGCTGGTCGATGACAACAGGCGGAACCTTGCCGCGCCGGAACCCCGGGATGTTCACCGATTTGGCGACCTCGGCGTAGGCCTTGTCCATACTGGGTTTGAGATCCGCGAACGGCACCTCAACGGTGATCTTGACCCGGGTAGGGCTCAACTGCTCGACGGTGCTGGGCACGCTGATTACTCCTGTGATCGCGCCACGGGACGGAATGCGAACCGCCCGAGGATGGCTCACGCTGAGCCGGGGCAATCCTACGGGGCGGCCTCAGCTCGGCCAAACCTCCGTCTGGCGGGTTCCGACACGCCGATTGGCCTGCACGTTGGCGTGCCCTACACTCGTCGCGAACGTCCGGTCATCGCCGGACGGCCGGGGCGTAGCGTAGCGGCTAGCGCGTCTGCTTTGGGAGCAGAAGATCGCAGGTTCGAGTCCTGTCGCCCCGACTCCGTGATTACAACGAAACGCTCTCTGGCGCCTCAATATGATCACGGATGCGGGTGTAGCTCAATGGCAGAGCCCCAGCCTTCCAAGCTGGCCATGCGAGTTCGATTCTCGTCACCCGCTCCACCACGAAAGCCCTAGTCGGAGCCTTCTTCGGGACCGCTGATCTGCGTCCTGGAATGCCCCGATGAGGACCTCGGGCCACGCACGGGCCACACCGCGGTCGGTTCCGCTCGATTAGCTTCTGGAGCGCATCGGCGATTTCGCGGTCCCGCTGACTCGTCGCGTGCTGGTAGATCAGGGCGGCGCGCATGCTGCCGTGGCCCATTCGGTACATCAGCTCGCGAGTGCTGGCGCCGCTCGCCGCCGCCAGATTGTTGCCGGTATGGCGGAGATCATGGAAGTGGAATCCAGAAGGCAAGCCGGCCTCGACAACGATCTTGCTCCAGTGCACCGACCGGTGGAAGTTGTTGCGTCTTAACGACGCACCCAGTGGCCCCCGAAAGACCAGCTCATTGGGTTCAGCTGGGAACTCAACCAGATGGGCCTTCATCACGTCCACGATCATCGCCGGCAGCGCAACAGCGCGCACGCCGGCGGTGGACTTCGGTGGACCCGTCACGCGGCGTCCATCTTGTAGCTCGGCGAACTTCCGAGAGACCGTGACAGTTCCCCGTTCCAGGTCGAGGTCGGAGCGTCGCAGGGCTACCAGCTCACCCCACCGCAACCCCGTGAATGCTGCAAGCAACACCAGCGCTGCATACCGCCTCTCGACCAGTTGCGATAGGGCGAAGACTTGCCGGATGGTGGCGACTGGCCGCTCGGTGCTTGTCTCCTTGTCATAGCCGGGGATTCGGCACGGATTCTGTGCGATGAGCTGGTCCTCTTTGAGCGCCGTATTCAGGATGGCCCGTAGCAGCCGATACGACTTCGCTGCGACCATCACCGAACACCCCTCGCTCAGAAGCTGCTGACGCCAGCTGCGCACCGCTTGCGGAGTCAGCTTGTCGACCATCTTCGCCCCCAGATAAGGGTCGATGTGATTTCGCAGCTGCGACTCATACAACTCTCGGGTACGTGGCTGGAGTGGACGCTCCGCGATCCACGCCTGGGCGTACTCTCCGACCGTGACTCGTCGCGCGTCCGGGGAAGACCACTCGCCACGGATCACCTTGCCCTCCAACAAGGCGAGCCAGCGTTCGGCGTCGGACTTCCGAGCAAAAGTCATTGGCGCGGAGTGCATTCGGCCGTCCGGACCCCGGTATCGCGCCTGATAGTTCCCAGACTCACGACGCCGGATGCTCCCGAAATGACGCTTGCGCGAGGTCATGGCACCTCGGCCCAAGTGATTGGCTGCACCGTCCCGGCTTCAACGAATTCCTCGATGGCCGACTCTGGAATGCGCACATGCCGGCCCAATCGCACGAATCGAATCCGCTTTTCGGCGATTAGCCGGCGCGGAAAGCGCGTGGTCGTGCCGAGTCGTTCGGCCGCCTCTGACACGCTCAGCAAGCGCTCCTTGATCATCTACGCTCCCCTCTTTCCGCGTTCATCGGCGCTGGGGCGAAGCCTTCGCGCTCCGGCTCCGAGTGGTACGTGGCAGCGAACTGGCCTGTGAACAGGGTTCATCGTCGTGGTGCCCGTGTGACTGGCTTGGCGCCAGGGATGTTTGTGCTTGGGCTCGGTACCTTGCGTCCGCGGCCTATTGGCGTCTTCATCGGTGCACAGTCACTGGGATCGAGCGGGGCAGCTGCGGCGACTGCCCGGTTGGAGGTCGCGATCACATCGCCGGTGATGTTGACGAGTCCGCGGCGAGCTGGTTCGGGCAGCGGGATCACCTGATTGGTTGCGATTTGGCGTGCACTGGCCAGGGCTTTCCGTCGTATGCGGTGATGCCTTGCTCGTTTGCGATTTCGGCCTCTCCTTGGGCGCGCATGGCGATCACCCGTGCAGGAGCAGTCAGTGTTGGATGTGTGGCCGCAACCTCACGCGCAACGTGGGCGATATCGACCGCGCCGACCATGCTGAGATGGAGGCTTTTCAGCGTCCGCTTCAGATCGACGCGGTCAGCGATCTGGTCTGGCGTGGCCCATGCGGTTGGAGTGCATGCGGTTGCCGATATTGCCGCTCGGACCTCGCCCGTAGCGCGAGTCAAGGCTGGGTTGGCACGGCTGTCCTGGCTGGTTAACTCGCCCCATCGTTTAGCTGCCGGCTGGGTCAAGCACCAGGGCCGCTCTGATGGGCTTAACGGGTTTCGGGCCGCGGAGCGGTGCCGGGACGGTCCATGGGTCCCGCCAGTTGGCCCGGAGATGACGTCGAAGGCCTCCCGAAGGTCCGCAATTCGCCGCGCTAGGGGGCCATTGACAACGGTCAGCTCTATGCCATCGTGCCCACGTCAGCAGGCTCGATGGAGCTCGCATGCGGAATTCGTCCCAACGTGGGCTTCAGCGCACTGACACCGCAGCATTGAGCGGGATGGCGGAGCGATCCAAGGCCGTCGTTCCCGGACCCAACGGACTCATACCGGTGGCGATCGCGGGAACCCGTGGGACCGGTCCCGGACCGTCGCTCCCCACAGTTCGCTCTCGCAGTGCCACCGCTGGGGAGGTTGGTACGGCCGATCGGGATTCCTCCGGCAGCCTTGAGACGCTCAACGATGGGAGCATCCCGACTCGGGTATGCGTTCGCCAGCGTCCTGAATCCCTGGGTGGTCGGCGTCCCGGCGAAGTCGATGTTCTCCTTGACGGTGAAGGGCACGCCGTGGAACGGCGGGTGATCAGCGCAAGCGGCGACCGCACGGTCTGCCGCCGTCGCCGCGTCCAGCGCTTGCTCGTGCAGCACGATCACGACCGCGTTGATCGAGGCGTTGACTGCCTCGATCCGCCGAAGGTGTGCCTCGATGACTTCTCGACTGGATGCCTGCTTGGTTCTGATCGCCTCGGCGAGCTCGGTAGCGCCCAGGCGCCACAGCGCTGTGCCCGCGGCGCCGTTCATGTGCGCCCCGCGGCGTGCCGCTGGCGGCGCGATCGCCGAACAGCCTTCACTGTGGTCGCCACGGCCAGCGCCCCAGCCGCCCCGGCCGCCCACATCCGCGGGTTCACCGCAGCCGCGCTCCGTTCCGCGGACAGCGGCAAGTGTTGGCCGCAATGTCTGCCACACCGTGTCGGTAAAAGAATTCAGTGGATCCGTCTCGGACCGCTCCCAATGCCAAACCGACGGCTGGCCAACGGTTGAGCATCTCATCGACGCTTGCTCTCATCTTGGCTTGATCGATACGGGCCATTGCTCCACTTTCACTGGCCATCGGTCTTGTACGACTTGGCCACAACCGACGTTGCTCCGACCTCAAGGGGTGGTAAAGGGGCGACCTGGCCTATATGGGGAGGCCGAAGGTCCCTGACTCGCCCGCCGGTCGTGCGGCTCATGCCCTGTCTGCGGCTGCCAAATATCCCCTCCTTCCGCTCCTCAATCGGCGACTGCAGTGCTGCTCGCTCGAGCAGGTCCTCGAGAATCCCGCCGGTCCTCATCGTCAGTGAGACGTGTCCCTCGCCCTCGACGATGTGGAGCCGCGCCTCAGGGATGTGCTGACTGGGCCAAATCGCATGCTCCGTGCCAACGTTGCGATCGTCTGCGCCGGGCCAACAGTGGCCGCTAGGCAGTTTTGAACGATTGGGATGGGCAACAGCTGCTCAGCGAGCTGCTGCTGATCCACCGGATCGCCGGTTCGGCCGGCCTGTCTGCTGCTGCCACGACGTCGATCGTGTCAGTCATGGTCTGTCTCTTCTCGGATTTCAGACCAGCCATTTCAACCGTTCAGCCGACAGTCCCTCTGACCGTTGCCTCCCGGCCTTTCGCGTGGCTGGGTGAAGCCCGGCCCTGCCCAGGTCAGGGCGTCGTCGGGGGTGCGGGTGCGCCGGCGGTCAGGGGATACCTGTCGGGGTTGGCGAGGTATTGGTCGCGGCAGCCGTTGGCGCAAAACCAGATGTCGTGGTTGTCGCGGCTGAGGTGGGGTCCGGTCTGGTGGACGGGCATGCCGCAGACGGGGTCGACGGGCATCTGGTCCAGGTTGCTGAAGTGGCCGTCTTCCAGCCACAGGACGCGGTCGGCGAAGGGTCGTAGCCGTTCGTCGTGGCTGACGACGATTATGGCGCGCTGGTCGGTGGTGGCCAGTTGGCGTAGCAGCCGGGCGACGTGTAGGCCGTGGGAGGAGTCGAGGTTGGCGGTCGGTTCGTCGGCGAGCAGGATAGCCGGGTTGTTGGCCAGGGCGCGGGCGAGGGAGACCCGTTGCTTCTCCCCGCCGGAGAGTTGTTCGGGCTTGAACCGAATCCGGTGGGTGAGGTCGAACCGGTCAAGCAAGTCGGCGGCGCGGCGGCGGGCCGCGGCGCCGCGGGTGCCGGCGAGGTTGCAGGCGATCTCGACGTTCTCGCTAACAGTGAGGGCGGAGAGCAGGTTGAAGTCCTGGAAGACAAAGCCGATGTGGCGGGCGCGTAGCCGGGGTAGTTGCCGGTCGGGGGCGGTGGTGATGTCGACGCCGTCGAGGAGGACGGAGCCGGTGGTGGGCCGCAGCAGAGCGCCAAGCATGAGTAGCAGGGTGGTCTTGCCGCTGCCGGAGGGTCCCATAACGAGCATGATCTGTCCCGGGGCGGCGTCGAGGTCGACGCCGTCGACGGCGCGCACTGCGGTATCGCCGGTGCCGAACACCTTGGTCAGGCCGCGGACGCGGACGCCCACGGCGGCGCCGGCTGTGGAGGTGGTGCCGTTGGTCGCGCCGCGTGGGGTGCGGGTGGTCATGGCTGCCTCCGGAATGCCACGGCCGGATCAAGGCGGGCCAGCCGATAGATGGGCAGCAATGCGCCGGCGAGGCTGGCGGCCAGGGCGGCGGCGGCGAGGCGGGCCACGCTCGGCGCCGTGACCGCGATAGAAACCTGTGGTGTGATCCGGCTGATGAGCGCGCCGAGGAGCAGCGCCAGGCCGGTCGCGGCGGCGAATGCGCCGGCAGCGGTCCACACCGCCTGGACGGTGACGATGCGGGCCAACCGCCACCGGGTGGCGCCGAGAGCGGCGACGACGCCGTACTCGCGGAGCTTGAACAGAGTCAGGGCGTACAGGCTGAGCACCACGACGGCGAGCGCGACGAGTAGCCCAAGCAGCGCCATGATCTGCATGATGGCGGCGCTCATGTCGGTGACGATACGGGCCTCTGAGTCGACAAACTCGGTACGTGTCTGCACAGTCGTGGTGGGCAGCGCGCTGGCCAACCGGTCGGCCAGCGTGGCTGGGTCGATGCCAGGTCGAGCGCCAACCAGCAGGTAGCTGGCCGGGCGCGGGGCGAGCCGGGTGAAGTCCGCCGCGGTCACGAACGCAAGGGTGTTGGTGATGGAGGTCTGCCCCGTAGACAGGCCGGCCACGGTGTGCGTTGTGCCGAGCACGGTGACCCGGTCGCCGAGGCGGACGCCGATCTGTTGGGCGCCGAGCTCGTCGAGGACGACCTCCCCATCGGTGGGGTTACGGCCGGCGACCAGTCGGGTGGGTCCGCCCCGGCCGGTGGCCGCGTCGTAGCCGATGACGTAGCTGAGCTGCCGGCCGGTGTCGGTGGCGACAACGCCGCTGGCGTACCAAATCGGCGCAACCCAGTCGACGTCGGGTACGGCGGCGGCGCGATCGGCGGTGCCGGGTGGCAGCGCGGAGGCGGACATGTGCATCGTGCGTACGTCTTGTTGGGAGACGACCACATCGGCGGGCAGTGTGCGCAGGTACGCCGTGACTTGGCGCAGTGCGCCGGCGAAGATCCCGTCGAGGATGAGAACCAGCAGCAGGGCCACCGCTACGCCGCCAACGGATAGGGCGGCGCGGCGCGCGTCCTCAGTGAGGTTACGCCGGCCCAGCGGGACCGTCCGCGCGGCCATCAGGCGCCCCTGAACGCGGTGGCGGGATCGAGCCGGGCCAGCCGGGCGGCGGGCAGCAGCCCGGCCACCATCGCCATTGCCAGTCCGGCCGCAGTCGCATAGCCGAACGCGGCCGGGGTGAGAACGACTGGGAACTGGGGTCGCCACAGCGTCAGTAGCGCTCGGACGGCGTAGATCAGACCGCTGCCGGCGAGGATGCCAAGCATGCCGAGGGTCAGTGTGTGGCCGAGCGCCAGCTGCACCATGGCCAGCCTGCCGGCGCCGAGCGCCTTGAGCAGCCCGTACTGACGGCGCCTTTCGACCACACCGGTGTAGGTCACCAACCCGATGATTAGGATCCCGGCGATGACCGCCGAGGCGACCATGAGTCGCAGCGGCTGGCCATAGATGCGGGTGGCGAGGGTCAGGTCCGCCTCGCGCAGCTGCGCCTTGTCCACCACGTGCAAGCCCGCGCCAGTAAGCCGGGCCCGCGCACCGGCCGGATCCGTGGTGCCGACCAGCACGAAGCTGGTGGTGTCCGTGGTGCCCAGCATGGCGTTTGCGGCGTCGTGCTGCACGAACACCATGCCGATCATGAATGAGCCGGGTCCGGTCGTGATGCCGACGATGCGCAGCATGCGGCCCTGTACCGGCAGCGCGTCGCCGATGCTGAGGCCGTGCGCTGCGGCCAGCGACGGGTCGATGACCGCCTCGTCGCCGGAGGTTGCGCCGCGCCCGCGGGCGAGGGCCCACGCCCCGCCGGGCTGACCGGGTTGCGACCCGACCAGCGTCACCGCGACCTTCTTGCCGTGCATGTCCAGGATGCTGAAACCGCTGCGTACCGGTGCTGCCCAGGCGATTCCCGCAGTGGCCTGCACGGTGTCCACGGTGGACATCGGCAGGGTGCTGCCCTCCGAAAACAAGCTGGATGCACCAGGTGCCAGCACGAACAGGTCCGCACCGGTCTTGTCCTCATAGACCGTCACCTGGGCCTGCACACCGGTCCACAACCCTTCAAACAGCAGCACCAGCATCAGTGCCAGGCCAACCGCGAGCGCCCCAGCCGCCAGCCGGCGCGGCTCGGCCAGCACCAGCCGACGCCCCACCGGTACCGACCGACGCCCGCCGCGGGATGATCGGCTCCGGCGCGGGCCTTGTCTCGTCCGGGCCGCCGGCCCCGCGGTCAACGCAGCCTCCCGGGCGGGGCGGCGTCGGCGCGTGCATAGGGCCGGCCGGCCCCGTCCGCCGGCGACGCCCGCCGGGGCAGAGCCAATAAGCCCGTGGTACGGGGGGCGCAGTCGCGCCGGGCGACGCTTAACCGGGCAGCCACCGCACGCCCATCGCCTGCCAGTCCTGGCCGGTGCGCGGGTGAAGGATGCTGGCCGGGAACACTACGAACGGCGCCGCGTTGACAATCACCAGAGGCCCACAGTCCATAACCGGCGTCGGCGTCCACGTCAAGCCCCTGGGCCGTGCCGGGGTGGGTTATTGAGGACCTGCAGCCGCCTCGTGTACTCCTCTTCCATCTCGCCACCGCCGAAGAGTTCCGCCAGAATCCGTTGAGCCGTGGCGGCTCGCGGGCCTCGCCGCCCCGCGTCGCACCGTGGCGCGTAGCCGTCACGGTCATCAGCACCATGTCCCGGCCGCCCATGCCGTTGCCCAGTGCATCATCGCGGTCTACTTCGCGGGCGATCGCCGGTCGTGTCGCGCGCTGGTCATCTTCGGTGGTCTCGTTCGCTGCGCCGTGCATTCCGTGCATCATGAAGATCATCTCAGCGGACCGGCCAGCACGAGCACCGCAACGAGGAAGGTCGATAGGCACCGCGAGCGCGATGAGACTGACAACTCCGCTCCCCGGGGCGATGCGTAGAGGCACAGTTGGCGTTTGATCACATCCCCTCCCATCGCGGGATATCCCCTACCCTGCTCGCCCGTGCCGAATGGGGGTATGGGCAAAGGTCACATCCGGTCGGGCCCAACGTCCCTACCCCAGGGGGGTATATGGGGGGAGCAGGATGGTCTGGATCCGGGCGAGCTGATCTGGCGCGGTAATCAACTGCAAATAGACGGGTTGATCGCTTACCTCCTCTTGGCCGACACGTAAGCCATCGAGCCAGAATGAACCGCAGTCGGCACGCATGGCGCTGACCTATAAAAACCGGACCATGCAGAGTCTCCGCATCGATACACAACACGGGCGTTGGCTTACGGTGATCGCTCGGCTTCGTAGTAGGAGCCGATATCTTGCATCGCGACCAGGCTGGGGCAGCAAGACGCCAGCCGTGTTTTAGGCACGATCGCGGCTGAGGGAGGTGGTCGCCGTCGTGCTACTCGCCGGTGCCGCCGTAATCGTCGGAATGGCCGTTCTACTTGGCTGCATTTTCAGGGGTGCCAACCCGCTTAACGCTATGCGCCAAGGCGTAAAAGGCGGGTGCGCTGGGCATCATTATCAGGTCAGATTGACCCTCTGATCGGACGCGATAACAAGATCAACTAGTCTCCGTGTTAGCGGCCGCCAGGAATGCAACCTCCGACGGCGGCAGGCTGGGCGGCTGGGCCTCGATACGATGAAGGGTGTCGATCCTGACACCGGATCAGCGCCTTCGCGTCTTTGTAAGCTCCACGCTCCAGGAACTGGCAGAAGACCGGCAGGCGGTACGCGAGGCGATCGAAAGCCTGCGCCTGACGCCTGTCATGTTCGAGCTGGGGGCGCGTCCGTACCCGCCGCGGGCGCTGTATCGCGCGTACCTAGAGCAGAGCGACGTCTTTATTGGTTTGTACTGGGAGCGCTATGGGTGGGTCGCGCCAGGCGAGAAGGTGTCGGGGCTTGAGGATGAGTACGGACTGTCGGCTGACCGACCGAAGCTCATCTACATCAAGACCCCCGCACCTAACCGAGAGCCGCGGCTGTCGGAACTGATTGCGCGTATTCAAGGCGACGACCGCGCTTCCTACCGGCGGTTCAGCGATGTGGACGAGCTGCGTTCGCTGGTGGCCGACGATCTTGCTGTTCTGCTCACCGAGCGCTTCTCGGCGTCGGCGCTACGCATTAAGCCCGCTCCGTCGGAGGTCCTCCCTCCGCTGCCGCGCCCGCCGACCCGACTGATTGGCCGGGATGGGGAGGTCAGGCGAGTCCTTGACATCCTCGCAGACCCGGGAAACCGGCTCGTCACCATCGTCGGCGCCGGAGGAATCGGCAAGTCCCGGCTGGCGCTGGCGGTAGCTGAACGAGGGAAGGACCGATTCACCGATGGGGTCGCCTATGTCGAGCTGTCCGCGGTCACCGAGCCCTCACTGGTGCGTCCCACCCTCGCCAAGGCGCTCGGCGTGCAGGAAGGGACAGGGCTGAGCCTCGGAATCCAACTGAGTGGCCGGCTGGCGGATGCACAGATGCTGATCGTTCTGGACAACATGGAACAGCTAACCGAGACCGCGGGCGACGTGGCCGATCTGCTGGCCAGTGCCGATGCCCCTAAGCTGCTCGTCACCAGCCGCCGGATCCTCGACATTCGCGGCGAGCGCGTGTTCGAGCTCGAGCCCCTCGCCGTCCCGGCCGCCGGCGCAGCGATCACTCCGGCGGTCGAACTCTTTGTCGAGCGAGCTCGCAGGTTCCGTCCCGACTATCAGCCCAGCGATGAGGACCTGTTGGCAATTGCCGAGCTGACGCGGCGCCTGGATGGGCTGCCGCTGGCCATCGAGCTGGCGAGTGCCCGCCTCCGCCTGCTGTCACCGCGCGCCCTCCTCGAGCGCATGGGACACCAGCGCCTCGAGTTCCTGCGCGCCGGACCCAGCGACCTGCCCGCGCGCCAGCGGACGCTGCGCGACACGATCGCCTGGAGCTATTCCCTGCTGTCATCCGAATCGCAGCTGCTCTTCGCCCGACTGGCCGTCTTCGCCGGCAGCGCCGACCTGGAGGCGATCGAGCAAGTGACGAATCCCGATGGCAGACTTGACACGCTCGACCTGCTCGCCGACCTCGTGGGTGAGAGCTTGATTCGCGCCACTGGCGAGGCGGTAGAGCCGCGGTTCGGGATGCTCGAAACGATCCGCGAATTCGCTGTCGCGCTGCTCGAGGCGAGCGGCGAAGGGCTGGCTACCGCGCCCGACACGAGGCGCATTACCTGGCGCTCGCGGAGCGCGGCGACGCGGCGCTCGGCACCGTCGAGCAAGTCAAATGGCTGGACCGCCTTGGTCGCGAGAAGGACAACTTTCGCGCAGTCATGCGCCGCGCCTTGCGACGCGACGACGTTGCGAGTGCGCTGCGCATGGGTCGTGCGATGGCGAGTTACTGGCATATGCGCAGCGACCACAGCGAGGGACGCGGTTGGATGGAACAGATTGCCGCCTTGCCAAGCGCAGGGCCCTACGAGCGAGCAGTGGCGTGGACCATCGGTGCCATCCAGTCGTTTTTCGAGGGCGACTTTGCCCAGCTGGAGGAGGGTCTCGATGACGCCGCTCGCCTCGCCATTGAGCCCCGCGACCAACGCATGGTGGCCTTCGCACGGCTCCTGCGGGCGATCGCGCGTGGTGCCTCACCCGACGACGAGCGGTGGCAGGACGAGCTGACTGAAGCGTCGCGGAGACTTGAGGCGGAGGGAGAGCCCGCTTGCGATCGGCTTCGGCCTCCTAGCACTGTCGCTCCTCATGCGCGTCCATGGCCGGGCGGATGAGGCCCTCCGCCTCGCGCAGGCAGCGTACGATCTGTCGTTACGGATCGGCGAGTCCTATCTGCGGATGTCTGCGTCGACCCGGCTGGCGGACGCGACACTCGAGTTGGGCGATACAGCGAGTGCCCAGCGTCATGCACGGGCGGCGTTGCTGGCGGCCCAACGCCTCCGGAATGTGGTGGCGGGAAGCTACGCCCTGGAGCTGTGGGCGACGGCAGATCTCCGCGACGCCCGGATCGAGCGAGCGGGGCGGCTCTTCGCTCGCCGAGCGTGGCTACCGGCAGGTGGGCTCTGGCCCATGGCCAACGGATGCGGAGTTTCACAGTCAGGTCATGACCAAGCTACAAGCCGCGCTGGGCGACCGCTACGAGCGGATGCTGGCCGCGGCGCGGGACTACGACTACGACGAGGCCATCGCCGAGCTCACCCGGTCCCAGCCAGAACGACAGTGAGATCGTGGCGTGGCTGGTCCGGGGGCTGGACGGGCTTCAATCGTGACCAGCATGATCTCCACAACGGGCGCAAGGCCGCTGCCTCGCCCGAAGCGCCGACCGCAGCTGCGCTGGCCCCAGTTCTGTTTGCCTGGGGTGGCGCCGGGCTGATATTGCTGCTTCGGTCGACGTTGTGCCACGGTCTCCGGCGTTGAGGCGGAAACCTATAACGTCCGCATCACGAGGATCGGCACCCGACTGGCGGTTGCTGGCAGAAGTCCTTCAGGCAGAGGGCTTTCGGCTCTATCGCCTTGGGCGTTGCGTGGTTTCGATGGGAAGCGTCGGATCGGGAGGCGCAAGGTGACTGTCGGCTTCGTGGGCACCGCCGACCTGGCCGTGCTGCGGGACGGCCGGCGAGTGCAGCCACACCCGGTCAGACCCGAGGACGAGGAGCAGATAGTCCAGTTTCTGCGCGACCTGTCAGTCGACGCCATCTACAGCCGCTTCTTCACTCGCCGCCCCGATCTGGCCAGGGAGGCCAGTGGAGGAGACAGGTCCTGTGCGGTGGGATTGCCGGCGCGAACGACGCCGGGGTCGCTGCGGCGGCGTCTCGACGGGTCAGCTCCGTCGCCGGCCACAAGGTCGTGAAGGGAAGGACATGCGTAGCGGCAAGGAATATGTGGAATCGTTGCGCGACGGCCGCGTGGTCATTATCGATGGCGACGTGGTCGATGACGTAACCGGGCACCCGGCATTCACCGGTATCACAAGCACGATCGGGCAGATGTATGACTTTGCCGCCGACCCGGCGAACGGCATGACCTACCTGGCCCCCGAGACCGGCCGGGAGGCCCTCAAACCGTTCATGCTCCCTCGCACGGGGGAGGATCTCCACGCCCGTTGCGAGGCGATCACCAAATGGGCGCAGCTGTGCCATGGGTTCATCGGCCGCAGTCCCGACCACGTCGCCTCCTTCCTTGCTGGCTTCGCCAGTCGCCCGGAGGTGTTCGACCGCGACGGCCGCGACTTCGGTAAGAATGTCACGCGGTGGTACCGGCGGCTGCTGGACGAGTCCCTGTTCCTCAGTTATGTGATCATCCCGCCGCAAGTCACCCGGACCACCACCGCATACGGCTGGGAGGGCGACTTCGTCCAGGTCGGTGTCGCCGTCGAACGTGAGGACGGCATCGTGCTGCAGGGCGCGCAGATGCTCGGCACCGGCACGGCGGTTAGTGACCACCTATTGGTGTCGTGCATCAAGCCGCTCACTCCCGAAGACATCGACCACGCGGTCACTGCGGTTGTGCCGGTCAATGCGCGCGGGTTGAAGATGTATTGCCGCAGGCCGTATGCGGTCGGCCAGCCGAGCGCGTATGACTACCCAATGTCCAGCCGCTATGACGAAACAGACGCGCTTGTCGTTTTCGACGATGTGTTCGTGCCTTGGTGCGACGTGTTTGTCTGTCGGGACGTGGCCGCGCTGCGCGCCCAGTTCTTCGACACCGGCGCCCACGTGTTGGGCAACAACCAGGCGCAGATCCGATTCGCAATCAAGGTGCAGTTCCTGGCCGGTATCGCGCGCAAGATCTGCCAGGTTAATCAGCTCGACAAGATCCCTAGCGTTGTGGAGAAACTCGGCGAGCTGGCCGCCCGGGCGGCCACTGTCGAGGGCATGGTGCTTGCCGCGGAGTACGCCGCCTCCATTGACGACCACGGCATGTGCCGGCCCAACGCTCGGTTCGTGTACAGCGCGCTGGCCGAGCAGCCGGAGACATACGCGCGCATCCTCCACATCATCCGGGAACTTGCCGGCGGCGGTGTGATCCAGCTGCCCGCCTCGTACAAGGAACTGATTGGCGATGCCACCGGGGCCGATATGCAGCGCTACCTCCAGTCTCCTGGTCTGCCGGCTGAGGAACGGGTCAAGCTGTTCAAGCTCGCCTGGGACGTGATCGGGTCAGAGTTCGCTGGCCGCCACCACCAGTACGAGATGTTCTACGCTGGCGCCCCGTTCGTCCTGAAGGGCTACGCCTACCGCCATTACGGCTACGAGCAGGCAGTGCAGGTCGTCGAGGATTTCCTGTCCGGCTATGACCTCGCCTCGGTAACCAGATATGAGCCCTAGGACCGGCCCCGGTCCCGCAGAGACGCAAACATGCTCACCATGACCGACAACAGCATTCCGACGCCGCCCGATGAGAGCCTCCTGCGGCGCACTATGGGACGGTTCACGACAGGTGTCGCCGTCATTACCACCGACCACGACGGGCATCGAGAGGGCATGACCGTCAACTCGCTCACATCGGTGTCGCTCAACCCGCCGATGCTGCTCGTCTGCCTCGCGCTGGGCACCCGCACCGCTGCGGCGGTGTCGGAGGGCGGCCGGTTTGGCGTCAACATCCTCTCCGCCCGGCAAGAAGCCATTGCCAACCGTTTCGCCCGGCGAGGAGAAGACCACTTCGCCGACCTGCCGATAGACCACGGGTCGCTGGGCATACCGCTGATCAGCCACGCCGTCGCACACATCATCTGCACCGTGGCATGCCTAATCGAAGCCGGTGACCACCTCATCGTGCTCGGCAACATCCTCCACGTCCGATACCGGGACGGTTTGCCGCTGTGCTTCTACAGCGGCACTTACGGTGATTTCCACGACCGCGGCCACGAAGCGGAATTCTGGTACTTCTGAGCAGCCTCGGGAACGGCCGCCGTACCTCTACCTCCGGCCCGATTTCCCGGTTGACGTACCGGCCTGAAGGGACACAGGCCGGGACACTTTCGAACGTCCGCATCTGGGCCAGAATTTTCTCGTATCGTTCCTTCAAATCGCTGAGAGGGGCGCTATCCAGCTGGCCCGAAAGAATGCAATCATCCCACGTGACGAGCACGAGAAGTGGGACGCAGACAGAGGCCCTTCAGACCGGCGAGGCTGCTTAACCAGTGGGGCCGTCCGGCAGTATTTTCCGCACGACAAAGCGCTCTAAGACGAGGGCCGCACATCGCAGGCGCGGGTCTCACACCTTCTTGGGGACCCTGCCCGTGCGGGTGAACACGAAGCGCATCGCCTTGTGCCCGAGGTCGGCGGTAGGGTCGAACATCAACGGGCAGCCCCCGTCGATCACTGTGATCCCGTGCTGGCGACCGTATTGGGTGGCTGGCCCAGAGACGCTGCTGGCCCCGGGCCCGTGATGCATCCACACGTACCCGATACCGAGATCGACGCACTCCCGCATGGTGGCCTCGGCGATCTCCGGCCTGGTTCCAATGACGACTGCCTCAACACCGTCGGGGACGGATTTCAGGTCGTGGTAGGACCGATCGCCTTCGACCACCTCCGCATTCGGGTTGATCGCGAACACCTCATAGCCGCGAGCCCGCAGCCGCCGGTACACGGCGTTGCTGCCATGTGTCCCCGGAGTCCGGGACACCCCCGTCACCGCAATCCGCTTCTTTGCCAGGAACTCCGACGCGGCCTCCTTCACCGTTGGCATCGTTGCCTCCTCTGCGACGGTCGGGTCGCTAACTGCTCCGCAATCCCATTATTCATCCCACGGCGGCACGCGGAACCGGTGCGGACAGGGAGTGCCTGGCGTGCTCTCAGTCGGCCGCGAACGCCTCGAAGAACGTGGGGAACGTGCCAAGTAGCGCCAGGAAGAGCAGCACCCGGTCGCGATGAGCACACCGGTGGTCAGCCGCGCTCGGATACGGAGTATCGGGTGCAACACAGCCCAAGTTGCGAGCCAGGCCTCGCGCTGCTAGCCGGTGGCGCAATCATCGCGACCGGCGCGAGCTGAGCCGTTCTCCAAGCGGTGGATGGCATCACGCTCAAGCAGGTAGTAGAAGCTTGGGTCGCCGCGTCGGGGCCTGAGAAGGCAACCGCTATGCCGATGCCGAAACCGTTCGCTGGACCGAGTGGGCCCTCCAGAGCTACTTCCGGGTCCTGCTCGGCGTGGCTTTCCTGCTCGTGGGCGCTGCCGCCGTGGTGAGCCGCCTCATCCCGAGCTGGCTCGGCGTGCTCCTGATAGTCGGCGGCCTGCTCTCCCTCGCCCAAGGGTTCTCCGTCGGCTACGAGGGTCTGGAGAGCGGCTTCCAGGACGTCGTAGGCATCGCCTTCCAGCTCGTCGTCCTCGTCTTCATCGTCGGCCTGCTCGTCGTAAGTCGCCGAGCCCAAGAGCCGGGCACCAGCGCGACCACCTAGATACGCCAGAAGCGACCGCTCGGGCTGTCTTACAGGGATACGCCGCCCGCGCCATAGACGACAAGATTGCAGGACATTGAGATGACCATCCATGGCCGGCGATGATCAGGGCCCGGCCACTTCGCTGAGCGACTGTATCGCGATCAGCCGGCTAGCGTGCACGGCGCGTGTGGAGTGCGGAATCGTTAGTCAATGCTTCGTGCACCAGTGCCCTCGAGACTGGAAAGCTGATGAGCCAACAGGCGCGCACCCACGCCGGCGCAGTGAGCGGCGCCGTCGCCAGTGACGGCAACCGCCGCCATGTTCAAGACCGAGCAACTGCTCACGCTCAGCGTGAGAACGCCGACACCGTGAACGTGAGCTGCCGCGGATGGCGCATGCGATTATGCATGCCAACTGAGTGACAATGGCCCAGCCAACGAGCACCTCTCGATGGACCGCAACGGACCCCTCGCAGCTAATCGCCTGAACCAGAGGCTTACGACCCCGTCACGACATGCTCGTCCAGCGTCGATGCGCCTTTCCCGCCGAGAGGACAGATAGAGAGAAAGAAAGATGAACCCACGACAGGGGGATGTCCCTCCCGCTGACATTCCTCGCTATACCTGGTTGCTTTCCCGTTATCCGAATTTTCTCGCGTCCTTCACACATCCGCTCCGGGAAGCCGCGGTGAAACGCCTCTGCTTAGAGCCTGGGAACCGAGTCCTCGATGTTGGCTGCGGAACAGGAGCCAGTTTCCCTTTCCTAGTTCAAGCCGTCGGACCGGACGGAGAAGTAATAGGAGTGGAAATCAGTCCGGATCTGGCAGCGATTGCTAAGCCTCGATCCACCGACCAGCCTTCTGGTGTCGCATAGTTGATCTTGATCGTCCGGGGTTGCGGTGGTGGGCGTGCCTGGTCGGCCGGTCTGCCCGGTGTTTCCACTGTGGATCCTTGGTTGCTGGCGGTCGGGTTGG
>DASUYM010000135.1:0-5900 GCA_036377435.1 Propionibacteriaceae bacterium
AGTGTGGGTCGATCGGCTTCCTCGATGAGGTGCTGAAGGAGGTATTCCTGTAACGACTGGTGTGCAGCCGCCGCACGCTGCCGCAGTACGGCATGAGTGCGTTCGGGAACTCCCTTGATCTGGATGCTCGTCATGGCGCCAGTTTGGCGCCATTGGCGCCATAATGCAAGCAGCATTCAGTGCGGCAAACCAGCCAACAACTTACGGGCAATCACAATCCGCTGGATCTGATTCGTGCCCTCATAGATCTGGGTGATCTTCGCATCCCGCATCATGCGCTCAACTGGGTAGTCCTTCGTGTAGCCGTAACCGCCGAGTAGCTGTACAGCATCGGTGGTGATCTCCATTGCCACATCAGAGGCGAAGCACTTGGCGGCAGCCCCGAAGTAGGGCAGATCGGCGTCGCCCCGCTCGGATTTGGCGGCCGCGGCGTACGTGAGCTGCCGTGCAGCCTCCAGCTTCATGCCCATGCCGGCGAGCATGAACTGCAAGCCCTGGAACTCAGCAAGCGCCTTGCCGAACTGCTTGCGTTGCTTGACGTACCCAAGCGCGTAGTCGAGGGCACCCTGTGCAATGCCCACTGCCTGCGCCGCGATGGTGACTCGAGTGTGGTCAAGGGTGCGCATCGCCGTCTCGAAGCCGGTGCCCTCTGCGCCGATGATCCGCGACTCGGGGATGCGTACGCCGTCCAGGTACATCTCACAGGTCGGAGAACCCTTGATGCCCAGTTTCTTCTCCGGGGCGCCGAATGACACTCCGCCATCGGACTTCTCGACGACAAATGCGCTGATGCCCTTCGAGTGAGCGTCTGGGTCGGTCCTCACGAACACCGTGTAGAAGTCCGAAAGCCCGGCATTCGTGATCCAACGTTTGACGCCGTTCAGGACAAAGTGGTCGCCGTCGCGTACCGCCCGTGTCCGCATGCTTGCCGCATCTGAGCCGGACTCCGGCTCGGACAAGCAGTAGGACGCCATCGCTTCGCCGCGCGCGATCGGTGGCAAGTAAGTCTGCTTGATCTCCTCTGATCCGACCAGCAGCCACGGCAGCGTGGCCAGCTTGTTTACGGCCGGGATGAGTGAGGTGGCGGCGCAGGCGCGAGCGATCTCCTCGATGACGATCGCCGTCGCTAATGCGTCAGCCCCGACGCCCGAATACTCCTCGGGAATGTGCGGCGCATGGAAGTCGGCCGCAACCAGGGCTTCGAAGGACGCCTTGGGAAACTCCGCCAATTCGTCGGCCTCGGCGGCGTTGGGAGCGACCTTCTCATCGCACACCTCGCGAACCGCGGCGCGGAATGCCTCATGCTCCTCGCTGGGCCGATACATTTCCGCAAAGTCAGTCACCCCATTTATTGTGCCTGCTCGCGCATCGCGCAGATCGCGCGGCGGTGTGCTCAGACCGTTTCGGCTAAGGGATTCCAGTCATCCGGGAGCAGCGGCGGCTTGTCGACTGAGCTCGCGACATCGACGAAGGCACGCGACTCGACCGACTCTGCTATGGCAATCATGGTGTCAAGGACGTGATAGGCCAGCGCGCCCTGAGCACGATGCGGTCTGCCCTCGCGAAGAGCGCGAGCCATCTCCAGCACTCCCGTGCCACGGAAGGACTTCGCCGTCGTGGTGGCCACAGTCTCCCAATCCTCGCCGCCGCGCCGTCTGATGGCGATCTCGCCCTCGAAGAAGTTGGGATCGGGAAAAAGCATCGTTGCGTCGGTGCCGTTGACCTCCAGCAGGGTACGAGGAAGCGCTGAGTCGAAAGAGAAAATGGCCTGCGCAGACTGGCCGGACTCGAACTGGGCGAGCGTACTCACGTGGCTGGGCACCGTCACGTCGAACTCTTCTCCTGCCTTCGGCCCAGAGCCGATCACCCGTCGCTCCCGTGCCTTCGACCCAAGGGCCGCGACCGAAGCGGTCGGGCCGAAGACCTGTACGAGCGCCGTGAGGTAGTAAGGCCCAAGGTCGAAGAGTGGGCCAGCTCCCGCGGCATACAGAAACGCCGGGTTGGGATGCCACGACTCCGGTCCAGGCAACTGCAGCAGGGCCAGGGCCGTGAGCGGCATCCCGATCATGCCCTCTTCGATAAGCCGGCATGCCGTCTGCAATCCGGAGCCCAGGAAGGTGTCTGGAGCACAACCGACCCGCAACCCGGCAGCAGCGGCGTCGTTGAGCAGCCTCTGCCCGCTGAAGCGATCGAGGGCGAGCGGCTTCTCGTTCCAGACGTGCTTACCAGCCGCGATCACCTGACTTGCGACCTCGGCATGAGCCGCCGGGATCGTGAGGTTGACCACGATCTCCACACTCGGGTGGTCGAGCACAGTGGTGACGTCTCCAGCGGCGGCGACGTCGTACTTGGCGGCCTTCAGTCGAGCAGCCTCGGGAAGGAGGTCGCCGATCGCAAGGACGTCGGTGTCGGCGAACCTGGTGAGGTTCTCCAGGTAGGTGTCGCTGATGGTTCCGGCACCGATCACCCCGATGCCGACGGGGCCAGCCATCAAGCTCTCTCAGTGAGCAGGAACTCGCGGCTGGCGCGTACCGCGTCGAACAGGTCGCTTTCTGAGCCATCCAATTCCAGGACGCGGAGCGCTTCTGGGGCCGCGGCGATGATGTCCCACACCGGCAGCACGCCAGATCCCACAGGGACCTGTTTGGTCGGATCGAGGCTCCCGTCGCCGTCCTTGATGTGCAAGGCGACGACTCGATCACCCAGACGGGTGAGCAAGGCTGGCACGTCTGCCCCACCCGCGTACGCCCAGTAGGTGTCCACCTGTAGCACGACCTCAGGCGCGAGCCGATCCGCCAGCACCTCCAGCGCATGGACCCCACTGATCTTGGACTGGAGCTCGAAGTGGTGGTTGTGGTAGCCGACCCGGAGCCCGTAACCAGCTGCTGTCCTCGCCGCTGCATTGAGCTCGGATGCAACCTCGCTGATGTCAGCTTCGGTTTCCCAGCGAGCCGGATCGACGTACGGCTCAATGATCGTCTGGATGCCGAGCTCGCCTGCCAGCGCACAGATTGCATCCTGGTCTTCACCCAGCAAGTGGACGTGCGTTGTCGGTGCGGTCAAGCCGTTCTGGGCCAGCCCGCTGCGCAATTCGTCCGCGAACTTGGGGAGCGCGAACGGCTCAACCTGGGTGAAGCCGAACCCCGCGATCCTCGCCAAGGTCCCATCGAAGTCCTGCTCGAGAGCCTCACGCACGGTGTACAGCTGAACGGACAGTCCGGACATAAACAACCCCCTTTGACAGTTGGCATGCTACGTGGGCTCGTCGAGGAGTTGACGGGCGAGCAGGGTGCCGCCGGCCGTGGCAACCGGAAACACCACAACTCCCGCGAATGGGATCGCCAGGAGCAGGAAGGTGGGCACCGCGAAACCGAGAACTCGCAGCCGCCGTACGCGCATCGCAGCCCGGCGATCCGCCAGTCGCAGTATCCCGCGTCGTTCGAAGGGTGCTCCGACCAGCTCGATCCCAAGCATCCAGCCGCCAAAGATCGCCGAGAGTACCGGCACGACCGTCTGTCCGACGACCGGCACGAATCCGGTCGCGAACAGCATCAGCGCACCGAGTATGGCGACCGCGATAAGTGCCAGCGCCTGCCGTATCGCCCGTGCCAGGCCGCGTGCCACGCTTTCGTTGAGCTCAGGCACTTCACCGAACTCTCGCTCGACAGACTCCGACAGCTTGTCGTAGAGGGGCGATCCGAGAGCCAGGGTCAGTGCGGTGAAGGAGATCACCATGATCAGCACGGCACCTGCACCTACGGCGGTGCCGATCAGCACCCGAACGGTCGTGGCCAGGCCACGAGTCCAGCCGTCGGCAAACGGTGTGAGCCACTCGGCAATCGGCTCGAGCTGGGTGATCAACGCAATCAGCAACCCGGTGAAGATCACCGAGGTGATCGCAGGCGGGATCGCCCCCAGCAGGAACAGCCGAGGCCGACGGCTTATCAGGCTCAAACCCCTCGTCAGCAACCCAGCACCGGTCGCCAACTCTGCTACCGCTGACCGCACCATCGCGTTGAGACTAGTGCCCTCTGACCTGATTTTGCGCGTCGGCCCGGACTGCGGCGCCTTTGGCTTCTGCCGCCTGCCGAAGTTGATCTTGGAAATCGATCATCCGCTGACACAGGTCAGGATCGCCGGCCGCGAGGATGCGTACCGCCAAAAGCCCGGCGTTGCGGGCGTTGCCGATAGCGACAGCTGCCACCGGCACTCCGGCCGGCATCTGCACGATCGACAGCAGGGAATCCATGCCGTCGAGATATTTCAGCGGAACCGGCACCCCGATCACCGGCAGCGGCGTGACGGCAGCCAACATGCCCGGCAGGTGCGCCGCTCCACCCGCTCCCGCGATGATCACTTCCAACCCGCGAGTGTGAGCCGTACGCCCGTAGTTGATCATCGCGTCGGCCATCCGGTGCGCTGAGACTACATCGGCCTCGAACGCCACGCCGAACTCGTGCAGTGCCAGCCCGGCGGCACTCATCACCGGCCAGTCGGAATCCGAACCCATCACAATCCCGACACGTGGCCGAAGGATGTCATCAGGCATTGGGATCTCCCATCAAGTAGGCCGCGGCGTGCAGCGCCCGTTTCCGCGTTTCCTCAAGATCATCTCCGAAGGTTGTCACATGGCCCACCTTGCGGCCGGGGCGTACCTGCTTGCCGTACAGCTGCACGCGCAGCCGCCGGTCACGGGCAAAGCAGTGCAGCAGGGCCGACGGCAGGTCCTCGATGCCCCCGCCGAACACATTGGCCATCGCGGTCCACTTCACCTTGCTGCTCGGGTCGCCGAGCGGTAGGTCGAGCACGGCGCGCAGGTGATTCTCGAACTGTGAGGTGTGGGCCCCATCGATCGTCCAGTGGCCGGTGTTGTGCGGCCGCATAGCGAGCTCGTTAACCACAACTGATCCGTCAGCGCGCTGCATCAGCTCGACAGCGAGCATTCCGACAACCCCCAACTCATGAGCGATCGTCAGCGCCAGCTGCTGAGCCGCGGTAGCGTGCTCATCCTCCAGACCAGGCGCAGGCGTGATGGTTTCCACACAAATGCCGTTTCGCTGCACGGATTCCGAGATCGGGTATGCGGCCGCCTGCCCGGACGGCGAGCGGACAACCAGGGCACTCAGCTCCCGGGCGAAATCCAAGAACTCCTCGCCAATGATCTGTACGCCGTCGGTCAATCGCGCGAAGGGCTCTCCCGCCTCGGCAGCCGAGTCGAGCCGCCAGACTCCCTTGCCGTCGTACCCGCCACGGGACGCCTTCGCCACGATCGGCCAGCCCAGCTCGTCGCCAAAGGCGGCCAGTGCCGCTTCATCGGCTACCACCCGACTGATGGGACAGGGAGCACCGAGGGCTGTCAATCGATCACGCATGATCGCCTTGTCCTGGGCATGGATGAGCGCCGCCGGCCCTGGCCGAACCACCACCCCGGCCGACTCAAGATCTCGGAGCAGTCCGGTGGGCACGTGCTCGTGGTCGAAGGTCACCACATCGCACCCGGCGGCGAAGCGCCGTACGGTCGGCGGGTCGGTGTAATCGCCGACCGTGACCTCATGAACCACCGTGGCAGCTGATGTGTCGGGACCCTCAGCGAGCAGCCGTACGTTGATCCCGAGACCGATTGATGCGGCGTGCATCATCCGGGCAAGCTGGCCACCGCCGATGATGCCGACGGTGAAGGTCCGGCCATTGGTCACTCGCGGAAGCGTACCGCTCACTGCAGTCGGAAGATCACCGAACGCTGCACGATGAAGTTGACAGTGGTGGCGACCGCTTGGGCGATCACGAACGCGATGATCTGAACCGTGAGCCGGCTCAGGCCCTGGGCGGTGAGCAGAGTGAAGAGCACGCTGAACAGGCCGACCTGCAAGGCAAAGGTCACCGCGTACAGGACCACGACC
>DASUYM010000136.1:0-5147 GCA_036377435.1 Propionibacteriaceae bacterium
GCGGCACCATGATCATCACCAGCAACAAAAGCTTCGCCGAATGGGGCGGCGTGCTCGGCGACGAGGTCCTCGCCACCGCCATCCTCGACCGGCTGCTCCACCACTGCGACGTGATCAACATCAACTGCCCCAGCTACCGACTCAAAGACCGCCTCACCCTCGTCTCAGGAGGTGACAACCTGCAATGATCGATACGCCGAGACCGACACGCCAGGTCGTACACCAAGCGACACGTGAGGTCGTACGCCGACACCATGTCAGGGATTCGCCTCGATTGCGAGCGTGGGAGGGCTCGTCGCTGCACATGACGCCGCAACGTGGGGTCATCGGCCAGCTTGCCGGGGCGTGGCCGCGATGTGCGCAGCACCGCCAAGCGGTCGGCCCTGGCAGCACGGTAGCCGTTCGGGCCGCTGTTCCGCGCCACCTCCCGCGACACCGTCGACACCGACCGGCCGAGCTCGCCGGCGATCGCGGTCAGCGTCTTCTTCTGGGCCAGACCACGAGAGATTGTCTCCCGCTCCTCCAACGACAACCGCAACGGCGACTGTGGCCGCCGGACCCGAGGCCGCACCCCTCCGGACTGGGTCAACCAATAGTGCCCGGTCGTCTTCGACACTCCAGCCGCGGCGACCGCCTGCTTCAACGTCGCCCCGCTGGCCCGTGCAGTGAAGAACCTGGCCCGCACCTCCGCCGACTTCGGCTTCCTGCCCAACGCCCACCTCCACAGATCTCAGGAGGTCAGGATGGAGCGCCGATCTTGCAATGACCGGCTGAAACCGCCGCCGACAACTGGTCAATTTTCGGTTGCCGTTGACAAGTCCCCCTGTGCCGTCGCCAGTCCAAGTCGACCAGGAGTCCGCCAAGGACACATGGGTCAGCGAAACGTGGAGTTGAATACGGAACGTCTGCAACTTCTGCAGCGGGTGGCCTGCTTGTCTTCCCGACAAGGGGCCAGTCGCTGAGGGAGTGAAGGCGCACCCTCCGAACTGGCCACTAGCGATCTCGCCAGGGCAGGCTTCGAAACGCGCAGTTGTGGCGCATCAACGGTGATGATGTGCGCCAAATACCGGCGACAGCGACAACCCTGGATGGCGATCGCGTCACCTTCTCAGCCCTTCCTGGAGCAAAACCGACCGGTGCGCCACTACGGTTGCTGTCTGGCCCAGGAAGCAGAACAACGAGCTAGGACGGACCAAGTGGCGCTCCACATCAGCCGACATCGGATCAGGAACTTCCGAAACTTCGCGGACTGTGAGATTGAACCCTTCCCGGCACCCGCGGTAATCGTCGGCGGGAACGGGGTCGGTAAAAAGCAACCTGCTGCACGCACGTCGTCTCGTTCTCGACCCCGACCTGCCGGACTCGGCGCGACGCCTCCGCCCGGAGGACATCCACGACGGCGCGTCCGGACCGTCCGGCCCGGGCCTGTCCGGAGGAGCCGAGGTGACCATCGAACCTGAACTGAGCGGCTTCGACGGCGATGAGGAAGCGATCTCGATCCTCTCGGGAGCCCTCGTCGAGTCGCGACGCCAAAGCGCGCCCGACTCGCCTATCGGTTCGCGCCCCGGGACCGACTCAACATCGATCCAGAGACCGGTGAATTCGACGATCTCCTGGGCATCAAGGGCACGACCCATACTCCCGCCGACTACGACTATCAGCTCACACAGGGCGAGGACGTGACGGCCGACGCCAGTCGGGTGCGTCGGTATGTTCCTCCATCCAATTGGTGAACGGCAGCTCGCTATGCATAACTGCCGGTGATCTCACGCGCGTTGGTCCTCACCACCGCTACATCACTGGTCTCGGCTACACAACGGTGGGCCGGGTCATCCACGAAGGGGCCGACTTGACCGAAGGCCCGGTGAAAGTGGAGAACCTGGTAGTGCTCAGCGGGAGCTTGGCCAGCAACGCTGAGCTACGCGAGTGCGACGGCACGTGGCAGATCGAGGGCGATCCAACTGAGGCGGCCTTTCTGGTCGCCCGAACGCAAGCTGGAGGCTGGCTGAAACAAGAGTCGTTGTCGATCCCCGCACCAACCAGTCCACGCTCAACTCCGATGAACCGGTGAACTGGACGGTCGAGCGCAAAGCTGCTCTCACTCTCAGTCACTCGTAGTACTTTCTGCCCTTTGGAATGGTGACGGTAATCGAGATGATTGCGATCAGGGCCAGAATCAGGTTGAACAGGAATGTCACCAATCCAGCCTGGCGGACGGCTGCGTTTTCCTGCATACCCTGCGTGTGGAGGACTTCCCCGACGATGGTGACACCGCTACCAAGGAACGAAGTGAAGATGGTCAACGATATGGCGGCCCCGATGGCACCTCCCAGTGAAGAGGCCATCTTGTAGATGCCGGCACCTGCACCAGCCTCTGCTGGGGGCAGGTTAGACAAGGCAGCGTCGGTCGACGGAGTCGCGTAAAAGGCCAAGCCCACGCCGAAGACAGTGTAGGCAATCACGGCCAGCACCATGTACGGGCCCACAAGGATGTTGGTCGGCATGAGCAAAATGCACGACAGCGCGACCAGCATCGATGCCCAGATCATCGGCTTGCGTGGCCCGAAGCGCCGCAGCAGTTTCTCGCCGACCCGGATGAAGGCGATGATAGCAACGGCGTATCCGATGGTTAACAGGCCCGCCCGCCAGGGGTCGAAAAGCTCCGGTCGGGCGATCTGTAGCATTTGCTGGCTGACGATGAGCAACCCGATCGTGCCGTTGAGTACGAAGTTCGAGATCGTCGCCCCGGTGAATGTGGTGTTCCGGAAGAGCGCGAAGTCGATGAACGGATTGGTCTTGTTGCGCTCGTACAGGACGAAAACTGCCAAACCGACAATGGCAATCGCAGCGAGGCCCAGCGTGGTAGGCGTCGTCCAACCCAGCGGCCTGCCGAAGATCAGCACGATCATCAACGCGAGGACCGAGATCATGAAGATAACCAGGCCGAGCACGTCGAACCTGGCGTGAGCCGCCTGGTCGGCGCGACTCTCAGGGGTACCCCAAATCAACACGATCGAGATGACCGAGACGACAATCGCCACGTAGAAGATCGTCCGCCAGTTGAAGGTGGAGACGACGAAGCCACCGAACAGCGCAGCGAACCCAGACCCTCCCCACGACCCGATGGACCACATCGACACCGCACGTTGGCGTCCAGCGCCGTCCCAGTAGCTCTTCACCAGAGCCATCGTCGCCGGCATTATGCACGCGGCCGACAGGCCCTGGACAGCCCGGCCGGCGAGCAGGAACGGCAAGGCGAGGTTGCCGCTGGCGAGGATAATCAGCAGCGCCCCCAGAATGCCCAGGCCGTTGCCGACGAGCGTGAGGCGTACTCGGCCGAACCGATCGGCCAAGCCGCCCATGAAGACGATGAACAAGCCGGAGAACAAGGCCGTGATCGATACGGCGAGATTCATCTGGTTGAGGTTGACATACGGGCTGGCGACCTGCTCGATCGGGCCGCCGTTGATATCGGTCAGCACGCTGCGGGCGACCGTGCCGATCGTTCCGGCGAACATCCAGAAGGTGAGGACCCCGAGAACGATGCCGGTGAGCAGCTTGTCGTTTCCCTTAAAACCCTGTTCGGTGGTGGGGGCTGCCTCAGACGTAGTCATGGTTTGTCCTTCCCTAGATAAGCCATGGCCGCGACGACGACGGCTTCGGTGCCCGCGTTCAATGTGGGCTGAATCTGCGGAGCAAACGACGGGGAGTGGTTCGGCGGCGCCGCCTGGTCCGGCGGGAATCCGCCTACGCCCCAGTAGGTGTACGGCGTTCCGAATGCATCGGGTATCCGACTGAAGTCCTCGCTGGCGGTGATCCGGCCCAAGGAGATCACTCGGTCGGCACCGAAGTGAGCGCGGAACGCCTTCGTCACGACGGCGGTGACGTCTGGGTCGTTGTCCGTCAGCGGATATTGGTCGTAGTACTCGAAGGTCGGCGGCTCCGGTGAACCAGACGCCTGGCACTCTGCGCGGACGATGCGTTCGATGCTCTCCACCACATCTTGACGCACGCTCATGTCGTAGGTTCGAACGTTCACAAGCAGTACGGCACGGTCGGGGATGATGTTGCTCTTCGTCCCGGCGACACAGCTGCCGACTGTGACGACAGCGAACTCGCCGGGCTTCGTCTCCCGCGACACGATGCTATGGAGGCGCAGGATGATGGAGGCGGCGAGGACGACCGGGTCCACGCTAAGGTGCGGCATCGAGCCGTGGGAGCCTCGCCCGACCACGGTAATCTTGATGCTGTCGCCAGCCGACAGCACGGGACCCACCTGCATCCCTAAAACGCCTGCCTCGTGAGTGAGTATGTGCTGGCCGAATGCGACGTCCGGTCTGGGGATCTTGGTGGTGAGCCCGTCGTCCACCATCGCCTTTGCTCCCGCGGCAGTCTCCTCGGCTGGCTGGAAGAGCGCGATGAACGTGCCGCTCCACCGCTGGCGCTGCGCCGCCATGAGTTCTGCGGCGCCAAGCAGACACGTGACGTGCGCGTCATGCCCACACGCGTGCATGACCGGGACTTCGAGCCCGTCGGCGTCCACTGCGGTATCGCTCGACGCGTAAGGCAAGCCGGTCTGCTCCTCGACCGGCAAGGCATCCATATCGGCGCGGGCTAGCACCGTCTTACCTAGACCGTTCGTCAGGATACCGACGACCCCACCGCCGATCGACTGCACCTCATAACCGAACTCGACAAGTCGATGGGATATCTCGGCCGCCGTCTTCCTCTCCTGGGAACTGAGTTCTGGGTGGGCGTGCAGGTTCTTGTAGAACTCTTCCTGCCACCGTGTTGTGGTCTCCAGATCCGCCAGAACTTCTTGAGCGGGCGTCATGGCGCGTCCCCTCTCAGGTCCAAGTCGCCGTTAGTACGAACAGCGGTACCGTATTGCGCGGCCGGGGTCTGCTGCACGAGGCTAATGACCAGGATGCCCAGGACTTTTGACCTCCCCGAAGCTGCGAGCGCACACGATGGACAATCCACCTATCGGACACCTCGATGCGTGGCTGGTCCTCACCCTCGCTCCTGCGCACAGTCGGCAGCCGCGTCCCTTGGCAACCATGAAAATGATCTCGACGGTCGTCGACAGATCGATCCGACTGGTGCTGATGACCGACGTCGCAGCGGGTGAATCCTGCGGATTCCAG
>DASUYM010000137.1:0-9437 GCA_036377435.1 Propionibacteriaceae bacterium
CCGGGAGGCTCGATGCCACGTTCGTGGCCACCGAGCCGGCCGCCTGCCCCACCCTGACCCGGGGTGAGTTCGCCTACGACTTCGGCGACACGGGGGAGATCGCGCCCATCGTGCCCATGTACACCCTGGGGCACACATTCGTGCCGGCGCCGGTGCACGCGGGCGGGCTCCGGTACCACGGCGACGCGCCCTCGCTGTCCATGCTGGTGAAGCACGGGCACATGGAGGCTCGGGCGTACACGCAGAACCAGGTGTTCGACGCGGGCGTACAGTTCGCTCGGGCTCAGGGGATCGTGCCGGCCCCGGAGCCGAACCACGCCATCCGGGCGGTGATCGACGAGGCGATCCGTGCGCGGGAAGCCGGCGAATCGAAGGTCATCCTGTTCAACCTCTGCGGACACGGACACTTCGACATGCAGGCCTACGACGACTTCCTGGCGAGGCGCCTTCCGGAGATCGAGTTCGAGGAAGCGGTGCTGGCCGACGGTCTGACCAGCCTCCCGGGGATCCCGGTCCCGGGATAGCCTCTCCGGAGCCTCTCAGGCGCCAGCTGGGTCCCGGAAAGATGCGCCCGGGCGTCTCCGCGCAGAACGGCCCGGCAAGCTACGGAACAGATTCACACGGCTCGGAAAAATCCGATCGGACCCTGCAAGCACGTTGGCGTCCGACCAGGATGCACAGCAAAGCTGATCAAGACCAACACGGCCAAGATGATGGCGAGCGCACAAACTTCGCGCCGTCATTCCCCGCTGAGACAGGTTACGGCTGAGCCGCTGGCAGAACGAAGATCAACGGCTCTGATCCATCCTTGACGGCCGTCAGCACTGCGTACCCGACCCCCACCATTGCCGCCGTTCCTCCCAGTAGTCGAGCTCGCCGGCGGCTGGGCAGCGGCAATCTTCAGGGGCGGAGGGAGGCCAGGGCCGTGTTGAGATCGATCGGGGTCAGGGCGAATGTGCGCTCGGTCAGCGAGGAGTCCAGCACAAATGGGCGGACAAACTGGTAGCGGGTTGTCCGCAACTCCCGGATGAGAGGTGAGAACAGCCCCGCGGTCCACAGCACCGGATACGGCAGCGCGGTCAGTTTCGGTTTGGACGCGCCGACAACCTCGGTGAACCGGGTGGCGATCTCCCGTACGGTCAGCGGCGGGTTGGTCGGGGTGAGCCAGGCCTGACCCCAGGCGCGGTCATCGGTGGCAACGGTGACCAGCGTTGTGGCGACATCGACGATCGAGGTCCAGCTGTGGGGTTGGTCCAGAGCCGCCGGGACGTAGGCTCGCGCGCCGGACTGGAGTGGCTTGGTGAGGACAACGGTGAAGATCGAGTTCGCCTCGATGTAGTCGCTCGAGCGGATCTCGGTGGTGCGGATCCGGCCGGCCTGATGCGCGGCGAGGGCAGCGCGCCACATATCCGCACGGAGCCTCAACTTGGGATGGGTCGCGGCCAGCGGGGTCGCCGCGGTGATCGGTGCATCCACCGGGCCGTAGCCGTACAGGTTGCTGGCGGTGGCCAGCAACGCCTCGGTGCGTTCCGATGCCGCGAGTAGAGCCGAGGCCAACGGGGGCCACTCGCTCAGCCAGCGGTGATAAGGCGGGTTGGCGCAGTTATACAGCGTGGCGGCTCCGGCCGTCAGAGACGAAAGCCGGTCCGCATCGGCCGCATTGGCCGCGACTCGCTCGATCGCCGGGGTGCTCCGGTCCGATGCCACGGCGGCTGACGATCCGAACCTGCTCGCCCCGCTCGGCCAGCAGCGTCGCCGTGGCGGCCCCGACCGGGCCCGCACCAACGATGACATGCATCGACACCTGCGGCTCCCTCCTTCGGACACCATCCAGCCGAACGGACTGCCATCGCGGTCAAGTTGGCGTTGGACCCTCGCTGGCCTCGTGCACGCCTCCTACATCCACACATTGGCATGAGCGGGATTCCACATTGATACCGCATACCGCCTGGCCGCGATCCGACCGCATGGTGGCAGAGCCCGTAAGCCAGGGCCTGGCTTTCTGCTATCTCAGGCTTGTTGCTGCTGTACTAGAAGTAGCCTGATCGGCACTTTCCGGCCCCCGGGGCTTCCTAGCTGGAGCTAGCGGCCGAGAGGATCTCTCGTAAGGGCTTCGTCACCAATGCCGAGCGCGCGCAGGCCATTGCGCTGGGCGGTGAGATCTTGTTGCTCTGTTGATACGCGTGCGTATTTCACGAATAGTGAGCGATGACCGCCGAGCCCTGTCAGGTGGAGCGCCGCCGTGGCGGTTTCGGTCAGGATGACGATGTGATGGACTCTCGGAGGCTCGGTGTGAGTACTCAACTCCAACAGCAGGATCGCGGAACATACCTGATGTCCGTTGCGCGCAAGGGGTTTGGCTTCTGCCGGCTTTTGGTCTACTCCTGGGCAGCACGATCAGGCAGCAGCCGCCGGTCCAGACTGATTTTGCGGGCTATGCGCGATTCGTCACCACCGGTGAGTTCCTGTAAGTCACCTGGCCGCGAGCATCGGTGGGGCCGCGCTGGCGATTCTTGGCTCCTGCTCGGTGTTTGTCTTGTTGGCCGGCGGTCGTTTCCGCCGTGCCGCGCTGATCGGCACGATCATCACCGTCATTGCGCAGGTCTATCTGGCGTCGGCTTTTGGTGGCGCGGCTTTCGTTCAGCCGGGCATTGGACGTGCCTACTTGAGGGGTGAGACCGCGGCGGCACAAGCTCTGAACGCCGATACCGCGTATGGTCCGGCCTTCATGGCTACCGCCGGTATCTCGGTCTTGTTGTGGCTCATCGGTACGGTGTTTTTGGCGGTTGCCCTGGTTCGGACATCGCCTCGATTGCGGGTGGCGGGCATTCTTTACGCACTGAGCGCTCCACTGTTCATCTGGAGTGGCCAGGTGGACTTGTTTCCGCTTCAACAAGCAATCGCCGGTTTGCTCCTCACTCTTGCCGCGGTGATCATCGCCGTTCGACTTCCAAGGGAAGCCTCATGACCGGTGAGATGGGCCCGCGGTGGGACCTGTCGTGACGTCGACGGTTTGGGTCCGGCGCGTCGAGCGCCGTATGGGCGATCCTCGGCTTGGCGCTGCCGGCCTTCCTATCACTGCCGCGACGGACGGCCGAGCAGGAGTCCGTGATCTGCTGCGTCGCACGTTGCGGTGGCGAGTCGGCATCGGCTGGTACATGCTCGCGATTCCGGTCGGGGCGCTGCTCCTCGCCCCCTTGTTTCTCGGCCCGGCGCCGCTCCAAGGATTTCTGCAGAACTGGCCTCTGCTATTCACCGACTTCGTTCCGCAGCTGCTGTTGGGGCTAGTGACGATGCAGTTCTTCGAGGAGGGGGTTGGGCCGGGTTTGTGCAGCACAGACTCCAACCTCGCCCCGCGGCGCTGAAGGCGTCTTTTTGCTTGCGTTGGCATTCGCGTTCCTCCACCTGCCCACCTACATGTGTGCTCCGATCTCCGGAGCAGGCGGCCTCCGGGACTTGTCGGTGATGGTGATCGTGATCCCGTTCGCAATGTGTTTCCGGATCCTCATCACCTTCGCCTACAACCGCACACGATTCAGCGTCCTCATCGCCGCCATCACCCACGCATCCGCCTTCGGGATCAGTGGAATTCCTGATCGGTCCCTGTCGCGAGATCGTCCATCTGCCCGATGTGGCAGCCGGTTTCTACTTCTACCGTGGCTTCTTGAGGCAGCCCCGAGCGAAGGAGGACACCATGAGCAGCCAGCCGAATGTTGCGCTCATTGACCGGATGACTCAGGCGATCGTCGAGAACGACCGCGAGACGCTTACCCGAATTTTCACCGATGACATGGTCTTCCACGGGCGTGGTCCGGTTCCGTTCGCAGGCGACCACTACGGAGTTGACGGCTTGCTGGCAGCCCTTCGTACCGTCTTCGATCTGACCGACGGGGACGTGAAGCTCGAGCAGCTGTTTTGCCTGGCTGACGACGACTGAGGGGCGGAGTGGGAATACGCCGTCTTTGGTCGCAACGGGCGGACGTTGGCGATGCATGACTCCTTCATCTACCGGTTCGATGACGGTCGAATCCGCGAGATGCGGTTCATCGCGGCGGAACCGGCGGAGGCGGCGTCGTTCTGGGCATTGGAGCGAGCCGCGCGACGTGGGCGGCACCGGCATCGGGCGGGCACGCGATGCGTTCAACCGGCAGGCCTGGCGGCGGACGTACGACGAGTTGTCCGCGGTCGCAGTCGTGGAGCCGCTTGAGGTCGACGATCTGGAGCGGCTGGCGTCCGCGGCGTATCTCGCCTGACTCAGCGACGAGAGCCGGGCCGCCTGGATCAACGCGCACGAGAAGTATGCCCACGTCGGCGACGTTGCACGGGCGGTCCGGTGCGCCTTCTGGCTGGCTTTCGCGCTGTTGAACGGCGGCGACCTGGCGCGCGGAGGCGGTTGGATCGACCGCGCCCAGCGGTTGCTGGACGACCGCAAGATCGACTGCGTCGAACGCGGTTACCTGCGCTACGCGACTGCGATGCGCGCAACGTTCTCCGGCGACGTGAGCGCCGGGTACGAGTCGTTTCACGCGGCGGCCGAGATCGGCGTCCTCTTCCACGACCCCGAACTCACTGCGCTGGCACGGATCGGCGAAGGCAGGTGCCTGATCTACCTCGACCGGGTGGACGAGGGGGTCGCGCTGCTCGACGAGGGAATGGTCGCCATCGAGGCCAACGACATCTCGGCGATCGCCGTCGGCGATGCCTACTGCACCGTCATCGAGGCTGCAACGAACTGTTCGACGTCCGGCGCGCCCACGCGTGGACCGCCTCGCTGAGACAGTGGGTCGACCGCCAGCCAGAGCTCATGCTGTACAGAGGTCAGTGCCTTATCCATCGCGCCGAGATGCTCTACCTTCGCGGCGACTGGGATGCCGCAGCCGATGAGATCGAGCAGGCTTGCCGACGCCTAGCTGTACTACCCACGGAGGTTGATGACGGCCAGCGTGTCGAGGTGACGTAGCGAAGACCTCCGAGTGAGGTGAGAGCTGTCTAGGTTCTCAGTCACTCTGGAGGTCTCCATGTCTCACGGTAACGCGTTGTTGAGTCCGCGTGGCCGGCTCGCCTTGGCTCGCTGCGTCGTGGAGGACGGTTGGTCGCTGCGGCGGGCGGCGGAACGATTCCAAACCTCGGTGCCCACCGTGCAGCGGTGGGTGGCGCGCTACCGGGAGCTGGGCGCAGCGGGAATGGACGACCGGCCCAGCCGACCGCTGTCCTCACCGTGGCGCACCCCGCGTCGGGTCGAGCGGCGGATCATCAAACTGCGCTATCTGCGTCGGTGGGGGCCGGCCCGGATCGGGTTCCACATCGGGCTGCATCCGTCGACGGTGTACAAAGTGCTGTCGCGCTACAAGATGGCCCGACTGGACTGGCTGGACCGGCCTACCGGCCGGGTGGTCCGGCGCTACGAGCATCCCGCGCCTGGCGACCTGGTGCACGTCGATGTGAAGAAACTCGGGAGAATCCGCGACGGTGGCGGTCACAAGGTCCTCGGCCGAGCAGCTGGGAACAAGATCAAGAAAAAGGTGGACCGACCCGGATACGCGTTCATCCACAACGCCGTCGACGACCACTCCCGGCTCGCCTACTCCGAGATTTGCGCCGACGAGCGCAAGGAGACCGCAGCTGGATTCTGGACCCGGGCTGAGGCCTTCTTCGCCAGCTACGGCATCCCGGTGCGACGGGTCCTGACCGACATTCAAGCTTGGTGCGCGGCGTTGAGCCTGCCTTGTCGGCCGGCAGGGAAGGATCGTTGCCGTCCGGCACCTGTCCGTCATCGTTGCTTGACCGATTGGAGCGCGTAGCGACTCCTTGCCCGTTGACCGTGCTGGCGGACGGGGCCACTGCCGGAGGTCGAGATGCCCTGTTAGGAACCCGGCGACCTCACAAACCTCGGTGGGGATCCCTGTTAGCGAATGTCTGGTGCGGATCGTCTCCATCAGGCAGACCGGCCTGCCGGGACGATGTCCACACGAACAGATGTCCAACACGAACAAGGGAGTCCGGCAGTGATCTTGCGGATGGGGATCGACATCGCGGTCCGAGCACCGCACCAGGCCAGCCTGGCCGACGAGCAAGGAAACCTGCTGTGGTCTGGTCACAGGTTCCGCACCGCCGCAGCCGAGCTGGAGCGGCTGTGGTCACGGCTGCCAGAGGGCACGATCCCGACCGAGGTCACGGTCGTGATGGAGCCGACCCGCAACGCATGGGTCCCGCTGGCGGCGTGGTTCCGACGACAAGGCGCCACCGTCGTGCTGGTCTCGGCGGAGCGGTCGGCGGACCTGCGTGCCTACTACGCCAAGCACACCAAGAGCGATCGGCTCGACTCGGTGCTGCTGGCCCGTCTGCCGCTGCTGCATCCAGAGGGCCTGCATGCCGAGCGCGGTCTCGGGCCTGGTGATCCACTGCGGCGGGCAACCAAACTGCACTCGACTTTGGTCAAGCGCCGCACCACCAGCCTGGCTCGGCTCGACGCGCTACTGGAGATTCTCGGGCCAGACTGGCATGCCGCGTTCAGCGCCGATTTGTCGAACAAGACGCCTCTGCGGTTCCTCGCCGCCGGTTACGCCGATCCGCACACCGTCAAACGGGTCGGGCTCAAGCGTCTGGCGCGGTTCTTCTACCGCCACTCTCACGGCGCCTGGGGTGAGACCGAAGCCAAGGCGATCCTGGCTGCGGCTGAGGCAACCATCGGACTGTGGGCCGAGGAACTGGCCTTCCCCGACCTAGCCGAGGACATCGCCGTCGAGGCACGGTTAGCGCTCGCGCTCACCGGGGAGATCACCGAAGTCGACGAACGAATCGCCACACTGGTCCGCGAGCGTGATCCGCACGGAATCATCACCTCCGCTCCGGGCGTCGGCGCCGTGACCGGCGCAGTCATCCTGGGCCGACTCGGCGACGCCAGCCGTTTCCGCTCACTGGCCGCGGTGCGCGGCTTCAGCGGCCTCGTGCCCTCTCTGGACGCATCCGGGGTATCCGGCAGGCACGGCCCACCGACCAAGCGAGGCGACGCCCTGCTCCGTGAAGCCTTGTTCATCGCCGCCAACCAAGCCCGCCGAACAGATCCCACACTCGCCGCGAAGTATCACCGGCTGATGGTCCACAGCGGAAAGCACCACAACTCCGCGCTATGCCACATCGCCACCACACTGCTGACCCGAATCGCCGCCTGCTGGAACAGCCAGACGCCATACCAGCTCCGCGACGTCGACGGCCGCGCCGTGAACACCACCGAAGGCCGCCACATCATCGCCGACCGCTACCAGATTCCCGAGGAGCTGCGTCGATCCCGAACCACAACAGGGACGGGCCGGCGAAGCACGGAGTCACAACGTGCTCCATCAACCGGCCCGTCCAACAACCACGTTAAGCGAGCCGGAGCAGCTTGACATCGGTTAGGAACTCAACGGCTCTTGCTACCGGTCCTTTGCTTTCCGCGACGCGCTCGGCGCGATCGCACACAAAAGGACCCGGCCGTACCGGCCCCAGACCAACGGCAAGGTCGAGAGGTTCAACCGCACCATGATCGAAGAATGGGCCTACGCCACGGCCTACCTGTCCGAGGCCGAGCGCACCGCCGCTTTCCCTGCCTGGCTGCATCACAACAATCACCACCGCGGCCACACCTCACTCCAAGGCCAGCCACCCGCCAGCCGCGCCAGTGTCATCAACCTCTGTGGTCAGTACACCTAGCGCACCCGATGGGGCATCCGGCGCTGGGCGCCGCGGCTTACCTGAAGGGCGACCTGCACCGGCTCCGTGGCCAGGACCGCGCCGCCGAGGCCGAGTTCCGGCTGGCCAGCGAACTCGGTCACGATCCACAGCCCGGGGCTCGCGCTGCTGCGCTTGGCCGCGGGAAAGGTCGAGGCGGCCGCTGCCGCGATCCGGCGGGCCTATCGCGAGGCCGCTGACCCAATGTCTCGCGCCCGATTGGCCGCCGGTTACGTCGAGATCACCCTCGCTGACGGTGATGTCGCCGCCGCGCGGTCTGCCGCCGATGACCTTGGTACGGTGGCCAGCGCACTCGGAACGCCGCTGCCGACCGCGCTGCACCTGAAGGCTCTGGGCGCCGTGCTGCTTGCGGAGGGTCAGCCCGAACCGGCCCTGAGCGCCCTTCGTCAAGCGTTGGCCGGTTGGCGCGAGTTGGACGCGGTATACGAGGCTGCACGCACGAGGATGCTGATCGCAGCCGCGTGCCGAGCGGTTGGCGATGACGACGGTGCCGAGATGGAGCTCGCCGGCGCAATCCTCGTCTTCGATCGCCTCGACGCGGTCCGTGACGCAGCCGCTGCGACGGCGGGGCTGCACTTCGCAGCCCCACCGTCCAGCGGTCTGACCAGCCGCGAGGAAGAAGTCCTAGCCCACATCGCTGAGGGGCTCACCAACCGTGAGATCGATGAGCGTCTCGTTGTCAGCGAGAAGACCGTAGCAACCCACATCAGCCACATCCTCACGAAGCTTGGACTGCCCAGCCGCGCCGCCGCCACCGCTTACGCGTACGAACACGGTCTGCGGTGACGGGCTCCGCGCGTGGCGTCCTACCACGGTAAGGTGCCGCGCTCCGCGCTTCATAGACGAACGCCAGCCCATGCGCCCCAATCGCCACTCTCGATGGATGGAGTGCAGCAACTCGTCCGGCGACCAGTTGGTCGAGTCACTTAGCTTCGCGGATCTCGGGGTCGTCTGCTCGTCTCAATCAATCTTGTCCTCACAACATGCGTAGGCTGATTTACCTCGCATGATCAAGTACTGCCAACGGTGACCTAAGTCAAGGCATTCATACCGACCTAGCTGTGCTCGGGCGTGTCTTCGCAAACGACCGCCGAACGCGTTGTTCTGGCCACCCGACGGATCGTCGACCGCGGGCGCAGTGGCGCATAGGATCGCGGCCATGAGCGTTAGGCACCGTGAAGAACCTCGCCCGGGTGGAACTTCGGTAGACCGCGGCGCACTGGCTCTCAGTGGCGTACTACTGCTTGGGGGTTTCGTGGTGAACGCGATCCAAAGAAGGCTCTTGCACCCGACCGGAGCTGAAGACGATCACGAGGCGATCTTCACCGAGTACGCGGCGAGTGACGCTTGGGTCGCTACTCACCTTGCCGAGTTCGTACTTATCCTCGTGGCCTTGGCCGGCTTGCTCGTGCTCTGCGGCGCCCTGCGCCCAGAGATGCCCTACCTCGCGGTGCTAGCCGCTGGCGCAATCATCGCGACCGGCGCGATCTGGGCCGTGCTCCAAGCGGTGGATGGCCTCACCCTCAAGCAGGCAGTCGACGCTTGGGTCGCCGCGTCGGAGACTGAAAAGACATCCCACGACCGGAAGTGTCAAGTGTTGATCTTCTGGCCGGCAAGTGATGAGCAGAGGCGGGATTCCTCTGACTTCGATGGTGTGCCGGTGCTCGCCGCGGTCAAGCCTGGGCGGCATCGTGCTGTGGGCGTAC
>DASUYM010000138.1:0-10507 GCA_036377435.1 Propionibacteriaceae bacterium
GTCGCACCGATTGACAACATCAAGGAACCGGATGCATTGCGGCGGGTCGACGGATCGTCGGTCTACACCGTGGCCGGAACGGTGATGCGTTAAGGGAGGTATGCTCTAGGTAGGACCACGGCGACCAACCAGACAAGGAAATGATCATGACGCGGCGACCACCACCCCGAACCAACACCACCGACTTGACCGACCTGCGCGTCGGCCTTTACTGCCGGGTCTCACTCGACAAGGACGACACCGGCAAGTCCACCACCGATCAGCGCGACGTCGGTCGGCGGTGGGCGGCAGACCACGGCGCCATCGTCGTCGACGAGTACATCGAGCCCGGGTCGCGCAGCGCGTCCCGGTTCGCGACCAAAGACCGGGAAGAGTTCGACCGCCTGGTCGCTGACATCGAGGCCGGCAGGCTCGACGCGATTTGGTTTTGGGAGCAGAGCCGCTCATCGCGTCGCCTCGGCGTGTTCGCGGAGCTGCGCGACAGTTGCCGCCAGATGGGCGTCCTGTGGGTGGAACGGGACCGGGTCGTCGACCCGAACGACAACTCCGACATGCTGTCAGCCGGGTTCAAGGCGCTGATCAGCGAGCAGGAATCCGAGATGACCTCGCTGCGCGTCGAGCGCGGCAAGAAGTCCAGTGCGTACGCTGGCCGCCGGGCGGGTCGGCCCCCCTACGGGTACAAGACGGTCTATGACCCGGACGGGCGGACGCACGATGAGCCGAACCTGTTCGATGGGGATGGCGTACCGGTCGGTGACAGTCCCGCTGATGTTGTCCGGGAGATCTATGCACGGATCCTTGCCGGGCACTCGATCACCAACATCCGCCACGACCTGAACGATCGGGGCATCCGCACAACCGCCGGGTATCCGTGGGCGAACTCGAAGATCCGGGGCATCGCGACGAACCCCACCTACATCGGCAAACGGGTCCACCAGGTCGGCGACGGCATCCGCCAGACGGACCGGGTCAAGATGATCCTTGACGGCGTCGAGACGGAATGGCCGCCGCTGGTCGACGACGAGACGTTTTGGGCGGTGCATCGGATCCTCGACGACCCGGCGCGGAAGACGACCCGCAGCGGGCCGCGGACCGGAATCTATCTGCTGTCCAGCGTGGCCCGCTGCGGCGAATGCGGCAGCAAGCTGGCCGTGAAGAAGACCCCGGTGAACAACCGCCGAACCGAATTCAAGAAGTCCTACTCGTGCAGGGACCGGGTCTGCGTCGGGATCGGGATGGACCTCTTGGACGACTACGTCGAAAAGGTGATGGTCCGGTGGCTGTCCGATCCGGAGGTGGTTGCCGATCTGACCCGGGTCGAGGACTCGGGGGCGGCGGCTCTGGCCCGCGGCGACCTGGAGCGGCTCCGCGCCGAGCTGGAGGACCTGTATCGGGACGCCAGGGCCGGCCGGGTCTCCGCGATGATCGCCACCACGACCGAGACGGGACTGAAGGAACGCATCCACGAAGCCGAGCAGCAGATCCAGGCGGCGACGCTGCCGCCGGTGCTGCGCGGCAGGATCGGCCCGCAGGCAAGGGGTGGATGGGAAGCGCTCGACCTCGAGGTCAAGCGGCAAATCATCCGCGTCGTCGCCGATATCCGCGTCCAGAGTGTCGGCCGCGCACATCGCGGCGGCCCGGTTCCCGCGAAGGACCGGGTCACGTGGCGGTGGCTACTCAGCCCGGACGCGGAATCAGTGATACCGGAGTAAATGCACCCAGAGTGTCAGACGGACGGCATCGTCTCTACGAGCAACTCAGGGCATATCCCCATTGACATGTCAAGCATGGTCTCAAGGACCACCGCGCTGCTGGCGCTCTGGTCCGGGTCGAGGTCCCTGGTCCATCGTTCCGGGTCGTATCGCGCGCGCATGGAGAGCGCGAAGAGCAGCGCCCACCAGACAACCAGTAAATGTGGGGGCCCCACAGTGCCGCCGAGTCGGGGTATCAGCCAGCTTTGACTGTCGCGCCACATTGTCCTCTGCTCGATCACCTGAGTGAGATCGCGGCCGTCGAGCGGCAAGGAGCGAAGCACGTTCACTTTGACGTCGTCTCCATCGATCGTCGGCGGCGGTTTCCCGCCAAATTGCGGAGGGTTCGGGGGCAAGGTGTCCGCAACGATCGGGTAAGTCGTGCTGAGTAGTTGCTGGACGTCGGACTCGTCGGTTCCGGTCAATAAGCGTCTACTTAGCTGGCTTATCCGAACCTGCAGAGGGATCGCGGGATCGGAACTTATCTGATTGATACCGATTCTCAGGGCCTCCGGAGCGGCACAGTCGGGCAGAGGCACTTCCGCAAGGTCCGGATTCGCCGACCAGAGTTGTCCGAGCGTTAGGGGCTCTGACCAAGGCGTGGACCCCAGCATGGTTTGGAGAGTGGCCAGCATGCTTGTGCTGGCCTCATGTCGAGGAGCGACTTTCAGATCTGCCAGCACTGCGGGCTGGGCCGTTACCTCCAGCCCGTGGCTGCGAGGTCGGAAGGTTTCGTGGTCAAGTGCGGACGAAGATGCTGCCATCGCCCGGCACGCTTGGCTGAACCCGTAGAAGATCAGGATCGGCTTGATCACGTAGTCAGCCGATGCGGCACCACTGAACAGTTGCTCGGCTTGTTCCATTGCGGCACAGAAGACTACTCGGCGTGGTGATTTCGCGGCCTTCCCCGGGGGGCTCGATCGCATTTCACGAAGGCGTCGCCAGGCGGTACGCGCGATACTTGTCGCGAACACGGGGTCTGTCGCGGTGATTCTTGGCATAGAAGGACTCTTCCAAAGTCCGACACTTGCCACCACTCAATTGCAGGCAGTGAAAGATCACCGCTCCCGGCGCCTTAAACCTCAGCCGCCGCTCATAGGGACCCGCGTCCAGCGCACCAGCTCGTCATAGTCCATCAGACTGCGCCGACGCCACCTACATCGATGATGGATATGGCCCGAGCTCACGCTGAGCCGCCACGGCCTCGTCAGGCTGGCGCAGTGGTGCGCTCAGCAACGTCCCGGATCCCTAGTCCGATCAGGATGAACAGTATGCCGATCAGGATGGCCATTGCGGACACACCAAATGCCAAAACCGAGGTAATCAGCGACGATTGCAGGAACGCGGAGGTCGCAGCCGTCTGGCGCAGCGGATCCTCCCGGCCCAACTCCGCGTACGTCTTGCCGCCCGTCGCCTCAAGCGTGTGCTTCTGGATGACCAACGCTTCGCAGTACGAGCTGAGCGGCCCGTTGACCTTGTCGTCTGCAAGGCAAGAGGCGTCTTCGGACACGGTGATCTCTTGATCCGAAAGGGTACTGCTGACGGTAATCCAGGTGGCGACCCCACCAATGATGAGGGCTAACCCGACTACGATCGAAACAATGTAGGCGGTCGTTCTCACTGGCGTCCTTTCTGTCCAATAAGCACCTGCTCTGGAAACGGCACACCAGGCTTCGATGCATTGGCAAACATATCGGGCCCGCTCTGCAGGCCGGTGGATGACCAGCCACCCCGCTAAGGGTGGCGAGGATAATTAAGGATTCTAAGACGTCCGAGCGGCCTGCAGCTCGGCCCTAGTCTGGCTCGCGAGCGCCTGCCGCGCCTCGTCTTCGGCCGGGCGAAGCTTGAGCAGTTTCATGTATGGCTCATCACTGTCACTGGTCTCTGGACGGTACCGCTTGCCCGACCCCTGCTCGCGATCGATCTCGGCGACGGCCCATATCATGTCCCAGACAAGGTCCCGCCACGATTTGAAGGACTGACGGATCTCATCTGAGCCGAACGCGTTGACCAGCGCCATGGCTTCGGCTTGCTCGTCAAGGTCCGGCATTGGACGCACCTCCTGCGGTGGATTTGTGTCCAGCATCGGCTTCACCATCTGGGCCCACTGCCCGATGCGCTCCACCACGGTAAGCAGCCGCACGTAGGCGTTGGCACGTCGCTCCTGTTCGCGGGCATCATGCGCCATCGTCCGCTCGTGGTCCAGCCGCTTATCAGCCGTCTGATGGGCCTGGTCACGTGCCTGCTTCCCTGTCAGCCAAGTGAAGAAGATTCCTGATATACCCACTACGGCCGCCGAAACTGGCCCGATCCACTCGTACGCCACGACCAGGGATTATTCCTCAGACTGTAAGACTCTCGCAGCGTTTTAGCAGGAATGCCTCACAGCCGCTGGTGGCCTCTCAGTTCCCGGCCCGCATCGCCTTCTCGATCCGCCGACGCTCCGGCTCGTCGAGAGAAATTCAGATTGAGTGGGTGAACCGCCCGTGCCCGGCGCAGGTCGCCTCACCGGTGTCGAAAGGAGAACTCCTAAGCGACCTTCGCGTCCGGAACCATGAAAGGACTGTGCGTTGACGCGGGCGCCGGGCAGGCTCATCATCGCGGGACGGCGATCGCGGTCAAGCTGGACACCGGCCCATAGAGCCGATAGTCGCCGGAGCCGAACGTGAACCCCAACCGAACGCGCCTTCCCTGGTGCTCCACTCCCGAGCCTGCTGTAGATCGAATGTGCCGGCGATGACCGGAAACCACATGCCGTCGAGCAACACCCAATCGACGGTGAGGATCGGGACGTCGGTCACATCTCAGAAGTTCGACTGTCGCCGGTCGTCGCCCTGCCCGGAGTACAGCGGCACGTCTACGGCGGCCGGCCATGAGACGACGGCCTCGAACTCCCGCGGCGTTTCTCCCGGCTCCTCCCACTTGGGGAACGGCTTCAGGCTGGCCAACGCTCCGCCGATGAACTGCGCAGTAGCAGCGGCTTCGACCTCGTCCGGTGTTGCGGCCATGACTTCTACTTTCCGCTCCGGCCCCGCAGGGACCTCCGTACGCGGTTCCGCGCCTGCTTGACCCGTGAAGGCGCCGACTTCGACGTCGACCCGCGGCCGACATAGATGGTCGACCGGCTTGGAGCATCCGCGCGAGATGGCCAGGCCACCCCGTCCAAGCCGGCCGATCCACCAGGAGTCGCGGCATGATGCCCCAAACCACCGACAACCTCTGCGACCCCGTACGACGGCACCAACCGCGGCCCCTGGTCGGGCTTCCGCAACACCGGCCCATCGAGGTAGCCGAAGTTCAGGCCCTGAACCGGACCGATCGGGCCGAGCGCTGACGGCAGCGCCACCGCCAAGCCGTCACCCGGTGATGCGCCGGCGGCGTCGTGGTACTGCGCAGACAGTTGCATCCCAAGGTCAAGAGCGGCAGCGGCCGCGGCAGCCTGCTCAGCCTCGGCGGTCATCAGTAGACCCCGGCGCGGATCCCGCGAGCCACCATCTCGCGATCATGCTCGCGCTCCCGATAACGCTTCGCACGGGCCCGCTGCAACTCGGCGGCCTCGAGCTGGCGGGCGGTCGGGGCGCTCATGTCGCCGGACGTGTCAGCCGACTGGCCGGCCTGCCAGCGCTCAAACTCCCGACGCTGCCTAGCGGCCTCCACCAGGTCCTCGTGATCTTGCTGCGCAGCCACCAACTCGATGAATTCATGGGGTTGATGGCCCAGACGCTCGCCCCGAAGTGCACGCGGCCCGGCATCCTCGCCGGCCGCCATCGCCTCGCCAATCGCGATCCGTCTCGCGGCCTCCTCTGAACGCTCTTGCCACTGCTCGGCCCGGAGGGAACGAGCCCGTTCCTCCTTGGCAGCCTGAAAAGCCTCCTCCGCCTCCGCGTCCGCGAGCCTGGCTTGCAGACCTGGGCTCATCCTGTCGCGGATCGATCCGCCACCGGCGAAACCGCCGGTCGAAATCCCGACAGCCTCGAGCGTCTCGACCATCTCCTGTCGGACCGATTGGCGCCGCAGCCGCTCGCCCTCGCTCTTGCTGCCTGCCACTACCCGCCGCATCGTTCCCGCCATGATCAAGTTCCCTTCGTGGTGCCCGCGCCAGCGAGCGCTCTCAATTGCTCCAACTGGTCCGGCTCCAGGTCCGCCCGACGAACGCTCAGCTCAGTCAGCAGACGATCCGTCCGGGTCCTGCCCCAACGTGCTCGCGCCATCGCCCGGGCAGCCTCAGCCGGCTCCAGACGTTCACGCGCAATAACCATGCGCACAAGCATAGGCCATGCGCAACAATCGTGTGCCACCATAACGGTTATGGTCTGAAAGTGCCGGCAATGCGGCGAACGGCTCCCGCCGCCCATCGGCGGCCCCGGCCGACCCCCGGAACTCTGCGACCGATGCAAACGCCGCGGCAAGATCATCCGGCCGATATGGGATGCGGCGCCCGAATCGATCCTGGCAGCCGTCGACCGCGAATTTCCCGACCGTGACTGGTCCGTGGCGGCCGCACGGCGCATCGCCGCGACCCTCGACGCATGCGGCCCCAACGATGCCGCCGCCTTCGCCATGCTCGCGCAGAGCCTCGATAAGGCGATGGCCGCCGCAAAGCACTACCGAAACGAACGAGAAAACTGGCCGCTCGACGAACTCAGCCGGCGCCGGCTCCACCGGCCGCGGTTCTGACTGTCAGAATCTAGTTGATCTTGGTCCGATATTTACGCCCAAGAAAGTCGCACACACACGGCGCCGGACTGCTCTCCGGGTCAGTTGGCGGTTTCGCGATGACGATCTTTCCCGCGGTGACTGGTTGCCGCACTGTCCTCACGTCGTCACCCGTAGAATTTGCGCAACGACCACCCCAGGAGCTGGCATTGTGCAAAACGAGCCGAACGATCCAGTTTCAGGAGAGGCGGCAGTAACGCCGACAAGCCAGACCGGCGACGTGAGAGGAAGCTCAGCGGCGACTCCTACGAACGGTTTTCGAGCTTTCGTACGTCGTCGTGAGCTGGTGATCTTCTTCGTCCTCTCGTACCTGATCGCCTGGTCAACCCTCCCGTTCGGGGCTTTCCTGGCCTTTGGGCCTCTCGTGTCGGCGATCGTCGTCGTCTTGATCGCGGAGGGCTTGCCGGGGCTGGCTCGGCTTGGTCGGCGCGTCATCCGGTGGCGGGTGAACTGGATCTGGTACGCCGCCGCAATCGGCCTGCCGCTGCTGGTCCACGCGGTTTCGATCGGTCTGAACATGGCGGCAGGTGCACCAGCCCCTTCGGTGACCCAGTTCCAGCCGTGGTATGCGGTGCTGTTGGTATTCGGCCTCCGGATGGTGAATCCCCTGGATGGTCCGGTTGCCGAGGAGCCTGGGTGGCGTGGCTTCGCTCAGCCGCGGCTCCAATCGAAGTGGTCACCGTTGGCGTCGACCGCACTGCTCGCGGTGTTGATCACGGGCTGGCATCTGCCGCTGGTCTTGATGCCGCAGTTCGGCCTCGGCCTGCCAGACCTCGCGTCGACTGTGGCGGTCACCTTCTGGTATGCCTGGTTGTTCAACCGGACTGGCGGCAGCGTGCTGCTGACGATCATCGCTCACGCGACCGAGGGCTCCATCAGCCGCCAGGGCCTCTGGCCGGCCGGAGCCGGCGGCGACCTCGAGGTCTGGACCTATTTCTTGGCCTGGACACTGCTCGCCCTAGCCCTGTTGATCTTCGATCGCAAGTCCTGGCGGACGGCACCAGAGTCAGCAATTGATCGGGTACCCGGACGGATAAGTTGATCACGCGGGGTCCAGCGGCGGCGGCGGAACGATCGTCGGGCAAGATCAACTCCGAGAACCATCCGGTTGGTGACTGCACATCGCCGGATTGATTGATCGCCCAATTCGACTGGGTGGATAGATGCAGCATTACCACAACACAACCATGAGGTGCCTCTGTTCATGAGGCATATCCTCGTCGCCTCCGCCCGCGTCATGCGCCCCTCACGAACCTCCGCGGTAAGGTCGTCTGTCATGATCATTTCCCCTTCTTGGTTTTCGATAGTTGTGGTTTGCGAAGGTACAGCGACAGCCGGTCGCCGTGGTGTTTGCAGTAGCGGTGGCCGTCCCTGGCGGTGATGACGGCGCGGCCTCCGACGAGGGATGCGTGTGCATCCGCGCGAGGCGCAGCGTTCCTGGTCTTGGGTCATCGGTCGTCGTTCTCCCTTGCTGGCTTGGGTTTCCCTTTCACACGAAATGTGGGGATGCCTATATATCTCGGGGGGGGGTTGAGACCACTTTTCGTGTGAAGAACTCAGCTCGGCTCCGATGACTTTGCGGATCAGGTCGCCTTCCTCGCCGGCGCGCAAAGCCCAGCGGTGCTCTCGATGTTCTCGGTGTTCGTCGTAGCCGCTGAGGTCATCGGCAACGCCAACCACGGCCATGTCCTCGCAGTGCCGAAAGGCGACGTTCCAGTGCAGCCCGGACATTTGGGCGATGTGTGAGGTGTTCAGTCCGTCTTCGGTGGCCAGTGCCCGCAGCACGGCGAGGCGAGCGGCCGGCATGGAGTCGAGGGCGATCCGGCGCATCATCTTGTCGACAGCCTGGTCATCTAGGCCGACCGCGTAGAGACCGCGGGCGAGTACGTGGCACTGGCGGATCAGTCGGGGCGGTTCTTCGATGATCGCGACGTCTTCGATCTCGCGGCGGCCGTAGCCGTTGCGTGGCACTGCGGCCCGACCCCAGCAGGTGACCAGCACCGCATCCTCGATTGTGTCGGCTACCTTGTCGGGGACGCCCGTCTGATTCACTTCGGCGCGCGCTTTCATGACCAGGTCGGTTGCGAGTGTGATTGCCTCCGCGCGGGCCTCGCGCACCCCGGCTTGTCGTGCAGCCTTGGCTGCGCTCCGTCGGGACGTCAGCGGCCGGTCTTCTGCCCGCACATAGAGCCAGCGTGGACCGAGGGCGTCAGCGTGTGCGGTGTAGCGGTCGATCGCGTTGGTGACCGCGGCGACCACAGTGAGCCGGCCGGACCATTCGAGGCCGCCGGCGCCGCTTTGGCTTCCACCGGACGGGGTGACGTCGCGGGTGACTTGCCCGTCGTAGGCGCGGCGGAGCAGCCCGAAGACCTGGTCCCGTCCACCTCTATCGCTGGTGGCGAGCAGGCTGGACAGGTCCCCGAAGGTGACCATGGCATTGCCAGGGATGCGGGTCAGGATGCCGACCGGGTGCGGGTTCTTCCCACGGGACCAGCCGAGCAGCCCCGCGCTGGTGATCTCGTTCAGCCGGCCGTTCGTGACGTTGTCAAGCAGGTTGACTGCTTCGGTTTTGCCTGCGGATGGGGCGGCGACGTTGAGCAGCCAAGCGGCCTCCTCGCCGTCGAGGGGCACGGTCGCAGCGGCCGCGCAGCTGGCGATGGTCGGCCCCGGGTCGGGCAGGTCAAGCCAGGTCCCAAGCTGCGCGAGCAGCCGTGACAGATGGTCCTCCGACAAATCTCAGCCCCACCTCATCGAGCGCGTCTAGTACCTCACGGCTGATCTCTTCGGGTCGGCCGTCCATGATCAATTGGGCCCGTCGGCGGCAGGCTAGGGCGGTCGCCAGGCAGCGCGCATGCGCCGCGGCCAGCTGGGCCCGGGTCGCCTGGCCGTGGAAGTCGCCCCGCTTGGGTGCAGCCTCTTGGAACTGATAGGCGCGATGCACCCAATAGGCGGCGGTCGCCTCGGTCAGACAGTCCTGCAGCAGCCGCGCCCGGAAGTGTTCAAGGTCGATGGTGATCATGAGCCACCGACCCGATACGCCTTGGAGTTGATGAGCCGGTGACGCGGCCCCGGGCTACGATGGGCGTAGCCGCACAGCTTGGTCGCCGTGTCGCTCGGGAGCCCGCTACTGGCGGGCTTTCGTCATTCATCCGCGGGGGCGTAACGGAACAAACGCCTCAGCCGGTCGGCCTGCTCCGGGGTCATCCTCGGCGCCCTGGCGACCACCTCGTCGATGTGCTTGTCAAGGGCGGCGCGGTCGAGTTCGGCGGCGTCGTCCGGTAGTTCCGCGTCGGGGTGATGGCGACGCAGGGCGGCGAGTTGGGCCCGGACGCGGCGTTGGTCAGCGGTCAGGGGCATGGCAAGCTCCTAGCTTGTCCATGTCCCGCCGGACAATATCAGCACTTCGGTAGCGCGAGCCAAGACGCGGGGCGTGTGCTTCTAACGCTAGCATTTTCGGATGGCGGCCACGTTGATCACGCTCTCCCCTCTCTGGACGCTCGACGACGCGGCGCGCAGGGTCCGCAGCGGGGTCGGTCGGGATGGTCGCGCTGCGGTTTATGCAACAACCAGTGACCGGCGGCAGGTTCGCCAACTGCGCCGGCTGAGCCATCTGCTCGAGGCCGGTGGCGACCTGGATTGCGACCTCGGCACCCGTACGAACGGCGAAACTTGCTTGAACGTCTACCACCGGGCCAACAAAGCAAGGCGCGGCATCGGCTTATGGGGCGACCCGAGGGGGGTCAGCGACCCCGGAGGCCCATACATCCCTTACCCAGGAGGCCCATACTCCCCTTAACGTACGACCGTTGGATCCGAGCTGTACACCTCCACCCGCATCCTTGCCGCCGAACAGCGACTCATCGCCGCCGCTGGCCGCACCGACGGCCGGGTCCTGGACGCCGGCACTGTGGAGCTGGCGCTGCTGGAATCAGCCGCGAACGGGACTGCCTTAGATGCCGGGCAGGCCGCTTTGGTTCGTCCATGTGCACCTCCGGGCGCGGCGACAGCTCGCGATGGCCCCGGCCGGCGCCGGGAAACCA
>DASUYM010000139.1:0-6479 GCA_036377435.1 Propionibacteriaceae bacterium
CTCCCTCGGGTGCAGATCACACAGCCGTTGTCCGCACAGCAGATGACGGACACAGCTAGCGATCCAGCAGCCGCCGACCCAGAGGAGATACCGACGCAGCGGCTCCCTCGGGTGCAGATCACACAGCCGTTGTCCACACAAGAGACGGCCGACCCAAGAGCTGCTGACCCAGAAGGTGCCGACCCAGGAGCTGCCGACCCAGCAGCTACCGGCACCGAGAAGGTTAACGAGGAAAAGGTTGACCCGGCGGCTGCCAGCACGGAGAAGGCCGACATAGCACCTGCCGACCCATCCGATGACGACACAGTAGAAATGCCTCCAGTCGTTGCGGTACTCAGCAGACGTCGGCACCCACTTCCTCAACTCCCGAAGCAGCAGCAGGAGGCTGACCTGGCGGCTGCCGATACCGGGAAGGTTGACACCGAGAAGGTCGACCCGGGGGTTGCCGACACCGAGAAGGTTCACATCGAGAAGGTAGATCCGGCGGCTGTCCACACAGAGAAGGCCGACGCAGCACCTGCCGACCCATCCGATGACGACACAATAGAGATGCCTCCAGTCGTTGCGGTACTCAGCGGAGGTCGGCACCCTACCTCAACTCCCGAAGCAGCAGCAGAAGGCTGACCGGCGCCTGCCGATACCGAGAAGGTAGATGCCGAGAAGGGTGGACAACTAGAGCAGTCATCCCGAGGGTGCGCTCAGCCGTGACGGCGCGGCGTGGCGCCAACTCAGCGGAGCAATTTCAGTGGCGTCTCGCAGGTCGGGCAGGTCGTGGCCCTCGGTGAACTTCTCGACCGTGGGCCGCAGGATCCTCGCCGCGTCGTCGGGTCGCCCGTTGGCCAGCTGCAGGCGGCGCAGATCAGCGGCCGCGCGCAGTTCGAGTGCCAACGCCCCGCGTTTACGTGGGGTCGCGAGGGCGGCACGCAGGTGCTTTTCGGGAACCGCGGAGTCCGCTCCGCCCAGGGGCAACAGCCCGGCGGCGAGGGGGTCGATCTCGGGCGCGACAAATGATGGCCCTGAAGCCGGTCAGTGTGCGCGCCTCGTCCAATGCGCGCCGGCCCAGCTCGCTCAACCTGCTATGCAGCCGCCTCGATCACCTCGCGGTCGGCTGGTTGGAGCCGGTCGAGGTGTTGTTCGACCATCTCGCGCAGGCTCCGAGGCATGCAACCTCCACGCCAGCACCACGACTCAGCGCGGCCATGTTCCTAACGTCATGGTGAGCAATGCAGCCGCCGCCGACAAGCGGCCCATACGTGCGAAGGAGGTTACGCCGGTGGTCATCACGATTCTCGCCTGGACCGGCGCGCTCCTGTCCTGCTTGCTCACGATCCCGCAAGCCGTACGGACATTGCGCAGTGACCGGCTGGACGGGCACTCCGCCACGACGTACTAGATCATCTTCGGAAACGCCGCGGTCTGGGCCACGTGGTCGGCCCTCACCGGCGAATACGCCGCAGGCGTGCCAGCGCTTGTCAACGGTCCGGCGGCGTTGCTGATCCTGCGCCGGCTGCACCGCAGCCAGCGGTCGATCGCTCGCGTTACTCACCTCCAGGTGCCCCCGTGCGAACCGGGCCTTCCGCTGCAGCCGCCACCGGTGTTGCCGGTCAGCGCCTGCCCGTAGCAGCGGTTCAGGCGATCAGCGACGCGACGATGACCATCGGGAGCGACACCAATGAGGCGACCGAGGTGGCCACAGTCAGGGTCTTGAGGCTGCCTTTGGTGGACAGGCCGAGCAGAGCCTTGAACATCCAGAAGAAGTTGCTGTTGACCTGGAGTGCGAACAGTGCACCTGATGCGATGGCAAGTCCGACGACGACCGGGGCCACATTGAGGGAGCCGAGGATCGGTGCGAGGATGCCGGCCGCGGTGATGGCGGCGACCGACACCGATCCGATCGCCAGGTGCAGCACTGCTGCGATGAACCACGCCAGCAGGATGGTTACGAGCACGGGTGCGCCGACATCGGCCGAAAAAAGGCCGCCAAGCACCTCGTCCAGCCCTGTCTCGCCGATCACCGCGCCCAGCGAACCGCCGACTCCAGTGATCAACAGGATCTCGCCAGTGGTGTGGAAGCCCTCGTCCATCGTCTCGCGGGTGCTCTCGAGCCCCGCCGTGGCGCGGAAGATCACGTAGGCACCTAGGAGGCCAACGAAGAGCGCAAGGTTGGCGTTGCCGAGGAACGCGATGAATGAGTTGGAGAACTCGAAGAGCTCGGCGAAGGCGCCGAAGGCGATCATGAGCAAGGGCACCAGGATCGGTAGCAGCAACACCCCCAGCGGCAGCGATCGGGCCGCATCGGGGGCACCCATATGGGCGGCAGGCGCCTCGGCGTGGGAGGGAGCTGCCTCGGCGCGGGATGCACCCGCCTCGCCGCCGGCCGCACCCCCCTCGGCGCGGGCAGTACCCGCCTCTGCGCGGGCGACAGCCAGCTCGTGGGCCTCTTGCTCAGCCATCGCCTCGTCGACATCTTCGTCCGACTCCGGTTTCCAAAGGCGGCCGCGCAGTAGTAGGCGCATGATGATGCTGGTGACGATCGCCGTGACCGGACCGATCACAATCCCGAAGAGCAGCCATCTGCCGAGCGGCACGCCGAGCAAACCGGCGATGGAGATCGCGGCCAGGCCGGGTATGACGAATACGTACCCAGCGAAGATGCCGGCGCCGAGAGCGGAAGCCATCATCGGGAGTCCGTTGCGCTCGATGTACGGCGCGGCCGAGCGAGCCACTGGCGAGGCCAGCACCACCTGCACGTCGACGTAAATCGACGGGAGGATCGTGGAATGCAGTAGGGAGAGCGCGTACGGCAAGCGGGTGGCGCCGATCACACGGACGAACACGTCCAGCAGTCTGTGGAACGCTCCGGCGGCGTGGAGAAATGCTCCGATCAGTACACCGAAGCCGATGAGTAGCCCGACTTCCGCCATGATTTCGCCGAAGCCCATGGCGATCGCCTCTATCGTCCCGGTGAAGCCGACGCCGGAAGCCAAGCCGAGGTAGAGCGAGGCAAGGAGCAGCGAGATGACCGGGTCGACTTTTAGCCAGATGATCAGACCGACGGCTATAACGATCGCGATGGCGGTATGGAGAGCACCCACGGGTGGCCTCCTGCGTTCTGAGCTTGAGATGCGAGACGAACGGGACCGGCGCGGGCAGGGGGGTACTAGCCACAGCCTAGGCCCGGGCCGCCGATCTGGCGAGCATCGCGGGGACGGTCACCCGCTAAATTTGACGCGCAGGGGCATTCGCCCTGAGGACTCGAAAGTGGGCGGTGGTGCACTCAGTCCAAGGAAACCCCTCCCAGAAGACCGTAGGAATCAGGAGCCAAGATGCCGACCGCCGCCCGTGAGATAACATTGCGTTTCCTCGCCGTGCCCACCGATGCGGGATTCTCCGGCAACGTCAGCGGAGGGCGGGTCCTCGAGTGGATCGACAAAGCGGGATACGCCTGTGCCGTGGGATGGGCGGGCACATACAGCGTGACCGCGTACGTGGGCAACGTCAGGTTCTCTCGTGCGGTCAAGGTCGGCGACCTCGTAGAAGCCACCGCCCAGCTCATCCACACGGGTCGCAGCAGTATGCACATCCTGGTAACCGTCCGCTCTGGGAACGCACGAGACCGACTACTTACCGAAGCGACCAAATGCCTCATGATCTTCGTCGCGATGGGTCCTGACGGTCGTTCGACTCCGGTACCGCCATGGCAGCCGATAACCGATGAAGACCGCGAGAAACAAGCCAGCGCCCAGCGACGAGTAGCACTGCGTGCCGAGATCGAAGGTGCTATGGCGAGCCAGGACTACACCGAGGAAGGGACCGCCCCTTCTGTGGTGCTGCGATTCCTGGCCGCACCCACAGACGTCAATTGGGGTGGCAAGGTTCACGGTGGGATAGTGATGCGCTGGATCGACGAAACAGCTCACGTCCTCGCGAGTCAATGGACAGCCAATACGGCAAATGTGGCTGTCTACGCCGGCGGTGTCCGTTTCTACCAGCCATTGCTGATCGGTCACCTGGTCGAGGTGGAAGCTCGCCTGCTCTTGACGAAAGCCAACAGCATGCACATCAGCGTCCACGTACGCTCCGGCGCCACCACTTCAGGCGCGCTTGCTCTCACCACCCACTGCTTGATCGTCTTCGCGCCAATCGACTCCAACAGCAGCGTCCCCGTCTGGAATCCGCTCTCGGCAGAGGACAAGTCACTTGAGAAACACGCCTTACATCTAATCCGTCTACGAGCCCGCGTCGCTTCCTGATCTGAGTTGTCACCCGGAAGGGCGCACGGTCGTGCAGTGTTCAGGAAAGGCGTCGTCGCCACATTTAGTTGGCATCTGGGGAAGGGACGGCTACCCGTCTGCTACCCGAGTCCGTCGGTCCGTTCTCGAGGTCAGATCGGTTCGAATGGTGGATATTCGGGGCGCCACATTGCCTGGTGAATCTGTTTGACGGGCTCGGTCAGCGGATGCTGTGCCAGACCCTCTTCATCGGCGGCGATGGCCACCGCGATGGCAACGGCGGCCGAAACGGTTCGTAGGTCCGTCACTGGCGGTAGCAAGGCCCCGCCTGGGCCGGTCGGACCGGCGAGTGCAGCAACGGCGTCCGCGGCCGCAGCGATCATGGCGTCGGTGATTCGCCGGGCACGGACGACCGCTACACCGAGGCCGAGTCCTGGGAAGACCAATGCGTTATTGGCCTGGGCGATGGTGTAGGTCCGTCCGCCGTGGCTGACCGGCGAGAATGGGCTGCCGGTAGCCACCAGCGCCCGCCCGTCGGTCCATCGAATGAGGTCCTCTGGGACCGCCTCGGCCTTCGAGGTTGGGTTGGACAGTGGCATGATGATGGGCCGATCCACCGTCGATGCCATGTGCCGCACGATGGTCTCGGTGAATGCGCCGTGCTGGGTGGAGGTGCCGATCAGCATCGTCGGGTTGGCATTCGTCACCACGTCGGCAAGCCTCACCTGGTCGGCGTCGTGTCGCGGCCAGGTTGTAGCCTCGGCCGCTGGACGGGCGTATGGCTGTTGGAAGTCCAGCAACGTCGCGTCGTTGTCTGTGATCAGTCCGCGGCTGCCTAGGGTCCAGAACCTGCCGGTGGCTTCCTGCTCGGAGAGTCCCTCCCGGATCATGGCCTCGCGCATCATGTCGGCGATGCCGATGCCGGCGGTGCCGGCACCATGGATGACCACCCGCTGGTCGCGCATCCGGCTGCCGGCGGCCTTCACCGCGGCGAACGCGGCGGCCAGCACCACGGCCGCGGTGCCCTGCATGTCGTCGTTGAAGGTGCACACCTGCGAGGCGTACTTGTTGAGGATGCGACGGGCGTTGCTGGCGCCGAAGTCCTCCCAGTGCAACATGGCGTGCGGGAACAGCTTGGTCGCCGCTGTGACGTAGGCGTCGACCAGGTCGTCGTAGCGCTGGTCGCGCACCCGGGCATGCCGGTTGCCGATGTACATCTCGTCGTTAAGTAGGCGCAGGTTGTCGGTGCCCATGTCCAGCACCACCGGGATCACCCGGCGCGGGTGAAGCCCGGCCGCGGCGATGTAGACGGCGAGTTTGCCGATAGAGATGTCGATACCGCCGACACCCTGGTCACCGATGCCAAGGATGCCTTCGGAGTCGGTGGCCACGAGCAGGTCCACGTCCTCGCTGTCGAGGCCGTAGTTGCGCAGCGATTCCTCCACATCCTCTGGATGGTTCACCGACAGGAACACCCCACGCGGGCGGCGGTACTCGTGGCTGTAGCGCTCGATCGCTTTCCCAACCGTAGGGGTGTAGACGATCGGCAGCATCTCCTCCAAGTGATCGGCCAGCAGCCGGTAGGACAGCACCTCGTTGCGGTCACGCATGTTGGCCAAGAACACGTTCTTGGCCAGATCGTCGGGCTGGCGGCGGTACTGGGCATATACCCGCCGCAGCTGCCCCTCCAACGTGGACACCCCGCTCGGCAGCAGGCCCTGCAACCCCAACATCCGGCGCTGCTCAGGCGTGAACGCGGTGCCGCGATTGAGCAGTGGGTTGGTCAGGACGGATCTGCCGCGTGCGCGGATCCGGAGCGAGTAGCCGTCAGCCGCCGAACCTAGTTCATATGGCGCTTCATACATCGCATCCACCTCCGGTGAACATCTTTCCCTACCGACGCCACACCCTGGCTACCAGCACGTCGTCCTCCTGGAGCTGATGGACCTCGCCGTCCCATACGATCGCGCGGATCGTCAGGCCTAAGCGTCCCCTAGCGGGAGGTCACGGAGCGCGTCTATCGGTAGGAACTGGGTCCAGTCATCGACACTAGCTGCTCGGATCGCCGAAGTGACTTGGGATTGCCGGGGGTGCAGCTCCTGATTGCCGCCACGGTCGAGCTGCAGGACAACCCCAAGCCAACGTGCTTCGCGGAGCTAGTGCCAAGCTTGCGGCATCTCCGCAGGTGAGTGACATGGACTGGTTCGCCTCGATGTTGAAGGCGCAGGCAGACTTCACTCAGCAGTT
>DASUYM010000140.1:0-16513 GCA_036377435.1 Propionibacteriaceae bacterium
TGAACGCCTTGGCGCCAGCCTGAATGAGCGCGACGCCGCCGCCAGCGACGATGCCCTCCTCGACAGCCGCCTTAGCGTTGCGGACAGCGTCCTCGATGCGGTGCTTCCGCTCCTTCAGCTCCACCTCGGTGGCTGCACCGACCTTGATCACCGCAACGCCGCCGGCCAGCTTGGCCAGCCGCTCCTGCAGCTTTTCACGGTCGTAGTCGGAGTCAGAGTTCTCGATCTCGGTGCGAATCTGGTTGATCCGGCCCGCAATCTGCTCAGGGCTACCAGCGCCGTCGATGATTGTCGTCTCGTCCTTGGTGATGATCACCTGACGAGCCTCCCCGAGCAGCTCCAAGGTCACGCTATCGAGCTTGAGCCCGACCTCTTCGCTGATGACCTGGCCACCGGTCAGGATGGCGATGTCAGTCAGCATGGCCTTGCGGCGGTCACCGAATCCAGGTGCCTTGACAGCGGCCGACTTGAAGGTGCCACGGATCTTGTTGACGATCAGCGCCGCCAGCGCCTCGCCATCGACGTCCTCCGCGATCACCAGGAGCGGCTTGCTCGCCTGGATGACCTTCTCCAGGACCGGCAGCAGATCCTTCAGGTTGGAGACCTTGGAGTTGACGATGAGGATGTATGGATTCTCGAGCACGGTCTCCATGCGCTCGGTGTCGGTCACGAAATAGGGCGAGATGTAGCCTTTGTCGAACCGCATGCCCTCGGTGAGCTCGAGCTCCAGTCCGAAGGTGTTCGACTCGTCGACCGTGATGACGCCTTCCTTGCCGACCTTGTCCATGGCCTCGGCGATGATCTCGCCGACCTGGGGGTCGCCGGCGGAGATGGAGGCGGTGGCAGCAATCTGCTCCTTGGTCTCCACATCCTTGGAAATGGCGGCAAGCTGCTCCACGACAGCAGCGACGGCCTTCTCGATGCCCCTCTTGAGGCTCATCGGGTTGGCGCCGGCGGTCACGTTGCGCAGGCCCTCTCGGACCATCGCCTGTGCCAGCACCGTCGCAGTGGTGGTGCCGTCACCAGCCACGTCGTCGGTCTTCTTGGCGACTTCCTTGACGAGCTCGGCACCGATCTTCTCGTACGGGTCCTCGAGCTCGATCTCCTTGGCAATGCTCACACCATCGTTGGTGATGGTCGGAGCACCCCACTTCTTCTCCAGCACGACGTTGCGGCCCTTGGGTCCAAGGGTCACCTTGACGGCGTCGGCGAGGATGTTCATCCCGCGCTCGAGGCCACGCCGTGCCTCCGTGTTGAACAGAATCAGTTTGGGCATGTTCTCCGCTTGTCCTGTCAGTGATTGATGGCTCTTCGAGCGGTGCCCGCGACGGATGGCCCTTGGGAGCCCTCACCGGCCAGAAGAGAGGTGGCACTCTCTGAGGCAGAGTGCCAATGCAATTTTTAGCACTCTCCCTATGCGAGTGCAAACGGCCCCCCTCGTCCGTGGACCGCAGTTGTCCATTTCAGTGGGTCGTTTGCGATCACTCGCAGAGCCGGGGAATGGACAACGTGGATCGGAGGTTGCCCTGAACATGGCCCAGTCGACTGAGCAGCAGACGATCTCTCGTGCAGCTGTCGGCCTCCGGTCGGAACGCGGGCCGATCCTCCTTTCGGTCATGCTGAGTGTTGGGCTCATCGCGATCGACGCGACCATCCTGGCCACCGCCGTGCCGTCGATCGTGAACGATCTCGGCGGTTTCGCCCACTTTCCCTGGCTGTTCTCGATCTACCTACTCGCCCAGGCGGTATCGGTACCGATTTTTGCCAAGTTCACCGACCTCATGGGACGCAAGCCGATCATGCTCGTCGGCATCGGCCTCTTCGTTCTGGGCTCGATCTTGTGCGGCATCGCCTGGAGCATGCCTGCCTTGATCGCATTTCGAGCCCTGCAAGGGCTTGGTGCCGGCGCAGTGCAGCCGACCGCAATGACGATCATCGGCGATATCTACTCGGTAGCCGAACGCGCCCGGGTTCAGGGCTACGTCGCCAGCGTCTGGGCTATTTCTGCAGTCGTCGGACCGACGCTGGGCGGACTCTTCGTCGACTATCTGGATTGGCGGTGGATCTTCTTCGTCAACATCCCGCTGGGCGCGCTGGCGGCCTGGTCCTTGTTCCGCAGATTCTCTGAGCAGGTGGTCCGTCGGCAACATCGCATCGACGTCGGCGGCGCGGTCTTGCTGAGTGTGGGTTCATCACTGATCATCCTCGGACTCCTCGAGGGCGGCATCCTGTGGCCCTGGGCCTCAGTTCCGAGTATCGCGATTCTTGCGATCGGCGCGTCGCTCATGATCGGCTTTGTGCTGGTCGAGCGCCGTGCGGCTGAGCCGATCCTGCCTGGCTGGCTCTTTGGTAGCCGGTTGCTCAACTCGACCAATCTCGCTGCCCTTGGGGTAGGCGTGATGCTCATCGGCCTGACGTCGTTCATCCCGCTCTACACCCAGGGCGTGTTGGGTACGAGTGCGCTGGTGGCAGGCTTCGCGCTGGCAGCCCTCACCCTTGGTTGGCCACTCGCAGCCTCGGTATCCGGCCGGATCTACATGAGAATTGGCTTCCGCCGGACCGCGCTGATCGGTGCAGTCGTGATCATGATCGGCTCCGGCCTGCTGGCTTTGCTGTCATCGCGTAGCTCGGTGTGGCAGGTGGCCGCGACCTGCTTCGTGATCGGTTTGGGCATGGGACTTGTCGCGAGCCCAACGCTGATCTCGGCGCAGTCGTCAGTCGAATGGGAACGGCGGGGCGTGGTTACCGGCACGAACGTCTTCGCACGGTCGATGGGCAGCGCACTCGGCATCGCCGCCTTCGGTGCTATCGCCAACGCGTCGCTGAGCCGGCGGGTCGGTGGCCACATCTCCTCCACGGCAAGCGATATTCCGGTTACTGTCCTCGAGCTCGCCCTGCACAGGGTCTTTTTGGCCGCGGGAGTGGTTGCCGTGCTGCTGGCAACGGCAGTGCTGATCATGCCGAGCCGGCTGGCGATCAGTCAGACCGCGCCGCCGACGTAGCATCATGAAATGAGGCGCCGGCTCGTCGCTACGGTCGTCGTACTTGGTTGCCTCGTCGCTGGCTGCTCCTACGATCGGGTGGAACCGGGCCTCTTCGGCCGGTCCATGACAGAGCAGACGACCGTCCCGCCTCTCCATCCCGTCACACCGGACGAAACCCCGCCATCCCCGAATCCCAACTTGCCAGTCGTCGGCGAGGCCATCTGGACCTCCGCGGATGGCCTCGACGTCACCATGCGGCTTGCCGTGCACGCCGTACGGCGAGTCGCAGGTGGCACCGTGCTTGACTGGTCAGTCACCCCGCTCCATGGGGACGGGCTGCGGCCGAAGGATCCGCTACCGGCAACGCTCAACCTGGGGCTCAGCAGGACGGGTGAAGGCTATCCGGACATACTCCTGGTCGACGCCGCGCGAGCGCGGGTCTATCGGCCGCTGACCCGCAAAGGATGGGGTTCGCTCTGCCTCTGCACTCCGGTGACGCTTGCGCAACGGAGCCTCCGGATCGACGACACCACCCTGCTCCAGGTTGCATTCCCGGCGCTACCTGACGACCTTGAGAACGTGGATGTGCACCTGGCGACCGTGCCGCCCTTCTCGCGGGTACCGGTGACGCCACGCGGCATGCTGCCGCTTGCCAGCTATCCCACTGACCTGACCCGCCCTGCGGACCCAACGCCCGTTATTGCCAGTACAAAGCCGTTCAGCTACCCCTCAGCACGGCAGCGTTATCTCGTCATGGTCAATGCCGTCTATACCAGCAGCAGCTTCACATCGATTGCCTGGACGATCTTGTCTGTTGAGCCTGGGCGCGGTCTGCAGGCGGCATCGACACCCCCGTTCGCGGACGCAGCGCCTCCGCGTCGTGCCTACAACCCGATCTCAGCGGGGGGACCCCAGATGAAGGTCGGCGCTGGCCGACCGGTGTGGCGAGCACGGCTGGTGACGACGAAACTTTCGGGCCTCGGGGCTCTGGAATGCCTCTGTACAGACTTGCGGTTCGGGGCTGTTGCGCTGCGGCGGACCGGCCAGCAGATGCGTGTGATCACCAATCTGCCTCCCGTGCCGGCAGGCACCTCAAAAGTTGACATCGTTTTTCCCGGCTTGACCACATTCACCGACGTCGCCCTCACACGCGCGCCAGACTCAACATTCCGGTCGGCAGGGCCCGCCGTTCGCGAAGCGGGTTTCTGGATCTATCGGGCGGATCAGCCACATCCAGGCTGGAGACCGCGGGACTGGCCGACGCCGTTGCCGCAGACGGACCAGGTACGGGCTTTCGGCGCAACTGTGGACGCCATTGTCCGCTAGCGTCGCTAGGCCGTCGCCTCTGCGGGCGCCAGCTTGCCGACCAGCTCGACCACTTCGGCGATGGACTTGGCGACTCGCGTAGGACGGTAGGGGAACCGTTCCACGTCCTCCTCTTTTGTTGAGCCGGTCAGCACCAAGATGGTGCGCATCCCTGCCTCCATGCCGGAAACCATGTCGGTGTCCATCCGATCGCCGATCATCATGGCGGTCTCAGAGTGTGCATCGATGGCGTTCAGCGCAGACCGCATCATGAGTGGATTGGGCTTGCCCACGAAGTACGGTCGAATGCCGGTCGCCTGGGTGATCAAGGCAGCGAAGGACCCGCACGCTGGTACGGACCCTTCCGCTGACGGGCCCGTCGGATCCGGATTGGTTGCGATGAACCGTGCTCCGCGCTCAATGAGCCTGATGGCCCGGGTGATGTTCTCGAAGGAGTGTGTCTTGGTCTCGCCCAGCACCACGTAATCCGGCTGACGCTCGGTCAGGACGAACCCGACATCATGTAGGGCTGACGTCAACCCCACATCCCCGAGCACGTAGGCACTGCCGCCAGCCCTCTGATCGGCTAGAAACTGCGCGGTGGCCACCGCCGATGTCCAGATGCACTCCTCGGGCACGTCGATACCACTGAGCAGGAGCCGCGCCCTGAGATCACGAGGGGTGTAAATGGAATTGTTGGTCAACACCAGGAACCGGCGTCCGTGCTCTTGCAGAGCGGCGATGAATTCAGATGCTCCGGGCAGCGCCTGCTCCTCATGGACCAGAACGCCGTCCATGTCGGTCAGCCACGATTCGACAGGCTTGGGATCGCTCATGAGAGTCATTCTTCCTCCCAGCCCGCTCCTCGGCGACGGTGGCTCGCAGATCATCTGGGCCGGGCGGACTGTCAGACTTCGGCCTATGACCGACGCTCGCCTGCCGGACCCTGCGATGGTCGTGCTGGCAGGGGCCGCCTGTTCGGGCAAGTCTCGCTGGGCCGCGGAGCGATTCCGTACGGCCGAAGTCGTGAGTTCCGATGCACTGCGGGGAGCAGTTGGCAGCGGTCCTGCCGACCTGGAGGCGAGTGCGGACGCCTTCGCTTTGCTCGATCAGATCGTTGCGGCCCGGAGCAAGCGCTCGTTGACCACGGTGATCGACACGCTCGGGCTGGATCCGGAGCGGCGGGCATCCTACCGGCGTCTCGCGCGTGAGGCGGGACTCGCCCCAGTGCTGGTGATCATGAACACTGCGGCCGCGCTGTGTCGGGAGCGCAACAGGCAGCGCGACCGGCCGGTCCCGGCACCAGTCCTCACTGATCAGCTGCGCAAGATCAGTAGGCTTCTCGAGTCGGCCGAGGAGGAAGGCTGGGACCAGGTCCTGATCATTGACCAGGACAGTGGCGTTGAGGTCCCAACCGATGATCCCGCTCTCGATCACGATCATGGCCCGACCACGCTGCCGCGGATCGTGCTGCAGGTCTCGCGGTTTCCGTGGGGAGAGGATCCGTCTGGCTGGCTTCGGGATGTGGCGCTGGCGGCCGATGCCTTCGGTTTCGGTGGCATCGCGTTGATGGACCACTTGATCCAGATTCCTCAGGTGGACCGTGCTTGGGAGCCGATCCCCGAGCCGTGGCTCACCCTCGGCCTGCTCGCGGGTCTCGACACCGACCTCCGGTTGGGCACGCTGGTGTCCCCGGTCACGTTTCGCGAACCAGGCATCATTGCCAAAACCGTGGCAACCCTCGACGCGCTCAGCGATGGGCGTGCCTTCTGCGGCCTCGGCACCGGGTGGTGGCTGCGGGAGCATCAGGCGTACGGTCTGGACTTTCCCAGCGACCGCCAACGACTTGATCAACTTCAGGTCTGCATCGAGATGCTACGGGCGCTCTGGGCGCCTGGCACCAAGGCCTACCACGGCCGTTACGTGCACCTGCCAGAAACTACCTGCTACCCGCGTCCGGTCAGCGACGTGCCGATCATCGTCGGCGGGTCGGGAGAGCGTCGGACGCTGAGGATCGTCGCCGAGCAGGCTGACGGCTGCAACCTGCCCTCGGACCAAGCGGTACTGCGAGCCAAGATCGACATTCTGCAGCGACATTGCGCCGCGGTAGGCCGCAACCCCGCAAGCGTGGAGATCACCGTATTGGACCTGCCGGTGATCGGTACTGACCGCGAGGATGTCGCAGTCCGAGTGGAGCGGCTCCGCGGACGTACGCCGGCCGCCGTCTATGCCACTCGGCACCATGCGGCGCGTGCGGTTGATCATGCGCGGCGCTATCTCGAGCTCGTCGAGCTCGGAGTTAGCACGATCTTCATTGCGCTACCCGACCTGGCTGGCGCAGATGATCTTGCTCGGTGCGCCCCGCTGCTGGCAGCACTCCATCAAGGTTGATGGCGTGAACCCTCTAGTGATCCTTTGATCACTAGCCCCGCGCCTGACGCAGCAAGCGTTCCGACTCGGCTACGTGGCCGGGCATGCCGAAGTCGCGGTAGGCGGCCAGCGCGCCCTCGAGCATCTCGGCAGCGCGCGCGTAGTCGCCGCTGCCACCGCGGTCCAGCAGCATCCGGGCGTGCAGGCGGCGCAGATCGGCCAGCTCAACCCGGTTGGACATCTGTGCGGCGACCTCCCGCGCGATGCCGAAGTGGTGTTCGGCTTCCTCCCACCGACGAGCCGCCGCGGCGGCGAGAGCGGCACGAGTCCCCACTAGCCGGCCGTCATAGCTGATCCATCTCTTGTCGAACTCGAGTATCCCTTCAAGGAGTGGAGACAGCGCCGCCGCCTCCTCGTTCAGATCACACAGGTAGAACGCCTCAAGGAAGTTGAGCAGGCAGCTCCACGAGCCTATGCCGTTCACCCGGTCGAGGCTGGGCAGCTTCGACTGGGCTGACTCGAAGAGTTCGATCACCTCGTCGGCGCGCCCGCGGTAGGCGAGGTGCCGCGCAAGGATCGCGGCGCTTTGCCCGGCGAACGCGCCCGACGGCTCCAGCTCTACGGCTTTTCGCAGCTCCGCCTCGGCGTGCCCGGCATTTCCTCGACGGTGCGCGGCCAGGCCCAGGTACAAATGGCCCAAGTAGCGCCACGGCAGTCCGCCTCGCTCGCCGATGTCCACGATCTGCGGACCAAGCGTCTCCACCTGCGGCAGGTCACCGAGCATCGCGGCAACGCGGATCCGGTCGGAGAGCACCATGAACGCCGCGCCGAGGTGACCCAGTCGCTCGGCGAGGCCCAGCGTCTTGTCGGCGAGGCGAGTCGCCTGCTCGCGACTGCCGAGATTACCGTCTTCAAAGATCACGAACGCCTGCACGCTGCAGAGATCCCATAGCGCACTCTCTCGCTCGAACGTCTCGGCGGCCCTCAGGCCAACCCGGACTCCCTCCGCAAACTCGGCGTAGACGAAATGGTGGATGGTCTGCATGTGCAGCACGTCGGCCATTGCCCGCTCGTTGCCCACCTGCTCAGCAAGCGCACGCGCTTGGTCGAACGTGGCCGTCGCCGCGGCATAGTCGCCACTTACGCTGATCGCAAACGCCAGCGCTGATAGCAGGCGAGCTTTGTCGGCGCTGACGGTGTTGCCGAGTGCCGCCAGCGTCCGCCGCCCGACCTGTACTCCCTCGACCAGCCGAGCCGTCCAGACCAGCTGGTACACCATGGCCCAACCCAGCCGGCCGATGGCCTCGACTTGTCCGAGCGCTTCGTAGCGGTCCAGCGCCTCGTTCATCGTGCCCAGTGCGGCGTCCCAGCGGCCCACGCTGCGCAGCGCCATCGCCAGCCGCTCCAGTAGCTGCGCACGGCCGAGCTGACCATCGTTCAGGATCAGCGACAGGGCCTTCTCGAAGTAGCCGACCGCGTCATCGAATGCCGCGGCGTCGAACGCCCGCTCGCCGGCGATCGTCAGGTAGTGAACCAGACTGGCCCGATCCCCGGCGCGTCCCGCATGAGACAGGTGATAGGCGAGCTCTCCGGCGTGCGCCTCGAGATCGTCGGAATAGAGGCGCGAGATTGCCTCTGCAGTGCGTCGGTGCAGCCGCTCACGCTTGACAGCAGAGACGCCTGAAATCAGCGTCTGGCGGATGAGCTCGTGGCCGAACATCAGTTCCCCAGGTACCTTGCCGGGCGCGATAAGCCGGGCGCGCTCCGCTTCATTGAAGGCCTCGACCAGCCTGTCCTCGCTCGCGCCGGCAACTTCGCGGACGATCTCAGAGGTGAACATCCTCCCTGACACGGCCGCCGCTACCAGCACCGCATACGTGGCCGTGGCCAGGCGGTCCAGCCGTTGCCCCAGCACCAACCGGATGCTCTCGGGCACAGACACCTCGTCCAGCTGCAGGTCAGAATGCACCCGGCCGTGCTCATCGAGCAGCACGCCGGACTCTACGAGGTGCAGATAGACCTCTTCCACGAAGAACGGGTTGCCCTCAGTCTCGCGGTCGATCATCCGCACCAACTGCTCCGGCGCCGGCTGCCCGGCCAGGGCCTGCAGCATCGCTCGTACACCGTCAAAGGAGAGCTTGCGCAGGCTTACCCGTTCCATTAAGCGCCGGCGTCCCAGCTCGCCGATAACCCGGGCCAGCGGATGGTCGAGATCCACTTCAATGTCCCGGTAGGTTCCGATCACCAGCACCGGCATCTCGGGCAGCAGCGGCGCCAGGTACTCGGTGAGCAACAGGCTTGACTCATCGGCCCAATGCAGATCCTCCAGTACCAACAGCAACGGCTGATTCTGCGCCGCTCGGCCCACGAACTCGCCGAGGCTGTTCCAGACATAACGGCGCGCCAGCTCCGGTGGCAACTCGACGGGCGCCGGGATGTCCGGGAATACGCGCCTGAGCGCCGGCGCGATACGGGCAATCTCCGCAGCTACGTCGCCAAGTGCCTGCCGCAGCGCCAGCGGGCTGCGCGGGTTGCTGATCGCCTGCTCGATGATCTCGACATATGGCAAGTACGGCGGGGCACCGCTCATCTCCACGCAGTGCCCGGTAAACACCCGCATCCCGCGCGCCTGGGCCTCGTCGCCGATCTCAGCCACCAACCGCGACTTGCCGACACCCGGCTCGCCGGCCACCAGTGCCAGTCGGCCATCCCCAGCCAGAGCCTCGTTTACGAACCGGAGCAAGACGGCCCGCTCTGCCTCCCGCTCCACAAACGGCGTAAGCAGCGCCGACACAGCAGGGGTCCGGGCGCCCGCTGAGGTGTCGTTCCAGGACACCTCGTAAAGCCGCCAGCGCTCTGGAAACCCTCGCAGCCAGAACAGCCCCGAGTCGAGAAAAGACCAATCCACATGCGGCTCGGCGTGCTTGCGGACCTCCTCGGAGGTCAAGATCTGCCCGCCGACCGCCTCGGCCATAACCCGCGCCGCGACGTGCACGGCCTGCCCGAGCAGGTCGCCGTCGTGCTCGGTGACTTGGCCGGTGTGGATGCCGATGCGGATTTCGACGGAGCGCTGCGGGTGGGCGATGTTGTACTCATGCAATGCGCGCTGGATGGCGGCGGCGGCGCGGACCGCTGCAACGGTGGATGGGAAGGAGATGAGAAACCCATCACCCAGGGACTTGCACACGCGGCCACCGAAAGCGATGACCTTGTCGTGCACAATCTCTGCCTGCGACCCCAGAATGTCGTCGGCGTCCCGCTCGCCGCGGGCTCGCCACAGCGCGGCTGAGCCGACGATGTCGGTCATCATGATCGTAAGCACCTTGGCTGCGGGGCTGCGATCCGACAAGCCTGCCTCCGTGTTAGCTGCTGAGCAGCGGACCTGCCCGTTCAGACTACGGCGTCACGCCGCCGGCACGTTACCCACGGTAACGTTCATGGATCCTTGGATGCGACGCTCGGGCTTTGGATCTGGGCCGTCGAAATACTGGTCGACAAAACCACGAGGTGTGCCGCCGGCTCGCGCAACAGAGCTAGACCCTGGCCTGACGTTGTAGGCGTTCCGCCTCAGCTGCGTAGGCAGGCATGCCAAACGTGCGGTATGCGAACAAAGCCTCCTGGAGCATCTCGGCGGCGCGCTCGTGGTCTCCTTTTCCGCCGCGATCCAGCAGCATCCGGGCGTGCAGGCGGCCCAAGTCGGCAATCTCGAGCCGATTGCCCATTTGCTCGGCGACCTCACGGGCAATCCTGAACTGCCGTTCGGCTTCATCCCACCGACGAGCCGCTGCGGCGACGAGACCGGCGCGAGTCTCCAGTAGCCGGCCATCCAGGGTGATCCATTTCTTGTCCAGCGCGAGCACCCGTTCCACCAACGGGGTGAGTGCCGCCGCTTCCTCGTATAGGCCACACAGGTAGAACGCCTCGACGAAGCCCATCATGCAGTTCCAGGAGCCGATGCCGTTGACCCGCTCGACGCTGGGCAGCATGGACTGTACGTGTGCCGAGTTGAAGAGTTCCATGACCTCGTCGGCACGCCCGTGGTGGGCCAGGTGCCAGGCCAGCAGCGAGACGCTCTGTCCGGCGAACGCGGACTGCGGCTCGACCTCGACCGCGTTGCGCAGCTCGGCCTCGGCGCTGGCGGCTTGGCCTCGCCAGTGCGCGGCGAGGCCCACGTAGATGTGGCCGATGTAGCGCCACGGCAGCCCGCCCCGCTCGGTGATGTCCAAGATCTGCGGTCCGAGCGCCTCCACCTGCGGCAGGTCACCGATCATCGCCGCCACGCGGATCCGGTGGGAGAGCACCATGAACGCCGCGCCGAGGTGGCCCAGCCGCTCGGCGATGCCCAGTGTCTTGTCGGCGAGGTTAGTCGCCCGCTCCTGACTGCCGAGCGTGCCGTCCTCGTAGATCACGAACGCCTGCACGCTGCAGAGATCCCACAGCGCGCTCTCCCGCTCGAAAATCTCAGCGGCCCGCAGGCCGATCCGCACTCCCTCGGCGAGCTCGCCGTAGCCGAGATGGTGGATGGTCTGCATGTGCAGCACGTCGGCCAGCGCCCGCTCGTTACCCACCTGCTCAGCAAGCGCGCGCGCCTGGTCGAACGTGGCCGTCGCTGTGGCGTAGTCGCCGCTGATGCCGATCACCCATCCCAGCGCTGACAGCAGGCGGGCCTTGTCCGCACTGACGGTGTCACCGAGTGCCGCCAGCGTCCGCTGGCCAACCTGCACTCCCTCAACCAGCCGAGCCGTCCAGACCAGCTGGTACACCATGGCCCAACCCAGCCTGCCGATGGCCTCCACGTGCCCGAGCGCCTCGTAGCGGTCGAGCGCCTCATTCATCGTGTGCAGCGCGTCCTCCCAACGGCCCACGCTGCGCAACGCCATCGCCAGCCGCTCCATCAGCTGGGCACGGCCGAGCTGATCATCGGTCGACAGCAGCGACTGCGCATGCTCGAAGTGGCCGACCGCGTCATCGAATGCGGCCGCGTCGAACGCCCGCTCGCCCGCGATCATCAGATAGTGGACCAGGCTTGCCCTGTCGCCGTCGCGTCCCGCATGAGACAGGTGGTAAGCGAGCTCTCCGGCGTGCGCCTCGAGGTCATCGGAGTGGCGCCGCGAGATTGCATTGGCCGCCTGTAGGTGCAGCCGCTCGCGCTTGACCGCAGAGACGCCTGATAACAGCGTCTGGCGAATCAGCTCGTGGCTGAACATCAGCTCGCCAGGGTCCTTGCCGGGTGTAACGAGCCGGGCTCGCTCCGCTTCGTCGAAGGCATCGAACAGTTGGTCCGGGCCAGCCTGGGCCACCTCGCCGACCAGCTCGGAGGCGAACACCCTGCCGGACACAGCGGCGGCCACCAGCACGTCGCGAGTCGACTCGGCCAGACGGCCCAGCCGTTGCCCCAGCACGAGCCGGATGCTTTCGGGCACCGACACTTCGTCCAGCTCCAGATCAGCACGCACCCGGCCATGCGCATCGAGCAGCACGCCGGACTCGACGAGGTGCAGATAGACCTCCTCCACGAAAAACGGGTTGCCCTCAGTCTCGTGGTCGATCACTCGCACCAATTGATCCGGCACAGGCTGCCCCGCCAGGGCCCGGAGCATCGCACGCACGCCATCGAAGGACAGCCGGCGCAGGTTCACGCGTTCCACTAGGCGCCGCCGCCCCAGCTGACCGATGACGCGGGCCAGCGGATGATGGAGCCCCACTTCGATGTCCCGGTAGGTGCCGAGAACTAGCACCGGCATCTCGGGCAGCAGCGGCGCCAGGTACTCGGTGAGTAGCACAGTCGACTCATCGGCCCAGTGAAGGTCTTCCAAGACCAGCAGCAGCGGCTGGCCCTGCGCGGCCCGGCCGATGAAACTGCCGAAGCTGTTCCACACATAGCGGCGCGCCAGCTCCGCCGGCAACTCGACCGGCGGCGGGATGTTCGGGAAGGCTCGCCGCAACGCCGGCGCAATACGGGCGATCTCTGCAGCTACATCGCCAAGCGCCTTCCATAGCTCCAGGGAGCTCCGCGGGCTGCTGATTGCCTGTTCGATGATCTCGACGTAGGGCAAGTACGGCGGCGCACTGCTCATCTCCACGCAGTGCCCAGTAAGCTGGCGCATCCCGCGCGCTTGGGCCACGTCGCCGATCTCAGCCACCAGGCGCGACTTGCCGACGCCCGGCTCTCCGGCGACCAGGGCCAGCCTGCCGTTTCCGACGAGCGTGTCGTCGAGGAGTCGGCGCAGGCTGGCGCGCTCGGCTTCTCGCTCGACGTACGGAGTTGGCCGAGCGCGTACCGCACTGGGCTCCACCACCCCCGCCGATGTGTCGGTCCAGGACACCTCGTAGAGCCGCCAGCGCTCTGGGAATCCACGTAGCCAGAACAGCCCCAGGTCGAGGAATGACTGATCGACCTGCGGCTCGGCGTGCTTTCGCACCTCATCGGAAGTCAGGATCTGCCCGCCGACCGCCTCGACCATCATCCGCGCCGTGGCGTGCACAGTCTGCCCGAACAGGTCGCCGTCGTGCTCGGTGACTCGGCCGGTGTGGATGCCAATGCGGATCTCGACCGCGCGCTGCGGGTCAGCCATGCTGTGCTCGCGCAACGCCCCCTGGATGGCGACGGCGGATCGGACCGCTGCCACGGCGGACGGGAAGGAGATGAGAAACCCGTCGCCCAGGGACTTGCGTACCCGGCCACCGAACGTCGTGACCTGCTCGCGCACGATCGCTGCCTGCAACGCCAGGATGTCATCTGCGTCCCGGTCGCCGCGCGCCCTTCGCAGTGCCGTCGAGCCGACCACGTCGGTCATCATGATCGTGAGAGCCTTGACTGCGTGGCTGCGATCCGGCAAGGCATGCCTCCCCTGCTTGCTAGCTGCTCAATAGCGGACCTGCCTTTCAGCCTACGGTGGCATGGCGGCAGCGCTCACGAGCACCGCCTCAACGCTCCCCACAGCAGCACGATCTTCGTTGCGCTGACTGACATCGCCAGCGCAGATGATCTTGCTCGGCGCCCCCCAGAGCTGGCCGCGCTGCGCGGATAGGGATCATGACAGGATGGAGATCAGGTAATGCGCTGGGTGGATGGGTACGTCGACGCATGGCGTGCCGAGGATCCGCGAGGCGTCGAGCGCCTCTTCACCGAAGATGCCCAATATCGGCGCTCGCCGTACGAAAAGTCCGAGGTCGGGCACGACGCGATCAAGGCCTTCTGGCTGGCCGACGCCGGCGAGATCTTCGTCGTGGGAGCCGCGCCGGTCGCTGTTGACGGTCAGGCGGCCGTCGTCAGAGTCAACGTGAGCTACGGCGATCCGGTGCAGCAGGAGTACCGGGATCTCTGGGTGCTGCAGTTTGCCGACGACGGCCGGGTCCGCGACTTCGAGGAATGGGCCTACTGGCCGGGCAAGCCATATACAGCCAGCGAGGAGTAAGGAGTCAGATGCGCCGGTCCGTCTCGGGGTCCGGACCCGCGAAATACTGGTCAATGACCTGCCTGAAGATCGCTTGATCGGGATCGGCGCGTACAAACAATGTCATCGAGGAACGCAGCTTGATCGCGTCAATGCCGCCGAAGATTTGCTCAGCACTGAGTCCACGATGCGAAGTGAGAATCTCGGCACATTCGACCAGCCGTGGTCCGAGCACCGGATGTGCGAGGTAGGCCTGCGCCTCGGCCAGATTGCTGATCGCGTACGCCTGGGCCATGGGACTGCGCCCCAGCCCGGCGATCTGCGGGAAGATGAACCACATCCAATGACTGGTCTTGCGTCCATCGCGGAGCTCTGCGACCGCGCGCCGGTACGTGCCACCGCTGTCTTGGGCGGTGACGAAACGCTCCAGGTCCATGCGCCCGACGTTAATGCCTGGCGGGGGTCGCGCTAGCCTCCGGCCCCGCCCGCAACCGCCGGAATGATCGAGATCTTGGTGCCCTCAGCCACCTGGGCATCGAGGCCGCCGACGAAACGCACATCGTCGTCACCGACGTAGACATTGACGAATCGGCGAAGTGCGCCGGAATCGTCCAGGATCCGCGACCGGATCCCGGGATGATTGCCCTCCAAGGAATCCAGAACCTCGGCCAGCGTGCTGCCATTGGCGGTCACCTCTCCTGCACCTCCGGTGTAGGTCCGCAAGATGGTGGGGATGCGGACGGTGGCACTCATGAATTCGTATCCTTCCAGAAGTCGTCGAACGCCTCGTAGCGCGGCGGAATCGTAATCTTCGGCCCGACCCGGTCCGCAACCGCGTCGAGGGTTTTGAGTCCGTCACCGGAGTTGATCACCACGGTTTCGGCCTCAGGGTCGAGTACACCGTCGGACAGCAGTTTGGCTGTCACGCCGACCACGACTCCGCCGGCCGTCTCGGCAAAAATGCCCTCCGTACGCGCCAGACGCTGGATGTTCGCTACCAGGGTGTCGTCGTCGACGTCAGCAACCACCCCGCCCGTACGCCGCACCACATCGAGAACGTAGGGCCCATCAGCGGGGTTACCGATCGCCAACGACTTCGCGACGGTGCTGGGCTTCACCGGTGCCACGAAGTCTTGACCGGCGCGATAGGCCTGGGCTACCGGCGAGCAGCCACTTGCTTGCGCACCGAAGATCACGAATGGCTTCTCCTCTACCAGTCCTAGCTTGATCAACTCCCGAAAGCCTTTGTCGATCTTGGTCAGCTGCGAACCGGAAGCCACCGGGACGACAACCTGGTCGGGAATCCGCCACCCAAGCTGCTCGGCTATCTCGTACGCCAGAGTCTTCGAGCCCTCCGCGTAGTAGGGCCTGACGTTCACATTGACGAAGGCCCAACCTTCTTGCTCAGCGGCGATCTCGCTGGCGAGCTTGTTGACGTCGTCGTAGGTGCCTTCGATGGCGATCAGGGTCGTGTCGTAGACGGCGGAAGCCAAGATCTTTTGTGGCTCGAGGTTCTCAGGCACCAAGACCACCGATTTGATGCCTGCGCGGGCAGCGGCTGCGGCAACAGCATTGGCGAGGTTCCCGGTCGAGGGACAAGCGAGAACCTGGAGTCCCAGCTCGCGGGCGGCCGAGAGCGCGACTGCGACGACCCGGTCCTTGAAGGAATGAGTTGGATTGCCCGAGTCATCCTTGACCCAGAGCTGTTTCAGACCAAGATCGTCCGCGAGGTTGCGGGCATCGACCAGCCGGGTGAAGCCGGGATCGGTGGAGCGAAAGGTGGCGATGTCGGCTGGGACCGGCAACAGCGGGGCATATCGCCAGATGCTCCGCGGGCCCGCCTCGATCCGATCGCGGGTGATAGTCGGAAACTTGTAGCCAACCTCGAGCGGACCGAAGCACTCGGTACAGGCGTAAAACGGGCCGAGCGCTGTGCTCGCCCCACATTCCCGACAGACCAAGTGTGTGGCGTTTCCAAAGGCGCCTGCCCGGACGCCAGAAGCGGGAGCATGATCGGTATCGACCACCGCAGTCATTGTCAGTCCTTACTTCATCTTTCTCAGCCGGCTTTCGACGGAGTCGGAGTTGGCACCGTTTCTGATCGGTCAGTCGGTTGCCGGGGAGTCATCGGGCCGGTCCCTCGTCCCCTCTGGATGAACACGGCTCAGCCTAGGGGTGGCCTCGGACATGGCGCAGGTCGATTCCGCATGCTGGGAACGACATCCATATATTGGTCCACCGTCCACGGACGGGCGTACGCCGGCGGCCGCTGACTGTGACACAGTGCATTTCAGGCTGGGACGCAGCACCAATAGCGCGTGCCACGGGCTACAGACGGACGGAAGGGCGTCATGCTAGCGACGCGCCGGCCCAACCCATAGGCATCCGGTCTCGGCGCTGCCAGGATTGAGACCGTGAAACCGGGCTGGCCGGTGACCGGGTGGCAATGGGTACGCT
>DASUYM010000141.1:0-15699 GCA_036377435.1 Propionibacteriaceae bacterium
TCCGCTACAATACTCAACGACTCCACTCGGGACTCGGCTATAAGACCCCACAAGAGGTCTACAACGAGTACCTGAATCATCAGCAAGCAGCATGAAATAACACAAATTCAACCGTCCGGAAAACGCGGGGCAGACCAGGCAAGAATCCGCCCTCCCCGGTCAGCTGCAAATCCCACTGTCGACCTGGTTCATCAAATCGTCCAGCATCCCCGCCTGGACCATCTTCTCCACCGCCTCCCGGGCGGTCACCAGCTGGTCAGACCCCAGCCCATCCGCACGATCGTCGATCGCGCGCTCGCCGAGTTCGATGAGCTCTGGGCTGCCGCCGGCATCCCGAACGCCGTCTTTCCCCTGACGTATAACGAACTTCTCACACTGACAGACGGTGTGGAGGCCCACGTCGGCTGAGAGTATCCGGCCGACATCTGAGCCGCGGTGGCCAAGGCCGACCGAGTGAACACCTCACGAGGAGTACTCCTTGAGGATGCTGAGGACCTCCTCGTCGCTCAGCTGCCGGAAGTCCTCGTACGCGCCGCCGACCGCGATGAACGGCTCCGGAGTCCTGAGACAAACCACGCGGTCTGCAACAGATCGCAGTGCCTGCACGGCCTGACGCGCTCCCACCGGGACTGCCACCACGACCGCTGCAGGGGCGTGAGTCCGGACGGCGGCGACCGCCGCCAGCATTGTGGAGCCGGTCGCCAGGCCGTCATCTACCAGAATGACGGTGGCATCAGCAATATCCAGATCAGCGGTGGGGAAGATGCTGGCGCGACGCTTGAGCTCAAGCAGCTCCCGGTTCCGCGCGGCCTCGAACGCCTGGTTGCTGATGCGCAGTCCGTTGATGATCTCCTCGTTGCGGAATTCTGCGATCTCTCTACCAACCATGGCCAAGGCTCCCATGGCGAGCTCAGCGCGTCCTGGCACGCCGATCTTGCGTACCAAGATCACTCCGAGTTGGGCATCCAGCCGGGCAGCCACCTCGGCGGCAACGGGTACGCCGCCGCGCGGAAGTGCCAGCACCACCGGATTCTCAAATACGGCGTCGGCGACCAGCGCCTCGGCCAGTACGCGGCCGGCGACTGTGCGATTGGCGTAGCGGGTTCCTGCCCTGCGCCGCCGCATCACTGTTTGCCTAGCTCTTGTGAACCTCGAGCGCGCGGCGGTAGACCTCGACGGTCTCGGCGGCGATCTTGGACCAGTCGAATTCCTCGATGCAGCGCTGCCGACCAGCCAGCCCGAATGCCCGCGCCTTCTCGGGGTCACTGGTCAGCTCGTTGATCTTGGCCGCCAACCCCTCCTCGAAGGCGGCGATGGCCGCCGGGTCGTCGGCCCCCGTAGGGTCATACGGCACGAGGTATCCGGTCACGCCGTCTACGACCACCTCGGGGATGCCGCCCACGGCAGAGGCGACCACGGCCGTCTCGCAGGCCATTGCTTCAAGGTTGACGATGCCCAACGGCTCGTACACCGACGGGCAGGCGAACACCGTCGCATGTGACAGCACCTGACGTACGTGCGCCCGCGGCAGCATCTCCTCGATCCACAAGACATTCCCTCGGGTGGATTGAAGATGGGCGAATGCGTCACCAATCTGCTGGGCGATTTCCGGGGTATCCGGGGCGCCGGCCAATAACACGACCTGAGTATCGGGATCGAACTTTTCGGCCGCCCGCACCAAATGAATGAGGCCCTTCTGGCGGGTGATTCTGCCCACGAACACAACCGACGGCTGGTCAAGATCAATTCCAAGCCCAGTGACAATGTCGGTGCCGAGGTCCGGCTTGAATTCCTCGGTATCAATGCCGTTCTTGACCACGTGCACTTTCTCGGGATCGAGATTGCCGTAGGAGTCCAAGGTGTCTTTGCGCATTCCAGCACTGACGGCGATCACTGCATCAGCTGCCTCGAAGGCAGTCTTCTCGGTCCACGACGAGAGCCGGTACCCCCCGCCGAGCTGCTCGGCCTTCCAGGGCCGGTGTGGCTCGAGTGAGTGCGCAGTGACAACGTGCGGGATGTCGTACAGCAGGCCAGCCAGATGGCCGGCCAGATTGGCGTACCAGGTGTGTGAATGGACGAGGTCTACGTCAGGAATGGCCGCGACCATCGAAAGATCCGCCCCGAACACCCGGAGCGCAGCGTTAGCTCCATCCGGATAGTTCTCGGGGTGCGCGGTGGCGCCCTCGCGCGCCTCGCCCATGCACTGGACGTCGACATCGATAAGCTTGCGCAACTGTGGCACGAGCTGGGCGACATGTACCCCAGCACCGCCGTAAATCGAGGGTGGATACTCCCGGGTCAGCAACGAGATGGACAGTCGATCAGTGTCTGCCAGCGCCATAGTTCGCATCGTTCCACAGCGTGAGCGATGTTGACCACAACATGGCCTAGAACGGTGCTCCTCAGGCCCGGTATGGGCTAGGTTCAACTCATGCGCGCGCGTCGAAGGGTCCTGGCGATCGTATTGGCTGGTGGCGAAGGCAAACGGCTGATGCCGTTGACCGACGATCGAGCAAAGCCGGCGGTGCCATTCGGTGGCACGTATCGCCTGATCGACTTCGTCCTCTCCAATCTGGCAAATGCGGGAATGCGGCAAATCGCAGTGTTGACGCAATACAAGTCGCACTCGCTCGACAAGCACATCTCCTTGACGTGGCGCATGTCGACGATGCTCGGCAACTACGTCACGCCCGTGCCTGCGCAGCAGCGCCTCGGGCCTAGGTGGTACCAGGGCAGCGCTGACGCGATCTACCAGTCGATGAACCTGATCCGCGACGAGGAGCCGGACTATGTCGTGGTCTTCGGCGCGGACAACATCTACCGGATGGATGTCTCGCAGATGCTCGATGCGCATATCGATGGTGGTCTGGGTTGCACCGTGGCGGGCATCCGGGTGCCGCGGAACCAGGCCAGCGCCTTCGGGGTGATCGACGCCGGGGCCGATAACAAGATCAAGGAGTTTCTCGAGAAGCCGCCGGACCCGCCCGGTCTGCCTGACGATCCGAACGCTTCGTTCGCCTCAATGGGCAACTACATCTTCAGCACCGATGCGCTGATCGAAGCGCTGGCCGCAGACGCCGAGGATGAAAACTCTCGCCACGATATGGGCGGCGACATCATCCCGAGCTTCGTGAGCCGCGGCGATGGACAGGTTTACGACTTCACCGCCAACGAGGTTCCCGGCTCTACCGAACGGGACAAGGCCTATTGGCGCGACGTCGGCACGCTCGACGCGTACCACGAGGCACACATGGATCTGGTCTCCATAGACCCGATGTTCAACCTCTACAACATGGACTGGCCGATCTGGACGTATCCGGTGCAGATGCCGGGCGCCAAGTTCACCATGAAGGGCCTCGCGGTCGACTCCATCGTCAGTCCGGGTTGCGTCGTGTCAGGTGGTTCCATCGAGAGTTCGGTGCTCTCGCCCAACGTCCACGTGCACGAGGACGCAAAGGTGGACCATTCGGTGATCTTGTCCCATGCCGTCATCGGGCGTAACGCAGTCGTCCATCGCGCGATCTTGGACAAGAATGTCGTGGTCCCCGACGGCGCCCAGGTTGGTGTTGACTCTGAGGCAGATGACGCCCGAGGCTTCACCGTCTCGGAAGGCGGTGTCACAGTCGTCGCCAAAGGTGTCAGGGTTCCGGTGACATGAGCATGCCTGCCTCAGGCTCGGGGGGGAACGAGGCAGGCAAACCCGGGGGTGGGACATTCGGAGTTGACGCTCCCACGGTGCCTGCGGTACTCGGGGTCGCTGCGCTGCTTCTGGCGATCACCGGCGGCGTTCTGATGATCACCAATAGGTTCGACGCCGGCCTCGTGGCACTGATCTTCGCCGGGTTCGTTGGACTGTGTGCGTTCAGCTATCTGTACACCACACTGCACGGCAAGTTCGTGTGGTGGGCCGACCTGCTCGATGATGCGCGGCTGAAGGGTGATGAGTACGCAGTTGATCTGGGCTGTGGCCGCGGTGCGGTCCTGATCAGTCTCGCTAAACGACTGACCACTGGTCGGGTATCAGGAATCGACCTATGGCGCAGCCAGGACCAGTCCGGCAACGACATCGAGGCCACCAAGCACAACGCACGGGTCTGCGGGGTGGAGGATCGTGTCGAGCTGAACACGGGCAACATCACGACGCTTCCCTACCACGATGGGCAGTTCGACCTCGTTGTCTCCAGTCTTGCCATCCACAACCTCAAGGCTCGCGAAGAGCGGCGGCGGGCGATCACCGAGGCCGTTCGGGTACTGGAACCTGGCGGCAAGATCATCATCACCGACATCAGTCACACCGAGGAGTACGCGGATTGGCTTAGGGCTGCCGGGATGGAGTCGGTGACGCTGCAGGACTTGGGCGTCCGCGGCTGGTGGGGTGGACCTTGGATGCCAACGAGCGCTGTCACCGCGAGCCGGCCAGGTCGGCAGAGTATGAGGGCCTAATGTCGCCGACTAGCCGGAGAACATCGTCGAATCGGACCGGATGATCATCGCTTGACAGCGACCAGCAGCCCGTCCCCCACCGGAAGCAGCGCGGGCACGAGATCTTCGTTGTCTTTGACAGCGCTCAGCGCGTTGCGAATCGCTTCGGTCTCGTTGTCGATGTTGCTTCCGTCGGCCGTACGGTCGTGCCACAAAGCGTTGTCCACGGCGAGTACCCCGCCGTGCCGCAGTAGCCGCAGACCTTGCTCGACATACTCGGCATACTCAGCCTTGTCCGCGTCGATGAACACTATGTCGTACGCGCCATCGCTCAGCCTCGGCAGCACGCTGAGCGCCGGCCCGGCGATCAGCCGAAACCGTTGCGTGGGAATGCCGACGGCAAGGAAGGTCGCACGAGCGGCCTGCTGATGTTCGGGCTCGATGTCCACGCTGGTCAAGACCCCGTCCGGCTGCATTCCCGCGAACAGCGCCAAACCAGAGACCCCCGACCCGGTGCCGACCTCGACAACCGTCTTCGCCTGCACCACTTTGGCCAGCAAGGTCAGTGCAGCCGCAGAGCCCCGACCGATCGGTGCAACACCAAGCTGCCTCGCCCTCTGGCGCGCCTCCGCCGCCTGCTCGGACTCATCGACGAAATCCTCGGCGAACACCCACGATCCCGGCTTGGGCGCGGCTTTGGGTGAGGTCTTGACAGCGGAGAGATTCACGAATCTCACCCTATCGAAACGGCTACTGACCGAACCCTACGATGACGGCATGAGCCATACCGTCGTCGCCGAGCTCGTTGCGGCCGTCATGAAGGTCGAGGTCGAGCTGGGCCAGCAGGTTACGGCCGACGACGCTGTGGTGATCTTGGAATCGATGAAGATGGAGATCCCGGTGCTCGCCGACGTGGCAGGGTCGGTCGCGGAGATCGTTGTTTCGGAAGGCGATGTGGTCAACGACGGCGATCCCTTGGTCGTGATCAAGGTGCTTTAGCGATCCTTTGGTCGCTAGGATGACGGGATGTCGACGCCACCCTTCGGCCGGCTGCTCACGGCCATGGTGACTCCGTTCGCGGCGGACGGATCCGTCGACCTGGACACGGCGGCCGGACTCGCCAGCTATCTGGTCGACGAGCTGGGCAACGATGGGCTGGTCATCAGCGGTACGACCGGAGAGTCTCCGACCACCTCGGATGTGGAGAAGGCCGACCTGCTGCGAGCGGTGCTCGACGCCGTCGGGGACCGGGCGACGATCCTTGCGGGCGTCGGCACGTTCAATACCGAGCACACCCTGGAACTGGCCACGACAGCCGCCAAGCTGGGCGCAGACGGCCTCCTGGTGGTCACGCCGTACTATTCCAAGCCGCCGCAGGCGGGCATCATGGAGCACTTCCGGCGGGTCGCGGATTCCACCGACGTACCGGTGATGCTGTACGACATTCCGGGTCGTGCCGGCGTGGCCATTGCCACCGACACGATGCTCCGACTGGCAGAACATGCCGGCATCGTTGCTGTCAAAGATGCGAAGGGGGACCTTACGGCGTCCGCGCGAGTCATTGCGCAGAGTGAGCTCGCGTACTACTCCGGTGACGATGCCATGACGCTGCCGCTGCTGTCGGTCGGCGCGGTAGGGGTCGTTGGCACCTCGACGCACTTCAGCGCCGTCGGGACCCGGCAGCTGATCGAGGCATATCTTGCCGGTGATGTCGCGACGGCGCTTCGTCTCCATCAGCAGTTGCTGCCGATCTACACCGGAATCTTCGCGACCCAAGGCTGCATCTTGGTCAAGGCTGGCCTCAAGATGCTTGGCCGTGACGTGGGAGGCCTGAGGTCTCCACTGATCGAGGCCAGCTCGGCCGAGGTCGAGGGCTTGCGTTCCGCCATGGCTGCAGCCGGCCTACAGACAGGAGAGTCGGTCTCTACCGACTGAGTTTCGAGCCACCCGCGCGAGCGTGAGAAATGCTCTGCAACGTCGGTAGGCGCCCGCTGATCATCGGAGAGCGATGAGCGTAACGCGCTTTCCGTTGCGTGAAGCGTGTCGACGGGACCAGCTTCCAGGGGCGCCGCGCGAGCAATGAGAGAATGGTCTGGAACGCGTCTGCACCTCGCCACGTTGGGCAGAGTGTGAGCGAGGACACGATCGTGCACAGCCAAATGCCAGGGTTCATTCAGGGCATTGCCAGGATGACAAGCAAGAATGAGGCGTTCAGGCTGAATTTGCTTGGTCGCGCCCGACGCTCGAGGGAGGTCGAACCGATGGCGCAGTGGCCCGCCCCTGATCCTCAGGCGTGGCAACCGCCTGCGCCGGCGAGCCCGCCGCCGAACTCTGAGGCGTCGTGGACGCCGCCGACGTGGGAAGAGCTGGTACGAGACCACGGCGCTCGGGTGTACCGGCTGGCCTATCGGCTGACTGGCAATCCGCATGATGCCGAGGACCTCACCCAAGACGTATTTGTGCGCGTGTTTCGCTCGTTGCACCGGTTTCAGCCGGGGACGTTCGAGGGCTGGCTTCATCGCATTACGACCAACCTCTTTCTAGACGGCGCACGGCGTCGCCAGAAGATACGCTTCGATGGACTGGGTGACGGCCCCGCTGAGCGCCTGCCCAGTACCTGGCCGAATCCATCCGATCAGCTGGCCGACGCCGACCTCGATCACGATGTGGCCGCTGCGCTCTCAGCCCTGTCACCGGAGTTTCGCGCGGCCGTTGTACTCTGCGACATCGAGGGCCTCAGCTACGAGGAGATCAGCGAGGTTCTTGACATCAAGATCGGAACCGTCCGGAGCCGGATTCACCGCGGGCGAGCGCAACTACGGACCGCGCTCGCACACCGCCGACCGACCGGGGAGCGGCTGCGATACCTGGGCGTTGAGGTAGAGACAGGCGCCAGCTCCGACAAGGTCAGCTCCAAACTGGGAAGTCTGGAGCCGGCGAGGTCGGCGTGAGGAAGGCGCCCTGCGCTGATCTGGCCGAATTGCGATCAGCGTTTGTCGACGGGGCCCTGGACAACGCCGACCGAGAACGGTTGCTCAGCCATCTTGTCGATTGTGCCAACTGCCGACGGGACGTCGAGGATCTGCGTGCCGTACGCGACGTCCTGAATCGGACCAAGAATGAACCGGGCCCAACGCCGAGCGACCTCTCCTTCCGCCTGGCTTCCATCGCAGGGCCGCAATCGGTCGCACCCTTGTGGATCAGGCCGTTCCGGCGGATCCAACCATCCCACTCGTCCCGAACCGGCGGCCTGCCAAGCCACCGCCGGATTGTCAAGTTGCGGATAGCCGCCGCCACGATGGCCGTTGGAGCGATGGTGACCGCGATGGGGGCTATCGGATACGCCGCCGCGCCCCATATTGCGGCAATTGGTGACCCCACAGGAGAGGCTCAGGTGGCGTTTACGTCAAGTCTTGGCCAGTTCCCGCTGGCCAGCGACGCACTGAACGCGGTCATGTTGGCAGACTCAAGAGAACTGTCGGCGAGCTTGTCACCCAGGCTCGAGGGGCCCTCGGCCGCAACCGGGGCGGCGTTGACCCCGGCGGCGGCACAGGCAACGATGCAGCGAGCTGCCGATGCTGCGCATTCGGTGAGCTACTCCGGTAGGCAGTCGTTTCTGGCCCAGAGGAACGGCGGAGTCATCGTGGCGCATGTTGACGTGGACGCGCGCGCTGGCCAGGGCAGTCAGGTCATGGTCAACAATCAAAACGGCCAGCAGCTGCTCAAAGGATTCACGCCAGCGCTCATCTCGTCGCGAGTCGTCGATGACGAGCTGCTCGATCTGCTCGAGCGCAACTACCGCCTCAGCGGGACCCGTGGAGCGATTGTCGCCGGCCGCAGCGCGGCCGTAGTCATGGCCACGCGGGATGGTAGTAACTTCGTGGCGGCTCGCTGGTGGATCGATGACGCGACTGGCATCGTGCTCTGGCAAGAGACCTATGACAGGAGCGGATCCGTCGACCTGTCGTTCGGATTCACCTCGGTGTCGGTCAGCCGCGGGGACAGCATCCTCGAACATCTGCCGCCGCGGCTAGCAGTGCCACGGACCAGCACTTCCCTCACGCTGTCGTCAGCAGCGGAACTCAACGCTTCGGGATGGTCGTGCGTTCGGCAACTGGCTGGCCTGTCGCTGGTGCGGATACGTAGCGACCGCGCCGGGAATCCGGACACGGTGCATCTGGTCTACAGTGACGGCCTCACGACGCTCAGTGTCTTCGAGCAACGTGGCAGGCTGACCGCGGTGCCGGAAGGTTCATATTGGGATGCCGCGCTGGGAGCCCATGTGCGTCGTGGTGCCTCGGGGGTGGCGACCTGGCAGTCCGGTGAGATGGTCTTCACCGTCGTCACCGACGGTAGCGCCAGTCTGATGGCGGAGGCCGTCGAGTCGCTACCCCATGGCGCGGCCACGACGCAGACTACGCTTGACCGCATTAAAGCTGGATGGGCGAGGATTCTGGCCGATGTGAAGGATTAGCGCGTGGTGGAAGAGGACCGTCCGACGGGTCCCGCCGAAGGTGAACCGTCCGACTCTCGCTACTTCGGTCCGTTTGGCGAGCCACCGCCCACGCCTCAAGGCGCTCGAGGTTTACCACCCCAGCCGGGTCCGACTTTTGAACCGTACGACGCGACGTGGCCGCCGCCGCTCGGCCAACTGCCACCAGTCGAGGGCCCGCCGGGTGTAGACACCTCCTCAGTGACGACGGCGATTCTGCCCGCGGGGCAAACGGGTCGCCGTCGTCCACGTTCGGCTTCCCTGATAGCGGTGGCCGCCCTCACTGCTCTAGTGATTGGCGGCGCTGCCGGCTACGGCGGTGCCACCCTCGCGCAGCGTACCGGGCCGTCGGTGACCACAGCGAGCCCTTCGGCACCTCCAGGGGTGTCGCGAACGCCTGTGCCGCCGGCCCCTCCCAGCGCCAACACCGTCGAGGTCGCCAAACGAGTGCTGCCTGCGACGGTGATGATCCAGGCCGGTCGAGGAACCGGATCCGGGTTCCTGATCGACAGGGACGGCCGCATTGTGACCAACAATCACGTGGTCGCCGACGCGGCCAACGGGTCGAGGATTCGTGTCATCTTCTCCGATGGCCGGCGGCAGAACGCTTTGCTGGTAGGACGGAGCCCGTCCTACGACATCGCCGTGATCAGGGTCAGCGGGGTGGCGTCGGTACTGCCCATGGAGCTCGGTGATTCCGACCAGATCCAAGTCGGAGAGCCAGTGATCGCCGTCGGTTCGCCGCTCGGGCTGCCCGGGACTGTCACGGAGGGCATCATCTCGGCTCGGAACCGTCCGGTCATGGTTGCCGAGAACGCCGCCGCCGACTCGCCGACCGCGTACATCAATGCCATCCAGACCGATGCCTCGATCAATCCGGGTAACTCAGGAGGCCCGCTCGTGGACGCGGGAGGGCGAGTGATCGGGGTCAATTCAGCGATTTTGACGTTCGCGGCAAGCCGCAATATCGGGCTCGGCTTTGCGATCCCGATCAACCAGGCGGCCACGATCGCCGACTTGTTGATCAAGAACGGCAAGGCGACCTATCCGGTGATTGGCGCCAGTGTGCAAGATGGCCCATCGGGTGTTGTGCTGGGCGATGTCCAAGCCCAAGGTCCGGCTGGCAAGGCTGGCCTGCGGAAGGGTGACCTGATCACCAAGATGGATGGTCAGCCGGTCGCCACCATGGAGGAGTTGATCGTCAGCATCCGCACCAGACGCCCCGGCGAGGTCGTGGTCCTGGATTACAGTCGCGGCTCGACGCCTGGCCAGGTCCGCGTCACCCTGGGTAGCAGGGAGGGCTGAGCGTGGTGCCCCTGCTGCTGGACATCAACGGCCCCGAGTTCGTGCTGTTGCTGGTACTCGCCGTCATCCTGTTCGGGCCGGAACGACTGCCAGACCTCGCTCGGAAGGCCGCCCGGATCCTGCGCTACCTGAGGACCGTTGCCGGCTCGGCCCAGCAGCAGCTGAGTAAGGAGCTCGGGCCGGGATTCGAGGACCTCGATTTTCGGGACCTCAACCCCAAGGCCTTCGTGCAGAAGCACTTGCTCGACGATGTGGAGCCGATCATCGCCGATGTGAAGTCCGAGGTCAGCGACCTTGGCAAGACCATCAAGAGCCCGGCCGCAGACATCTCCGAGGCGATCAACTCCACCAAGGATCGCAGCCCCGGGGGTCCGCAGGACGTCATTGGGGCGTCCCCGGCGCGGACAGCAACCCCATTCGATCTTGAGGCGACCTAATAACTCAGAGCTCAGGCGCCCGCTGGCGCAAGGCCGAGCTGCTTGCCGAGCAGCCCGCGGCCGCGCTTGATGAACACGTCGGCCAATGAGCTGAGGGCACGGGCGGCGGGCTGGTCGGGGTCGGCCTCGACGATGGGAACACCCGCATCACCAGAGGCACGGAGCTCCGGGTCAATCGGAATCTGCGCGAGCAGGGACACGGGATAGCCGAGACGGGTGGTGAGCACCCGCGCTACGTCCGCGCCGCCGCCCGTACCGAAGACATGGTGCGTGTGTACCTCCCCGCAGTGAGGGCACGTGGTCACCAGGTGCGACATGTTCTCTACTACACCGATCACTCGCTGATTCATCATCGACGCCATGGTGCCCGCACGCTCAGCAACCTCCGCGGCGGCGGCTTGTGGGGTAGTGACCACTAAGACTTCGGCTGTGGGCAGCTTCTGACCCAGTGAGATGGCCACATCGCCAGTGCCTGGCGGCAGGTCGAGGAGCAGGAAGTCCAGGTCGCCCCAGTAGACGTCTGTCAGCATCTGTGTGAGGGCGCGGTCCAGGATCGGGCCGCGCCAGGCCACTACCTGGTCACGACGCGGCTTGAGCATGCCGATCGAGATGACCTTGAGCCCGTTGACCGGCACTGGCATGATCATGTCTTCGACCGAAGTCGGCCGCGAGTCAGCGACGCCGAGCATAGCTGGAACCGAATGACCGTAGATGTCGGCATCGAGAACGCCGACGCTACGCCCGTGGGCTGCCAGCGCCCTGGCGAGGTTCACCGTGACTGATGACTTTCCAACACCACCCTTGCCCGAGGCCACAGCAATTACCTGGGTAAGCGAATCCGGCCGAGCGAACGGAATCTCACGTTCGGCCTGGCCGCCCTTGAGCAGCTCCCGCAATGCCGCACGCTGTACATCCGACATCACGCCAAGCTCAACAGTGACCGCCGAGGCTCCCGGCACGGCGAGCACGGCGGCGGTGACATCGCGGTTGAGCGTGTCACGTAGCGGGCAGCCCGCGACGGTCAGCAGGATCTTGACGCGTACCCGACCCGCGACGTCCACCTCGATGCTGTCGACCATGCCGAGATCAGTGATCGGCCGGCGAATCTCAGGATCGTCCACGCGCTGCAGGGCTGCGCGGATCTCGGGCACCAGGGGATGTGCACCGGTGGACGTGGTGGTGTCTCCGTTGGATTGCGGGTCGCGCATGCCCCCAGCGTAGGCGAGTTCGTATATCGGTTCAGGCGGCGACTTGTTCGCGCTGTACCTGGCGCATGCAGTGACAGCGTGAAGAGTCTGGGTACGGCGTCGACATGAGGGCGCTCAGGCAACGTCTTCACTCTCGAGCTCGGCGAGGATGGCGCGCAGCTCGGATCTGAGCTCTGAGCGCAGGTAGTCCCGGGTAGCCAACTCGCCCACCGACATCCGCAGACCAGCGATCTCGCGTGCGAGGAAGTCCATGTCGGCCCTGCTCTGTGCTGCCTGCTCGCGGTCGCGTTCCAAGGCTACGCGGTCACGCGCCTCCTGGCGGTTTTGGGCGAGCAAGATCAGCGGAGCTGCGTACGAAGCCTGGAGCGACAAGATCAGCGTCAAGAAAATGAAGGGGTACTCGTCGAAGCGGGGCCGAGGTGGGCCCAAAGGCACATTCCAGAGCAACCACAGCACGATCACCACCGTCATTCCGAACAGGAACCGCGCGGTGCCCATAAATCGGGCAAAGGCCTCGGCAAACTTGCCGAAGGCGTCACGGTCCACCTTGATCGTCGGAATCGTTGACCGCTTGCGGCGGCCCGGAGTGTTCAGCCGCTCGGCCTCCCGTACGGCTCTAGCCATGTGTGATCACTCCTGCGTCCGGCGACTTATGCGCCGACACCGCATCGAGCTCGATGCCGCGCCAGTCCTCAGGCAACATGTGATCAAGTACGTCGTCCACAGTGATCGCTCCGATCAAGCGATGATCAGCATCGACGACAGGAGCATTCACCAGGTTGTATGTCGCAAAGTAGCGGCTGACTTCATGCAGGTTCGCTTGGTCGGTCAGGGTCTCCAGCTCGGTATCGACCAGGCCCGAGACCAGTGTCGAGGGCGGCTCGCGAAGCAGCCGTTGGAAGTGAACCGCACCGACGAAGCGACCGGTAGGAGTCTCCAAGGGTGGCCGACAGACATAGACCATGCAGGCCAGGGCGGGCGTCAGCTCTTCATCTCGGATCCGAGCCAGGGCGTCAGCGACTGTTGCATCCGGGGGCAGAATCACCGGCTCAGGAGTCATCATCCCGCCTGCAGTGGACTCGGCGTAGCTGAGCAGCCGCCGAACATCCTTAGCCTCCTCGGGCTCCATGCGCTCCAGCAACACCTGAGCCATCTCCGGGGCGAGTTCGGCGATCAAGTCGGCGGCATCGTCTGGATCCATTTCCTCCAAGATGTCCGCGGCGCGCTCGGTGTCGAGCTCAGAGATCAGATGAACCTGCTCGTCTTCAGGTAATTCCTCCAAAGCGTCGGCCAACTTGTGATCATCGAGTGCGGAGGCTACCTCGACTCGTCGCTCACGCGACATCTCGTGCAGTTCGCGAGCAATGTCGGCGGCCTTCATGTCTTCCATCTGCGCCAGCAGCTGGTCGGTACCCTGAGCGCGATCGAGGCCCAAGAACGTGATCTCGGACCAATCTACGATGGTGACGTGACCTCGCCGACCGAACCGCCGACGGCTTCCGGCTTCCCGCAGCGCCACCTGCGACAGCTCCCAGTCGTGAGAACGCACAGGTTGCATCGCCACGTCGAAGATCACCGATGGAGCCGCGTGGTCGATGCGTTCTACGGTGCGGTCGAACAGGTCGTCGATCACCAACATCTCGGATTCGCGGCGTTCGAAGCGGCGTGTGTTGACTACACCGGAGATGACCAGCGCAAACCCATCGATACTGCGCACGCGGGCCATCGGTATGAAGATCCGGTGGCGGGCGAACAGCTCGACCACAAGGCCCTTCACTCGAGGCGCCCTGCCGGCGGCTCGGCGCTGCACCACAACGTCGCGCACCTTTCCTACCTGGTCCCCGGCGCTGTCGAGGACTGGCAGGCCCCGGATGCGTGAGATGAATACCGAGGTCGCGCTCGCTGCCACGCTTCGATTATCACAGCCTCACGCGGACAACGTGGACGGCGAACTCACACGGATGTGGCTTTATGCGAGCCAGCATGATGTGCCGGGCCGGCCTGAGGCACACGTACGTCCAGAATGAGGAATTCGGCGTTGTGGTGGGCCTCGCTATCGCTCCCCCTAGTCTCACGCTCTAACCACCAATGATCACGTCAGCTAGGGTCGGGTAATGGCTGCAGGCAATGCGATCAGCTTCAAGGATCTCTGCATCGACGCCGTCAAACCTGAGGAGGTCGCGCCCTTCTGGGCATCCGCGCTTGGGCTTCGCGCCGAGCCAAGTGGTGCCGACTTCAGGCTGGTTGACGGTATCCCCGAGCACACCCTTTGGGTCAACAAAGTGCCCGAGCCGAGGACGGTCAAGCAGCGCGTCCACCTCGATGTCGACGTGGCGGCTGTCTCCGATTTGATCGACCTTGGCGCGGTGATCATCGACGACACTCAATCGTGGACGGTGCTGGCCGATCCCGAAGGTGGCGAGTTGTGTGCCTTCGCACGCGAGCCTGACTCGCTACCTGACTATCGCGTGTATGAGGTGGTCGTCGACGCCGCGGACCCGGTCTCGATTGCATCTTGGTGGGCCGAGCGCTACGCCGCCAACCTCTGTCATGATCAAGACCGCGCTTTCTCCTGGATCGATCAGGCCCCAGGGATGCCGTGGGCGATGGTGTTCCAATGGGTTCCGGAGCCCAAGACTGTGAAGAATCGTTTGCATTGGGATGTCTGGGGCGAGACCGATGATCTCCTGGAATCAGGTGCCCGCCTGATCCGTCAACGTGACGATGAGATCGGCTGGGACGTGCTGGCCGATCCCGAGGGTAACGAATTCTGCGTGTTCGCTAGGCACGACATCTGACAAACAGCGGATCGACCGGCTCAGAGTGCCAACGAGTAGATTGGGAGCCGACTTCAGGAGGACACCATGGCAATTTCGCCGCGGCAGTTCGGCTCAGTCTTTGAGCTGCAGTTCCCCCAGTCGGTTGGGATCTACGGCAGCTATGCCGACGCGCAGAAGGCCGTTGACTTCCTGGCTGACCAGAAGTTCGAGGTGCAGAATCTGGCCATCGTGGGTACCGACCTCAAGTCGGTCGAGCGGGTACTCGGCCGGCGCAACTGGGGCACCGTGATTACCCAGGGCTTGCAGTCAGGTATCTCCACCGGCCTGCTCGTCGGTCTGGTGGTGTTGATCTTCACCAAGCCGTCAAGCATTCTGCTGCTCTTGCTCGTTTCGCTCGCGATCGGTATGGCGCTCGGCGTGGGATTCAACGCGGCGGCGTACGCGATGAGCCGTGGCCGGCGAGACTTCACATCGGTGACCCAGACGATCGCCACGAAATATGAAGTGCTGTGTGAGCACAAAGTCGCCGCTCAGGCGCGGGAGATGCTGCAAGCGATGCCCGGCGCGCGCGCCTCGCACTTCGAATAAGGCGTCGCTCGCGCACGCGCGCTGAAAGCCGACTCGTTCGTCGCTCTTCGCGAGACGAAAAGCGTGTCTCGCTCATCACTCCTGCACTCGTCGGCGCGCGCTCGACGCTCTCGCCGCGGTTGAATGAGGCGTCGCTCGCGCACGCGCGCTGTGTCTGATTGCTCGCTCCGCTCGCTGCGATGTTCGTAGGTCGCCGCCGTTCTGTCGGATCTGGTGAAGCGCTCCTCTAGCTGAAGGCTCACCCCTCACGGACGGCGCTTCACCATCTCCTCCTGCAGATCGGCGGCACGAACATCGCGAGCCGACTCGTTCGTCACTCTTCGCAAGACGCTGTGTTCATTCGCTCGCTTCGCTCGCAGGCGTCCACTCCTGCACCCGTCGGCGCGCTCCGACGCTCGCGCCGCGGTTGAAATGGGGCGTCGCTCGCGCACGCGCGCTGAAAGCCGACTCGTTCGTCGCTCTTCGCG
>DASUYM010000142.1:0-21823 GCA_036377435.1 Propionibacteriaceae bacterium
TCGGTGCAGCCACCGAGGTGGAGCTGAAGGAGCGGAAGCACCGCATCGAGGACGCTGTCCGCAACGCTAAGGCGGCTGTCGAGGAGGGCATCGTCGCTGGCGGCGGCGTCGCGCTCATTCAGGCTGGCGCCAAGGCGTTCACGGACCTCAAGCTTGAGGGCGACGAGGCGGTGGGCGCTCAGATCGTGAAGTTCGCCCTGGACGCGCCGCTGAAGCAGATTGCTATCAACGCTGGACTCGAGGGTGGTGTCGTCGCCGAGAAGGTCAAGGGCCTTCCCGCCGATCACGGCTTGAACGCCGCTACCGGTGAGTACGAGAACCTGCTCGACGCAGGCGTTCCGGATCCGACCAAGGTGACCCGCTCGGCGCTGCAGAATGCGGCCTCGATCGCCGGTCTGTTCTTGACCACCGAGGCAGTCATAGCTGACAAGCCGGAGAAGGCTCCCGCTGTCCCACCAGGTGGCGACGGCGGCATGGGTGGCATGGACTTCTGATCCACAGAGGCAAAGAAGGGGCGGTTCCATCAGGAGCCGCCCCCTTTGCTCTGTCATTACACGCGTGCGCTGTCATTACTCGCGCAATCGCGCCCCCATTACTTTCTCCGCGCTGCGGGCGTCGGGAATCGCGCGCCGCCGTGTGGAGAAGGAGCGAGCGGAGGCGTTCTTCCTCAGCGAGCGACGCCGACGGCGGCGGATTCCATGCGCGATACGCGAGCAGTGCAGATACAGCGTCACCACCCGGGCAACTGCGTGAGGTTCTCGATGAAGAATCGATAGTTCTTCAACTGTTCGGGATCTGGTAGCGGCGTGGGCCACTCCGCGGTCGTCCAGCCGCGCGGGGGGTTGTCGCTGTCGTAGGTCCAGGTCTCGCCGGCGTACGGCATTGCTGGGCCAAGCCGCGGGCCCAGGTCCTCGGCCTCGACCACGGGAATGCCGGAAATGGTGGCGACCTCAGGCAAGATCACCTCAACGGTTCGGGTGCCGCTCGGCAGTGGCGGATAGTTGCTCGTCACGCTGGCCTGGCCCCCTGATCGGCGCAGAGAGCCAGCCCATAGCCCCAGCGAGCTGCACAGGCATTCGTACGCCTTGCGTCCGGCAACGGCGGTGGTAAGCCACGACACCCGTAAGGCTTTGGCTGGCAGCGAACCTTCCGGCTTGATCTGCGGGCCGCTCACCACGTCGCGGTTCAGCACGTCCACCCCGTCGGGCAGCACGCCGCCGATCGGCGACAGGGCGGGCTCCAGAATGAACGTAGATTGATCGGTTATCGACTTGATCGTCCATTCCACTGACGTCCGGCCGGGCGCTACAACCACTCGGTCGATCGTGATGCTCTGGACACGGCGCGGCTGCTGGCGGTAGCGGAAAACTTGCTGCCCAAGCGTCGGGCGGGGGGCGTTCGGTTGGCGAATCAGATCCGTCGGATTCAGCGCGGTCGGCACCTGCCCGATTGGCGTCACGGGTACATGCACAAAGGGTGCCAAGTTGATCAGGTCCACATCGATGAAGCCGAGCGCATCTGGCAGCGGCGGAAATGTTGCCTGCAACATGCGGGTCTCACCGATTCGCAGACCCTGCTGGGCCAACCACAGGGGCGTACAAAGGCACCGGTTGAACAATCGTCGGGACTGGTGGCTCAGCGGCCGGTAGGCCTTGCCGCCGATCGGATCGATCAGGAACATGTTGACGTCACCTTCGGAGGTGCGACTCAGTCCGAGATCGACCCACGACGGCAAATTGTCGCCATGTGCATAGCCGGGCGCGCTGAGAGGGGTAACTGACCAATCGACGACCGTCCCCACCTCGAGCCGCCGCACGGCATGGATGGCGAAGCGAGTGCTGATGTGCAAACCCTCGGCAGTCATCCATTCCGCTTCTGCGGCCACCGGCAGTTCCGGGTTGGTCGGCGCCGGCGGCGGCTGGGTCTCGACGGTCGGCGACGATGTCGCCTTATTACTGAAGAGACCGGGCTCCTCCTTGGCATATGTGCACCCGCCCGAGAGCACACACGCCGCAGCGACGACGGCAACCAGCCGCTTTATCGCCGCCATCCGGCAATTCTACGGTCGACGGTGCTGCGGACTCGAGGAATATCGTGACGCCATGGCGCCGAGAGCGCCGCGCGAGCAGAGAAGAAATCCTCTGCTTCCAGATGCGCCGCGCGAGCAGAGAGAAGACGGTGACTGTGTACATTGATCCGCCGATCTGGCCCGGCCACGGCCACCTGTGGTCGCACATGATCAGCGACCGCTCATATGAGGAGCTGCACGACTTCGCAGTGCGGATTGGTATCCCGAGACGCGGGTTCGAGCGTGATCACTACGACGTGATCGCCGAACGCTATGCCGTGGCACTGGCCGCAGGCGCGCGGCCAGTGTCGTCGCGTGAGATCGTCGCACTGCTGACAGACGCCGGATTGCGTCGTCGTCGCCGGTCACGCTTGGCGGCACCGTCAGCCGGGCAAGCCGAGGAGCGCCCCTGTTGAACAGCAAGGCTGGCGTTGCGAGGAGACTAGATTGATGCGAAGAAAGGAGCCAGCCCGTGGCTAGCTGTGCCCATCTCGACGCCATTCCGATGACCCCAGTCCCCAGTAACTTCAAAGCCTCGTGTAGCGATTGCGTCGCGGTTGGCGGGCGCTGGGTCCATCTTCGTCGCTGCCTCACATGTGGCCATGTCAGTTGCTGTGACTCCTCGCCGGCGCGTCATGCCACCGCCCACGCCTTGGCCAGCGGCCACCCGGTCGTTGCGTCGGCCGAGGCTGGCGAGGATTGGCGCTGGTGCTACTTCGACAAGGTGGGCGCATGACAGCGCCGGTTGCAGAGGCGCGACCCGAGCGGACTGCGCGTCCAGTGCTGCTGACGGTCGACGACGATCCCAGCGTGTCGCGTGCGGTGGCTCGTGATCTGCGGCGCCGCTACGGCGCGGACTATCGAATCATGCGCGCCGACTCCGGTGAGGAGGCGTTGCAGGCCATCCGAGACGTGGTGTTACGCGGCGAGCAGGTGGCCGCCATCTTGGCCGACTATCGGATGCCACGGATGAATGGGGTGGACTTCCTTGAGCAGGCGATGGATCTGGTGCCACAGGCTCGCCGGGCGCTGGTCACCGCGTACGCCGACACCAACGCGGCGATCCAGGCGATCAATGTGGTCGACGTTGATCACTACCTGTTGAAGCCCTGGGAGCCGCCAGAGGAGAAGTTCTATCCGGTCGTCGATGAGCTGCTGAAGGCGTGGCAGCGGGAGGGCAGGGAACCCGAGCACAAGATCAAGATCCTGGGCCACCCCTGGTCTGCAGCATCGTATGAAGTACGCGACTTCCTGGCTCGCAACATGGTGCCCTACCGCTGGTACAACGTCAGTGACCCCGAGGGCGCGCGGCTGCTGGCAGCCGTCGGCGCTGAGGAGAGCCAAGCCCCAATCGTGATCACGGCCGAGGGTCAGCCGCTGGTGCATCCCAGCCTGCTCGAGGTGGCGAATGCGGTCGGCCTGAGCACGACTCCACAGGGCGAGTTCTACGACGTGGTGATCATCGGCGGCGGTCCGGCAGGCCTGGGCGCGGCAGTGTATGCAGCGTCCGAGGGGCTCAAGACGGTCGTCGTGGAGCGCGCCGCGGCCGGCGGCCAGGCGGGGCAGAGTTCCCGGATCGACAACTACCTTGGTTTCCCGGACGGTGTGACCGGGGGCCAGCTCACCGAGCGCGCACGGCTGCAAGCTCAGCACTTCGGGGCTGAGCTGCTGGCTGCGCGGACGGTGGTCGGGTTGGAGGCCAGAGGTCCAGCGAGGCAGGTCTGGTTCGATGATGGATCCTCGGTGCTGACTCACGCCGTCGTTCTGGCAACCGGAGTCAGCTATCGCCAGCTGGAGGCAAGGGGCGTCGATGAGCTGGTCGGGCGCGGGGTCTACTACGGCTCGTCTGCCACCCAGCGGGAGTCCTGCGCTGGCGATCATGTCATCATCGTCGGCGGCGCGAACTCAGCCGGACAAGCAGCCGTCTACTTCTCCCGATATGCGGCCAAGGTGACCATGGCCGTACGCGGCGACTCACTGCAGAAGTCCATGTCGTCGTACTTGATCGAACAGATCGCTTCGATCCCCAACATCGAGGTCCGGCTGAACACAACTGTCCAGAGCTGCTCAGGGGATGGTCGGCTGCAGTGTGTCACCTTTGTTGATCATTCCGGCGGTCAGGAAGTGATCGATGCCGGGCATCTTTTCGTGTTCATCGGCGCGGCTCCGCTCACTGACTGGCTTCCTGAATCGCTAGCGCGGGACTCGAGCGGATTCGTGGTCACCGGCCCGGACTTGACCGTCGGCGGCAGGCGGCCTGCGTCCTGGGATCTCGAGCGGGACCCCTATCTGCTGGAGTCGAGCATTCCGGGCGTGTTCGTGGCCGGCGATGTTCGCGCGCAGTCGGTGAAGCGGGTGGCCTCCGCGGTCGGTGAAGGGGCACTCGCGGTCACCCTGGTCCATCGGTATCTGGCGGAGCAGTAGGAGTTGATGATGAGCGAACAGATCGCCGAGCCCGTGCGATTAAGCCCTTCGGAGCTGCGCAGCCTGTTCCTGTTCGAGAAACTCGATGATGATCAGTTGACCTGGCTCAGTCAGCACGGGTACTGCCAGACCTGCTCGGCAGGCGAGACGGTCCATACCGAGGGGGAGCCCGCAACCTGCTTCTTCGTCCTGCTCTCCGGCACACTGACCTTGCACCGCCGTGTCGAGAACACCGAAGTGGAGACGTCACGCACCAATCAACGCGGCGTCTACACCGGAGCCACCCAGTCGTTCGTCAAGGGTATGGCTGAACTGCCGTACTGGGGTTCGGCACGGGCGGTCACGGATTGCGACTTCTGGGTGATCGGCGCGGCGGAGTTCGGGGAGATGTTCCGCGAGTGGTTCCCGATGGCGGTGCACCTGCTCGAGGGGATTGCCCAGGGTTACCGCTCAAGCCAGGCGATTATTGGACAGCGGGAGCGTCTACTTTCGCTCGGCCGGTTATCAGCGGGACTTACTCACGAGCTGAACAACCCGGCGACTGCTGCCGTACGCGCCACCGCGTCGCTGCGGGAACTGGTCAGCAAGATGCGGCGCAAGCTGGGACACCTAGCCACCTCCGATGTGGATCCCAAGGCGCTGGTGGCGCTCACTGAGCTCCAGGAGTCGGCCGTGGAGAAGATGGCCAAGGCCGAGAAACTGTCGCCCGTGGAAGTCGGCGAGGCCGAAGACGAGCTCTCTGACTGGCTTGAGGATCATGGCATGGACGATGCGTGGGACCTGGCACCCCCTCTGGTCGCCGCTGGTGTGAACACCGAGTGGCTCGACGAGGTGGCTGAGACAGTACCCGCCACACTGCTCGCCGACGGCCTGCATTGGGTCACGTACGCGCTGGAGACCGAGCAGCTGATGGTGGAGATCGAGGACTCGACGGATCGCATCTCCGCGCTGGTGGGAGCGGCCAGGCAGTACTCCCAGCTGGACAGGGCGCCACATCAAGAGATCGACGTCCGCGACGGGCTGAAGAGCACCCTGATGATGCTCAGCCACAAGATCAAGGAGCGGGGGAACATCAGCGTCGTCAAGGACTTCGACGACTCGCTGCCTCCGATTCCAGCCCATCCCGCGGAGCTGAACCAGGTGTGGACCAACCTCATCGACAACGCCATGTACGCGATGCCCGACGGTGGCACGCTTACCATCCGCACATCACGGGAGGACGGCTGGATCCTGGTAGAGATCTGCGACACCGGCGTTGGCATACCCGAAGAGCTGCAGCAGAAGATCTTCGAACCGTTCTTCACCACCAAGCCGGTCGGCGAGGGCACCGGGCTGGGCCTGGACATCTCCTATCGCGTGATCACGCAGCGGCACGGTGGTGACCTGCGGGTCAAATCACGTCCTGGTGACACCCGCTTCCAGGTGCGGCTCCCGCTTACGGAACCTCCCTCGTTCGGCTGACCCGCCGCATTTCCCGAAAGTGGTCGGAAACAACATCACATTCAGCCGAATTCATGTTGTTGATGACCGCTTTCCGGAGGGAGTGGTAGGCAGGTCGCGGCTGGAATGCGACTCGGCTCAGGCTGCCAGGGCCGCTGGCAGCTCTGCGGCGTGCACCACGATCAGTGATGTGACCGCCCGCGTGAGGCAGACATAGAGCCGGCGGAGTCCCGTCACCTGATCCGGTTCGCCCGCTACGATCTCGGCCGGTTCCAGCAACACCACGTGATCGAACTCCAGGCCCTTGGCTAGCGATGCCGGAACCAAGATCGGCTTGAGAAGCTGGGTGATTGGACCCGTGGTGGGGAGTTCGGCGCGTGTGTCGAAGATTTGGGGGTTCTCGCCGAGCAGGTCGTAGTCCATCTGCTGGCGCTCCAACAGCTTTCGGGCACCTGACACGGCGGAGTCGGCAACGATCACTCCCAGAGTGCCTTCATTGAGCATGGTCTGTGTGATTGCCTCGATCAGTTCATCACCGATCCGCGTAGTGGGGCGTACGTCGAGCTCGCCCCGGTGCCGTCGTACGGAGTGTGGCGGCTTCAGCGCAGGCGCGATCTGGGGCAGCAGCCGGGCCGCGAAATCAATAACTGCGCCAGGCACGCGGAAGCCAGCGACGAGCTCCTCGATCGCCGCGTTGGGATGGCCCAGATGTGCCAGAGACTCGCTCCACGAACGGGTGGCCCACGGCGTCGTCGCCTGGGCAAGGTCACCGAGAACTGTCACCGAACCGGTGCTGGCCCGGCGTCCCACGGCCCGCAGCATCATCGGCGACAGGTCTTGTGCTTCATCGACGATCACGTGGCCACGGCTCGGCGTCCGCTGCAGCAGATCCGCGGCCTCATCGATCAAGATGACGTCGGCCAATGACCAGCGTGCGGTGGCCACTGATCGACGTGGGTTGTTCGTCATGATCAGCTGCTGCTCCTCGGGACTGAGAACGCCCTCCGCGGCGGCACCGAGGAAATCGGGGTCGGTAAGCAGTTTCATGATCAACTTGATGGGGTCGAGGGCGGGCCAGATCGCATCCGCATACGCCCGGACCGGCTTGCTGCGGGCAACCGCGTCCTGCACCCGATCGTCAGGGGAGTCACCGCCCGCCTCCATCCGCAGCAGTACCTGGTGAGCCAGCCGCTGCCGCAACATGGCTCGCCCAGCCTCGTAGCGCACACCGCGTCGACGTAGTGCGTCGACGACCTCGGCTGCCAAGTACGCACCGACCCGCCACTGGTAGGCCCCTCTCGGGACCACCAACGGTGCGGTGGCAATGCCCAGATGGCTCCACACCGCCCGATGCAGCACCTCGGCCATCCGTGCATCTCCCTTGACCAGTGCCGCCGGAACGCTGTCGAACCCGCGGACCGTGACACCGTTGGGAGACACCAGCGCTGTCACTGTGGTCTGCGCGGCATCGATCTCGCCAAGAGCGGGCAATACGTCGGCGATGTAGGACAAGAAGCTGTCGTTCGGCCCGACAACCAGTACGCCGGAGCGGCTGAGCTGGTCTCGAAAGGCGTAGAGGAGATACGCCGCGCGGTGCAGGCCGATGGCAGTCTTGCCGGTGCCCGGTGCACCTTGAACGCACAGCGACTGGTCCAGACCGGCTCGTACGATGCTGTCCTGTTCGGGCTGGATGGTGGCGACGATGTCGCGCATCGGGCCGGTCCGGGGGCGCTCGATCTCCGACTCCATGATGTCGGAGTGGGCTGTTTCTCCAGCTGTGGGCAGCTCTTCGTCCTCATACGCGGTCAGCTGGCCGTGTGAAAAGCCGAAGCGCCGGCGTAGCCGGACACCCATCGGCTCGCCGGGTCGCGCCTGGTAGAAGGGCCGTGACATGCCGGCACGCCAATCGATCACCAGCGGCTCACCGCCCGCCTCGCCGGTTACGTGGCGCCGCCCGATGTAGAGCGTCTCGTCCTGCTCCGCACCGAGGCTGACGTCATAGTCGAGCCGGCCGAAGAAGAGCGGCACGGTCGGATCGTCCTCGAGTGCCTTCATCCGGCGGTAGAGCGCCTGCTTGAGGTGCTCTGTCGACACGTGGTCCCCGCCAAAAGCCTCAAGACTTGCCGTGCGTTGCCGCATCCGCTGCAAGGCGGCCCGGGACTCGCTGAGATGGACGCGTTCCAAAGTCAGAACGTCGACCGCAGTTTCAGGCATGCGAACAGCTCCGATGCTGGATCGGTGGACGCGGGGAGCGAGGAGTCACGCTACCCGCAGCCGAGTGGGAAGTCCATCGGTTTTGGGCTGACCGTCGGGGTGCATGAGCGTGCGATCTGGCTACTCGTAAGGTGTAGGCCGTGCCCTCCTCTGATACCGAGCGCAGCTACGTGCCGTTCGCGGATCCGGCGGACCGCCCGCGTAAGTCCCGGGCGACGGTGCGCGTGATCATGATCAACAACGACCGCACGCTGTTGTTCGAGGACAGCGACCCTGGCGTTCCCGGTACCAGCTGGTGGACCACTCCGGGAGGTGGCGTGGACGAGGGCGAGAGCCAGGTTCACGCGGCCCTCCGCGAGGTTGCCGAAGAAACCGGCTACCAGCTGACCGAGAGTGAGCTGCTGGGTCCGATCGCCGTACGACATGTTGTCCACGGCTACTCCGACCTGGTGATCGAGCAGGACGAGTCCTTCTTCTTGGCCATGGTGTCGCCTTTCGAGGTTGACATCACCGCTCACACGCCCGACGAACGGCTTACCCTGCTCGGACACCGCTGGTGGTCGCACGACGATCTGCGGCACACCGATGACTGGATCTGGCCGCACGAGCTGGTCGAGCTCTGGTCGCTGGCTGGTCAGCCTGACGCCTGGCCGATTGATCTTGGCACTCAGGAGGAGTCCACGGTCCTCGACGTGGCGTAGGAGCTATGCGATCTTTCCTCGGAGAAGACACTCATGTTGGCTCTGCGGACATCTCCAGGTACTGCGACTCGGGGACGTCCAGCTCGAGTGCTCCGGCCGGCATCGATGGATAGGGCCGGCGAGGCTCGCGTACGCCAGCGCCACCCTCGAGATCGTCGGGCCAGCTGGGAGGCGGCAGGTGGGGGAATCCTGGTCCACGCTGTTCGCGTGGAGTCTGCGCCGGAGGTCGCGCAGCCTCAGCAGCCTTACGGGTACGAGTGGCCAGGGCTTTGCGGCGCTGCCGCTCAATGCGCTTCGCGGCTCGGCGGGTCCGTTTCCTGACGGGATCGTCGGCCATGGTGCCTCCTCGCCCTCCGAGCGTACGCGCGGCGCCCTCGTACTCGAGTCACAATTCGTCGCCGTCGGAAACCTAAGTTAACTCAGGTTGCGGTCGGTCTACTCAGGTTGCAACGTGTGCAGACCGTAAGCAACCTGGGTTTACCTAGTTTTCCGACCGACGTCACTCGGCAGCGAGGGCGTCTTCGGCGTCCATGATGCGGTAGCCGTAACCCTGCTCGGCGAGGAACCGCTGCCGGTGTGCTGCGAAGTCAGCGTCGACCGTGTCACGAGCGACCACGGCGTAGAGACGCGCGGTGACTCCCTCCGACTTGGGTCGTAGCAACCGGCCGAGCCGCTGCGCCTCCTCCTGCCGAGAGCCGAAGGCACCCGATACCTGGACGGCGATCTGAGCGGACGGCAGGTCGATCGAGAAGTTTGCCACCTTGCTCACGACGAGCAGGTCGATCTCGCCGGAGCGGAACGCCTCGTAGAGCTGCTCGCGGCGCCGTACGGTCGTCTCGCCGGTGATCAATGGCGCCTCCAGCCGGGCAGCGAGGTCTTCAAGTTGATCAACGTATTGTCCGATCACCAACGTCGGCGTGCCGCGATGCTTCAACACCAGGTCAACCACAACACCGGTTTTGGATTCCGCGGTGGATGCGAGCCGGTATTTCTGGTCCGGCTCGGCGACCGCGTACGCCATCCGCTCGGCTTCGCTGAGCGTGACCCGGACCTCGATGCAGTCTGCGGGTGCTATGTAGCCCTGCGCCTCGATGTCTTTCCAGGGTGCGTCATAGCGCTTCGGGCCGATCAGAGAGAAGACATCGCCTTCCCTCCCGTCCTCGCGCACCAGCGTGGCGGTTAGACCAAGCCGGCGACGCGCCTGGAGTCCTGCTGTCATCCGGAAGACCGGCGCCGGCAACAGGTGCACCTCGTCGTAGATGATCAAGCCCCAGTCTCGTGCATCGAGCAGCTCGAGATGTGGATGTACGCCGCCACGCTTAGTGGTGATCACCTGATAGGTCGCAACGGTGACCGGGCGGATCTGCTTCTTTATGCCGGAGTACTCACCGATCTCGTCGGCAGTCAGCGTGGTCCTCTTGATCAATTCGTCACGCCATTGCCGCGCTGCGACGGTGTTGGTGACCAAGATCAGCGTGGTCGCGCTCGCCCGGGCCATCGCGGCCGCGCCGACGATCGTCTTGCCGGCACCGCATGGCAGAACCACAACCCCCGATCCGCCGTGCCAGAAGGAGTCGGCGGCCTGAGCCTGGTAGCGCCGCAGCGACCACCCGTGCTGGTCGAGGCCTATCGCGTGCGCCTCACCGTCGACATAACCGGCCAAGTCCTCGGCGGGCCAGCCAAGCTTGAGGAGCACCTGCTTCAGGTGCCCGCGCTCGGATGGGTGCACCACGACGGTGTCTTCGTCGACGCGACTGCCGAGCAGTCCCTTGACCTTGCTGCTCCGCTGGACCTCAGTGAGCACCGCGCGGTCGCTGCTGACCAAGATCAACCCATGCGTCGGGTGCTTCTCGATCCGCAGCCGGCCATAGCGAGCCATAGTCTCGGCGACATCCACCAGCAGCGAGTTCGGCACGGGGTACCGGCTGTAGGTCAACAGCGTGTCGACCACCTGCTCGGCGTCATGCCCCGCCGCACGGGCGTTCCAGAGCCCGAGCGGTGTCAACCGGTACGTGTGAATGTGCTCCGGCGCACGCTCCAGCTCAGCAAACGGCGCGATCGCGATCCGACACGCGTCGGCATCAGGATGATCAACTTCGAGGAGCAGCGTACGGTCGGACTGCACGACGAGCGGCCCTGAGCCGTCGAAGGGCGCCGGCATCAGCGGGGCTTACCTTGAGGCTCGGACCTGTCATCCGTGGGTGTCGCGTCGGGCGAGTCCGATTCGGCATCGGGGCTGCTCGACTCGCTCGGTTCGGCGGTGGGCGTCGGCGACTCAGAGGGCTTCGGCTTAGGCGTCGCGTGGGGTGAGGGCCTTGTGACCACCAATGTCGGCGAACTGCGGCTCTGGTTTCCGGCCGCGTCAAGAGCCCGAATCTGTACGACATGCTGGCCCCTGTCGTCGTTGAACCAGCGCAGTTTCGCCCGCGTCTCCGCGGTGGTCGCCACCTCAAACCCATTGAGCCAAATCCGGTAGCCGATCACCCCAACGTTGTCAGCCGCCGCGGGCCACTTGAGGCTGAGCCGATTCGCTGTCACTGCCGATGGCTCGATGTCCGCTACCGGCTCCGGCGGTTCAGCGTCCTTGGTGTCTTTCGGTTCATCGGCAGCCTTACGGGTCGAGCGCCCTTTGTCGTCATCAGGGCTCTTCGCGGGCGCGGCGGACGGTTGAGTCGTCGAGGTCGTCGCCGAACGGCCGCTGCCACGTACGACAAGCGAATCGCGATCCCCGCTCGGGGAGGCTGATTGCGGTGACGTGTCCGCTTGGGCTCCGACCGGCTGGCTCGCCGGTTCGTCGCTGGCCCTCGGAACCCCGATCTGCTCAGGCGAGCGCGCGATGCTGGGCACGAGGTAGAGGGATCCGACACCAAGAGCGCACACGCCGAAGACGATCATTCGTCTAATGGTCACCGCGTGCATCGGCTCAGTCTAGTGATGCGCCAGCCGTCGCGAGGTCATCTAGCGCGGCTTCTAAGGCACTAGGGCCTCAGGGAGGAAGGAACCACCGAAGCGATGCGGGCCAAGGGGATGGTCACGATCTGCGCACTGTCGCGGTCGACAGCGCGTACGGCACCGGCAGTGAGATCCAAAGGCGCCAACTCGCGCTCGGCCCGGCTACCGTCGGCATTGACGTAGACCACTCGCACCGGCATAGCTGCGCGCGTCGCCGACCGAAGCTGCTCGACAGTGCCCTCGGTGGTCGTTGTGGTCGCGGGCGGTCCGTCGACCCGTTGGACGCGTTCGCGCGCGAGGAGTGCAGCGGCCACCGCGGCAGCCGAAGCGGCGGCCCTGTCCGGCTCCGCCGGCTGGGGTGTTGCCCGCCGGGAAGGCTGCCCCACGATCATCTCGCCAGCACTATTTTCGACAGCCGGTGTATGACCCAGCTCCCGAAGCAGCCGAACCAGCTCATCCTCATCGACGGCTGCGACCAGGACTCCCGGACCGACGGCCCGGAGCCCCAGCTCTGAGGCAGCTGGATGAGCGAGCAGCGCCGCCGCCTGTGCCTGGTCGGCCAGCCTGACGTAGCAACCGGCCGGGCCAACTCGAATGCTGCCGTGGTGCCTCGCCACATCGCCGACCAGGTAGCGCAGGGGCTGTGGCACGTCGGTTGTGGAATGCCGTTCCAGCCAAAGCTGTACATCCTTCGCCGACCAGCCCATGTCGAAGGCGCGGCGCAGCGAGGTGGTGCTGAACCGGTAGACACCGCCACCGCCTCGGGATTCCTGATCAGCCAGCATCCGCAGCTCTGCGGCAACGTTATGTTCCAGCGGCCCGGCGGTGACGGCAGTGAGATCGGTCTGGATGACAAAGCGCGTTACGGGAGCTGGAAACAGCGCAGTCAGTTCAGGTGGCATTGGCTGACCGGGCCGTAGCGTAACCCTGGCGAACGACGACACGGCGTCGAGCGCCGCCAGCCCCAGCCACGACGCCTCGCGCCACGTCCACTGCACCAGCTGTCGGGCCGTCAGCGATCCCTGGTTCAGGCGGGGTCGATGCCAGCTGGCGACATCGGCTAGCTGGTCCAGATCGAGCACTGTGCCTGGCTCAGCCTCTGCGACGAGCCGCAGAGCTGTCATACGCAGGCTTGCCGCGCCAGGAGCGTATGCCTCCTGGCCGAGCGGATGGCTACCGGCCTCGGCGGATCGGGCGAAGAAACGGTCTGCAGCGAGCCATGGCTCGACGACTTGCCGCCAGCGGACTGGGGCTTCGCAGCCAAGCCATTGGTCGTAGTCGGCTGTTGGTAGCAGCGCTGTTGCCTTGGCCGGTGCCACGAGTCGAGCGGCAGCAGCGCACTCGATGACGAAGGCGGCGTGAGCCAGATCGGCGCCAAGATGCTGAGCAAGGGCCGCGACGTCACGGCTGGCGAGTCCGCCCCCGCGAAGCAGTTTGTGCGGGACGGACTCAGTGTGTTGCGCAACCAGTTCGATGTCGTGCAGCAACGCAAATGCGGCGCCCGCCGCGGCCCGGTCGACCAGATCCGGGTCACGAAGTCGTCCGGTGATCAGCGGCGGTTCGGTCGCTACTGGCTCCGCTGTGAATCTGGCACCTCGCAGCCGCCACGCCACCTCGCGCGGAATGATCACCGTCTCGGAATCCAGCGGCCGCAGCAACTGGCGACTGAGGAGGCGCTCGATCGGTGAGCTGGCCGATATGACGGTCACGCTCCGGTCGGCGTGGCGCACAGCGCCGGTCGGCGACCACAGCAGTCGTTCGAGTACGGCGCGGGCCTCGGCGCCACACGCCTCCAGTGCAGTATCGATCTGTTCGTCCGACATCGGGCGGGCCGACGGCGGAGCCAGGCCGCCGGGATAGGGCTCGAACACCTCGCGAACCGGCCGCACCACATGTAGCTGGTCCTCCCGGCCCCAGAGCAGACCACGTCCCCGAAGCTGCTGTACCGCGGCCGCGACCTTCTCCCGTGATTGCTGCCCGAGGATCGCTTCAAGATCGCCAACTGAGGCGGGGTCAGGCAGCGCGGACAAGGCTTCGGCGACCGTTCGCAGCCAGCTATTGAGTTCGTCGACGGCTCGGGTGATCGAGGCCGGAGTCGTGGACCGGCTCGCCAGCTCGGCAACGTCTTCGGGAACCGGGTTAAGGAGATCTGGACGCGTGGTGAGCAGTGTGGCCAGCTCCTCGGCCGACATGACACGCAGGGCCTCGGTCAAGGTGCGTGGCCGCGGCAGCTCGCTCGGCGCGGTCACCCTGCCTACCTCCAGGGGGAGCGATATACGGGCGGACTGGATGTCTCCGACTTGAGGCGGCGGTAGATCATGACCAGCGTGCTGACGAGCAACGCCCAGCAGGTCAGCGATCCCCAGCTGCCGAGGAATCGCCACCATTCGCCAAAGTCGGTGTCAACGATCAGCATGCCGAGGACGCCGATGACAGCCAGCATGCCCAAGCCGAGCATGTAGGTTCGCCGGATCTCCGCCCTGGCGACCTTGACTCGGCCGGCCAGGCCAACGCCGATGCACAGAATGATCGGCGAGAGAACGTAGACAAGGCCGCCGATGATCAAGCACGTGCAGAGGCCGGGAGTCGCAGCGTCGAGGACGGCCCTCGCGGTAACTGGAATTGTCGGCGGCGGCTGTTGACCGTGTGGGCCTGGTCCGAACCAGTCTGGGGTTCCGGGCGCCGGAAAGTTACCTGGCGAAGGGTTGACTCCGGCGTGTAAGGCCAAGGGTTGGTCGGGTTGTGCGTGAGGAGTCCCCGGCAATGGCGTCCAGCCAGCCGTAGTCGGAAGCGCGGTCGGCGAGCCTGCCTGGGGAGCCCAGTGCACGGCTCCCCAGGCCGAGTCGGACGTCATGGTGCTGGACACCACGGCAAACGGTTCCTGCGGGTCGCGGGGGTCCTCACGCGCTGGAGTCAACGTGGACAAGGGCGCTACTGGCCCCTCCGGGGAGTCGAATACCGGCCGGTTCTTCGGCGCCCATGCAGCCAATTGGGTGTGCGGCGGAGCAATCGTCAAGGGCGAGGCATCGGGGCTTTGGAAGTCGGAGGGGCGCTCGATCGGCGCGTACTCCGGCCCGTCCTCCCACGTTGCCATGCAGTTCATCGTAGACGCGGTGGAGGCCGGTGCAGTGCCCTCGGGAAAGTCCGACGGCTCTAAGTGGATAGCTCAACTAGATGTCGGCAGTCAACACTGGCTTTGGCTGTTGGGGCCGCTGGACGAAACGGCTACGCTTAGCGCGCTGTAGTGGGGTAATCGAGATGCCGGCGAACCGGCGACAGAGCAAGCGAGGTTTGACGTGCCTGTTGGCAAGGTGAGGTTTTACGACGCCGAAAAGGGCTTCGGCTTCCTGACCAAGGATGATGGCGGCGATGTCTATGTCCGCGCCAACGCATTACCTCCAGGCGTCACGACATTGAAGGCCGGCCAGCGAGTCGAGTTCGGCGTCGTGGAGGGCCGTAAGGGTGAGCAGGCACTTTCGGTGCACATCGTGGAGCCCCCGCCGTCGCTGTCCAAGGCGCATCGTAAGCCTCCCGAGCAGATGACGGTGATCGTGGAAGACCTGATCAAGATGCTCGATGGCATTGGCAACGGCTATCGCCGCGGCCGCCACCCTGATGCGAAGACCGCAAGCAAGGTCGCAACGGTGCTGCGAGCGGTGGCAGACGAGCTCGAGCTGTAGTCAGCGCCGATCAGTCGCGGCCGCCACCTCCACGGGTTTTCCGGGGGTTGCGAAAAGACAGCACGACTCTGGGCGTGACACCAGGCAACGCGCGCACTGGCCACTGTCAGAATGAGGCCATGGCTTCTTCCAGCACCGCTACGACCAAGCCCGACGCGACCTGTCTCGCCGCCGTCGACGTTGCCCGGGCTGCGGCCGAAGAGACCGCTGGGGTGATGGGAGTGGGTGAGTACTTGGGCGCGCAGGCCGAGGACACCCGGGTGGCGAGTCATTTTTTCGCCTGCCCGCATCCGGGTTACCGCGGCTGGCGCTGGTCAGTGACCGTCGCCCGAGCCGCGCGCTCCCGCGTCGTGACGATCGATGAGGTTGTGCTGCTGCCCGGTGAGGGCGCGCTACTGGCAAGTCCCTGGGTGCCGTGGGCCGAGCGCATTCAACCTCGAGATGTGACGCCCGGGGTCCTGATGCCAAGTTCCGGCGATGATCCGCGGCTCGAGCCGGGCTATACCGGCGGTGAGGATGCGACCAACCCCGAACCGGCTGAGCTGAGCTTGGTCCGTACGGTCGTCGCCGAGCTTGGCCTGGGTCGGGAACGCGTCCTCTCGGCGGAAGGCCGAGACGAGGCGGCCGAACGGTGGCTGGCGGGAGAGGGAGGCCCAGACAACCAGCTGAGCCGGCTGGCCCCTGACGTCTGCGAGACCTGCGGGTTCTTCGTGCGCCTGCAGGGCGGCCTCGGCACAATGTTCGGGGCGTGCGCCAATGCCTTTTCGGTCTCAGAAGGTGCTGTCGTCAGTGTCGACCATGGGTGCGGCGCCCATTCGAATGTGCTCGCTGACGAGCGTGTAGCTGACCTTCCCCCGCCGATCTGGGACACCATCGAGTGGGACGCTCCAATCTCGCTTTTCGACTGATGAGACGCATTCCCTCGCTCCAAGAAGTGGGCGGGGTAGCTTAGCGGTTACGACAGGACCCTGTGGCAACGGCGCGCACTCAAAGGTCTTTGCCATGTGACGTTGGTCACAAACTGGTTACGCTCAGTCAACCTGTCCATCAGACTCTTCACTCTCGGGGGTTCTTCTCACGCCAGGAGAATCACCTTGTCGAACGCGGCGCTTGATTACCGGCACCGGATCCCTCGTATCGCGCGGCTTTCGGTAGCCGCTTCTTCCTCACTGATTCGATGGACGCTCCGAACGGTGACCATTGTGCTGTTCGGTGCAGCAACAGCGGTCGGCGTGAATCTTGGCATGAGTGCCCCAGAGATCTCCCCGGCGTCGGTCGTGCATCACAACGTGCCGTCGCCGGACCGGTGAGCGAGAACTGCTGAGCCGTGCGACCGTTGGGGCCTAGGGCGACCACACTGGTGGTCCTTGTCTACCTTGGAGCCGCCCTAGCGGTGTTCCAGGGGCTCGTCGGTGGTGGACTGCCCATCCAATTCGGAGTTCCCTTGGTAGCCCATGTCACCGGCATGGCCGCCGGATACGGGGCGGCGGTCATGTTGATCTTGATGTCGCGGGCGCCCTGGCTGGAACATGGCGTAGGCGCCGACCGGCTAGCACGCTGGCATGCCTGGGCCGGTCCCCTGGTGATCATGCTCGCTGTGGTGCACGCCCTTGCCGCCGTGGCGGCCTGGGCGGGTGCCAGCTCGCTCGATCTGATGGCAGCGATGAAGACTGTGCTTAACCTTCCTGGGTTGATGACCGCAATGGTGGGCACTGCGATCCTCGTGCTGATCGGACTTGCCTCGCTGCGGGCTGTGCGACGGCGCATCTCCTACGAGCGATGGCACTTTTTGCACCTGCTCACCTATCTGGCTGTGGGGCTCGGGTTTACCCACCAGCTGGCAGGGCCCGACCTTGCTGGACGGCAATGGTTGCAGATTGCCTGGGCTCTGCTGTACACCTATGCCTTCGCGCTGGTGCTGCGGTGGCGAGTGTTCCAGCCCCTCTTCCAGCTGTGGCGGCACCGACTGAAAGTGGAAGATGTGCGGCAGGAATCCGCAGACGTGATGAGCATGCTGATGTCTGGCCAGCACCTGGATGAGTTGCGGGCCCAGCCAGGCCAGTTCTTTCGCTGGAGATTTCTTACTCGCGAGACTTGGCGCTCGGCGTACCCGTTCTCCCTCTCCGCGCCTCCGACGCGCCACCGGCTACGGATCACCGTCTGGGCGCGCGGCGATGGCACACGGCGGCTCTTTGAGATTCCACGCGGCACATTGGTGTTCGCGGAAGGCCCGTACGGTGCGATCACCAGCCGTCGCGTTCGCCGGCCGCGGGTCTTGCTGATCGCCGGCGGTGTGGGGATCACTCCAATGCGCGCGCTGTTCGAGGTGATCGACCTGCCCGGAAAGGACGTCACTCTGGTATACCGCGCCTCGAGGGAGCAGGATCTGGTGCTCAAGCACGAGCTGGACGAGATCGCCGAACGCTCCGGTGCGCGAGTCGTCTATCTGGTCGGTCCGTCCAGTGATTCCAGGAATGACATGAGCGCCCATGCGCTGAATCGGATCGTCGGAGATCTCAGTGATCACGATGTTTACATCTGCGCCTCACCCGGGCTGGCTGCCCGAGTACGCAACTCGCTGATGGATCGCGGTTTCCCGCGGCATCAGCTGCATGAGGAGCGCTTCAGCTTCTGAGTGAGCCAGTCTCATGCTAACCAGGTCTCTTGACCGTCAAGCAACCTGGCTAACACCTCACTAGATCTCGGCGGCAGTTCCGGGTGATCAGCTGTTGGCCGTCGCACGCCGGCGACGGCGGCGCCAGCAATACACCAAACCGATCAAACCGAGAGCGAAGCCGCTCAGGCTGACTTGCAGCCATGTGCCATGGCCATGTGCCGCCAGCCAGTCATAGGCAATTGCCAAGACCACTGAGACCAGCCCGAAGATTGCGGTGCCAACCGTGACCACAGCCAAACCGTCGACGTCAGCAGGCGGCACGGGTGCCTGCACCAAGAAGTGGTGGTGCTCGGCCGGCTGCTCCATGTCAATCACTGTAATGCGCGGGCTAGCACTCCATGCCGTGACAGCAAGCGACGAGTGTCGGTGCGCGGCAGGATGTGGTGATGGACAGACTCGAAACCCATCTGGCCCGCCTGGTTGAACAGCAGGTCATCTCGGCTTCGCAAGCTCAGGAGCTGATGGAGGCGGCGCGGGCCGACGAGTTGGACAATCAGCCGGCGCCAATCGAGTCTGCTCCGCGATCAAGCCTGAAGAGTTCGGGAGTCTTGGAGGCTCCGCGACCAAGCCCGAAGAGTTCGGCAGTCTTGGAGGTTCTTGGCTACGTCGGCGGCGCTCTCGTGCTGGGTGCGGTGATCATGCTCGGCTCCTTGTTCTGGGACGACCTGGGGAGTACGGGCCGCAAGCTCGTTGCTGTCGCATCACTGATCGTGCCCGCCCTCGGCGGTGCGGCGCTGATCAAGGGGGGAGTCCGACCGGAGCTCGGTCGGATCCTGCTTGCACTGGCCTGTTACGCCGCTGGCTTCGCCTACCTGGTTGTCTTCGAAGATCACAAGTTCGTTGTGTCGGCGGCGGTGGTGGTGCTGACCTCCGCGATCGGTGCCGTGCTGCTCCGCTCCGGCGCATTCCTTGTCTCGGGCTGGTCCGGCGCCATGCTGCTGGTGTGCGCTGTGGTCTTCAATGTGATCGACGCAGCAGCGAGTGACGCGGATTACCGGGTGGTGCCGGTCCACCTGGCAGTGGGATTTCTGCTGGTTGGCCTGGCCCTCGCCGCCAGCGGTCTGCTGCTGAGTCGCACCCTCGCCTGGTCACTGGCCGGCCTCAGTGGCTGGGCGGCGAGCATCGTCCTGCAGATGGACGCCCCGAATGGCGAATGGCTCTCGCTGGTTGTGGCAACCCTTGTCAGCGCGGCACTGCTCACAGCCTTTGTGCTGACCCGCCGGTACCCGTACGCGGTGATCGGTTGCGTGATCTTGCTGAGCATCTGGCCGGTGTCGCTGTACCGGATCCTTGATGACGCTGTGGGTGCCGCGATTGGCCTGGTCGCCGCTGGCGCCGTGTTGATCAGCTCCGTGGTGGTGCTCTCCCGGCTGAGGCGTATCTCCACTTCATGAGCCGCCGCGCGATTTGCCGACGCTCGCAGCTGTGTTCTTTAGCTGCTCGCGCATCGCGCTTGGGAGCCTCCGCCGTCGTCGTCGCTCGCAGAGGAAAGAACGCCTCCGCTCACTCCTTGTGCATTGCTCGCTCCGCTCGCTGAGGCTGGCGCTTGTGAGCCGCTGCCTTCCTTACTCGCTCGCAGACGAAAGACGTGTCTGCTCGCTCGCTCGTCCAGGACAGCGGCGCGCCAGCCTGCTCCGTGCGGCGGCGCGCGATTTCCCGACGCTCGCAGCTGTGTTCTTCAGCTGCTCGCGCATCGCGCTTGGGAGCCGCCGCCGTCGTCGTCGCTCGCAGAGGAAAGAACGCCTCCGCTCACTCCTTGTGCATTGCTCGCTCCGCTCGCTGAGGCTGGCGCTTGTGAGCCGCTGCCTTCCTCACTCACACGCAGACGAAAGAGCACGTCTGCTCGTTCGCTCGTCCAGGACAGCGGCGCGCCAGCCTGCTCCGTGCGGCGGCGCGCGATTTCCCGACGCTCGCAGCAGTACTGCATAGCTTTGATATTTAGCATTGCTAAGTATAGGCTGGGCTGAGTGGGTGGTATTGAGGAGAATGTCCGAACCGCGACGGGCCTGGCGCATGCGCTTCGCCCTCGTGTCATGCGATTGGCTCGCAGGCTGCGACAGATGCAAGACGACTCGCTCGGATTGAATTCCAACCAGCTCTCAGCTATGAGCGTGCTACTCAACTCAGGTGATCAGCTGATGGGTGAGTTGGCAGCTCAGGAGAAGGTGCGGCCACCGTCCATGACCCGCATCGTCCACAGCCTGGAGGCGCGCGGCTACGTGGCCCGCCGTTCGGATCCAGGTGACCACCGGCGATGTTTAGTGACGCTCACCGAATCTGGACGCCACGTGCTGCTTGCGAACCGTCGGCGGCGGGACGAGTGGCTGGCAGTCCGCATCGCCGAACTCGACCCCGCCGATCGTGAAGTGCTGCGCCATGCCGTACGCGTCCTGGAACGACTGAACCAAGGATGAGCATCGACACCGAGCCGACCACGACCCGGGCTGATCGTGCTGCCGCAGCACCTTCGGCCACACAATCCCAACGAGGCGGCATGTTCACCGCGCTGGTCGAGCGCAACTACCGCACCTATCTAGCCGGATCGTTCGTCTCCAACGTCGGCACCTGGATGCAGCGCGTGGCGCAGGACTGGCTGGTGCTCGAGCTCTCCGGCGGCTCTGCCCTCGCGGTCGGCATTACCACCGGCCTGCAGTTTCTGCCGATGCTTCTGCTGTCCCCGTACGCAGGTGTGATCGCCGACCGTTTCAACAAGCGGCAGATCCTTACGGTCACCCAGTCCTGGCTGGCGCTCTCCGCGGCGGCGCTCGGTGTACTGGCGGTGACGGGCGTCGCGACGACCGAGCAGGTCTACCTGATCGCGTTCGCGTTCGGTTTGGGCACCGCATTCGACAATCCCGCACGGCAGAGCTTCGTTTCCGAGGTCGCTGGTCCTCATCACCTCCCGAACGCGATCGGGCTCAACTCCGCTACCTTCCACGCCGCGCGGATTGTCGGTCCGGCGCTCGCTGGGCTGGTGATCGCCCAGGTGGGATCGGGCTGGGCAATCCTGTCCAACTCGCTCAGCTACTTGGCATTCATCATCGCCTTGTTGATCATGGACAGCCGTCTGCTGCATACCGCCCCGCCTAGACCGCGAGCTAAGCGGCAGCTCCGCGAGGGTCTGGCGTACGTCCGCGGAAGGCCCGACATCTTGCTCGTGCTCTGCGTGATGTTCTTCGTCGGCACCTTCGGCTTGAACTTCCAGATGACCACCGCCTTGATGGCGCAGCAGGAATTCCACCGGAGCGCGGCGGCATATGGGATTCTGGGCACGCTCTTGGCCGTCGGCTCGCTGGCCGGTGCCCTGATCGCGGCTCGGCGCCGCATCCGGCCACGCGGCCGCTTCGTGGTCGTTATGGCCATCACTTTCGGCGTGGTCGAGATGGCTACTGGGTTAGCGCCCAGCTACCTGGCGTACGCGGCAACCCTCCCAGTCATGGGCTTCGTCACGCTGCTCACCCTGACTGCGGCCAACGCCTCGATCCAGCTCGGTGTCGATCCGGGGCTGCGGGGCCGCGTCATGGCCCTCTACATCATGGTGTTGATGGGTGGCACGCCCATCGGCTCGCCAATACTCGGCTGGCTCGGCGAAACCATGGGTCCGCGATGGACGCTGATCGGGGGTGGTGCGGCGGCCGTGCTCGGAGTCGTTGCAAGCGTTGTCTTC
>DASUYM010000143.1:0-47135 GCA_036377435.1 Propionibacteriaceae bacterium
TCCTGAGCTGCGCGCGCGGGCGCGGCGCCGAGTGCTGGAATACAACGAGGACGACGTGATTGCCACCAGCCAGGTCAGAGCGTGGCTGCGAGCGCAGTGATCTCCCGATCCAGGGTGCGGCGGTGGGCACGGTCGATCACGGCATCGACAATCTCCATCCCAACGGGTGGCTCCGCCAGCGCCTCGGCCAGTTCGTCGGCGGTCTGGACGCGCCGATAGCCAATCCCTGCGGCCGCCGCCAAGGCCTCGAATTGCAGTCCCACCGGCGTGCCGAACAGTCGCTCGAAGGCGCCCATATGAGCAGGGAGGCCCTGCTCCAACGTGGCGAAGATGCTGCCACCGTCATCGTTCGCGACCACCAGCCTGAGATCCGGCCGCGGCTCTTCGCGTCCGACCACCAGGCCGGTCGCGTCATGTAGCGCAGTCAGATCGCCGAGTAGCGCATGTGTCGGACGCTCCAGAGCGAGTGCAATGCCCGCGGCAGTAGAGACGCTCCCGTCAATCCCTGAGAGCCCTCGATTGGCATAGACCAACGGGAACGCAGAAGTGATGGGCACGAGGTCGAGATCGCGGATTGGGCTGGAGGAGCCCGCGAAGAGCGTGTCGCCAGCATCCAGGCCGGTCCACACAGCTGCCGCCAACGCTGGTCCGGTGAAGTACGGCTGCGCCGCCAGCAACGCATCCAGGCGCCCGCGTACCACCACGTCCGCTTCATGCCAGGCTTCGAGCCAGCTTCGTTCCCCTGGCTCGGGCAGTCTCACTGCGTCCGTCACGACGGAGGCCGTGCGACCCGGGTCGATCCAGTCCGCGTACGCGGATACCACCACGATTTCAACGTCGTCGCGAGAAAGGAGCTGAGTGACCGGCCGGGACAGGGTCGGCCGGCCGAAGACCACGACCCGCTCGATTTCCTCGGCAAGCGTCGAGGAGAGCAGCAGCCGATAAGTGGACAGTGCTGCTTTACCGCAGCGCGCGTTGCTCGACGGCTCTGCAAAGAGCGGAATTGCGGCCTCAGCGGCGAGCTCAGCGATGCTGGCGCCCGTGTCGGGCCGGCAGTCTCCGGCGACGATCACCGTCTGAATGCCCTCGGATAGCATCATCGGCTCTGCCAGCGCATCCGATGGCGTAATCACCAGCTCCGGAGCTGGCGGAGGCCAGGCAGATTCCGCCGGCATCAGCGGTTCGCTGAACTCGACATTCAGCTGTGCCGGACCGGGCATCCGCGTCCTGGACCCGGTGGCTGCTGTCACGATCCGGGCCATCTCGAAGCGCCAGGTCCGATGATCAGGAACCTCATCTGACAGGGCGGCGAATCCGCGCACATGTCGACCAAAAAGCTGATCTTGATCAGTACTCTGGTTGGCGCCGGTGTTGATCACTGAGCGCGGCCGGCTGGCCGTGATCACAATTAGCGGCACGTGTGCATGCCAGGCCTCCAGCACCGCCGGGTGCAGGTTGGCCGTCGCCGTGCCCGACGTGGTCAGCACGGCAACTGGCGCACCGTGACCCTTGGCAAGCCCGAGGCCGAGGAACCCGGCCGTACGCTCATCGACCCGGACGTGCAGCCGCAGCAGCCCAATGCGGTCGGCCTCGAAGCACTCGTACGCCAGCGGCGCACTGCGTGCGCCAGGAGCAAGCACAACATCGCGGACACCGCGGCTGATCAACTCCTCGATGATCACCCGGGCGCACGCGGTGGCGTTACCCACCGACCAGCTTCCGAGTCTGCACGAGACGAGCCTGCCAGAACCGCTGCACCTCGTCGCTGGGCAGGTGCTTGTCCAGCGCCCCCTCGTCAACGGCCAGGTCGCCCACCTTGATCACCCCGTCCACCGCGATCAGCGGCTCCACGGCCAGATCATCGGTGAGCAACGCGACCGTGTTGAGCCCACATGCATACGACAGTTCAGGCAGCGCAGCAGCCAACGCCAGCCCTGCCCTAATCCCGATCGAGGTCTCCAACGCGCTTGAGACAACCACTGGCAGGCCGATGCGGTCGGCAATCTGCAAGCAGGCACGTACTCCACCGAGCGGCTGCACCTTGAGAACGGCGATGTCTGCTGCTTCGCGCTCCGCCACCTGATAGGGATCCTGAGCCAGCCGGATGGACTCGTCGGCGGCGATGGGCACGCTCAGCCCGGATCGCGCCAGCCGCCGCCGCAGCTTGGCTAGTTCCTCAACGCTGGCGCACGGCTGCTCGACATACTCAAGATCGAAGCGATTCAGTTCCCGTACGGCATGCAGGGCCTCATCGACGCTCCACCCTCCGTTGCCGTCGATCCTGACTTTTCCGTCCGGACCGAGTGCGTCGCGTACCGCTTCCAGCCGGGTGACGTCGTCGCCCAGTGTCTGCCCTCGCTCGGCCACCTTGACCTTGGCGGTGCGGCAGCCGGCCGCGCGAGCGATGTCATGCGCCTGTGCCGGACCAACCGCCGGGATTGTGCTATTGACCGGGATCTCGGTCCTCAAGGGCGCCGGCCAACCATGCTCGGCCGCCTCCTCGGCCGCGCGCAGCCAGGACACCAGCTCAACTCCCTGGTAGTCGAGGAAGGGGCTCCACTCCCCCCAGCCCGCGGCACCGCGCCACACCATGCCCTGCCGTTCCGTGATGCCGCGGAACCGAGCGCGCAAGCCGAGCGCGTAACAGGAGGGCTCGTCCAGCACGGTCCCAGTCTGGCCCAATCGCGCCCGGTGGACATGGCCTAGCCTGGTCGCCGTGAGCGCAGCCGGCCCAGGACTCGCACCGCTCCGGACGGTAGACCCTCCGGAGATCGCTGCGGCGCTGGCCGAATCCCTGAGTGGGAGGCCGCCCATCGCACCGCTGCCGGCGGACCTGATCGAGCGGGCTCGCGCGATCGCGATGTTCCAGCCCGATCAACCGGTGGTCGAGCCAAACGCGGCGGTTGTGGTCGCCACGTCGGGCTCGACCGGAGCACCGAAGGGGGTCGTACTTTCCCGTGAAGCCATCAGCGCGTCCGTGGACGCAACGCACAGCCGGCTTGGTGGGGCAGGCGACTGGGTGCTGGCGCTTCCCACTCACTACATCGCGGGCCTGATGGTGCTCGCCCGAGCGAGTCTTGGCGGCACACGTGCAGTGCCGGTGCGTTCCGATTTGAGGAACCTGCAGGAGGTCGCGAGCACGCTCTCGGCGCGGCGCTACATCTCCTTGGTTCCGGCGCAGCTCGACCGAGCGTTGCGTCGGGGCGCAGTGATCGCAGCCTTGGCCAGCTTCAGCGCGGTCTTGGTCGGCGGTGGCCCAACAGAAGACGGGCTGGTGAAGCGTGCCGTGTCCGCCGGGATCAAAGTCGTCACCACGTACGGCATGAGCGAGACCTGCGGCGGTTGTGTCTATGACGGGGAGCCGCTGCGGGGCGTCGCTGTCGACCTCGCGGACGACGATCGGATCTTGATCAGAAGTTCGACACTCTTTGCTGGCTATCGGCTGCGCCCAGATCTCACTGCTCAGGCTGTGGTGGACGGCAGATTCCGCACTCACGATCGAGGCTACTGGGACGCTGGGAGACTGATCGTCCTCGGTCGGATGGACGACATTGTGATCACCGGTGGTCACAAGGTTGATCTTGCGGACGTCGAGCACTCTGTGCAGCGTTGGGCCGCCGATCATGGTGCCCGCGTCGCCGTGCTGGGCGTCCCTGACCAGGTGTGGGGAACCACGATCATTGCGGTCTCGGATTCGCCAGGCTCGCTGGCCGAGCTCCAGGCTGCGGTGCGGGAATCGCTGCCGGCCCACTCCGTGCCACGCGAACTGATCTATCTCGACCAGCTCCCGTGGCTGGCCACCGGCAAACCCGATCGGATAGCGATCAGATCGATGATCATGAACGTACGTGCTGAGCGACGGGCGACCGGGTGACCGCCGAGACGGCTCGGCGGCCAACTCCGGCGCAGTGGCTGGCCGGTGCGCGGCCGCGTACGCTGCCGGCGGCCTGCTCTCCGGTGATCGCGGCAACGGGCCTAGCAGTCTTTGAGCAGGGCGCCTCCTGGGTCGCGGCAATCCTGGCGCTCGTCGTCAGCCTGGCGCTTCAGGTCGGCGTCAATTACGCCAATGACTATTCAGACGGGATTCGCGGCGCTGACACGGAACGCGTCGGTCCGCTGCGGCTCGTCGGTTCAGGTCTGGCGTCGCCGCCGCTGGTGAAGAGGGCGGCGTTTGCCAGCTTCGGGATCGCCGGTCTCGCCGGACTGGCACTTGTGATCATGACCCAGCATTGGTGGTTGCTGGCCGTGGGTGTGGCATGCGTGCTGGCCGCCTGGTATTACACAGGTGGCAAGCGGCCGTACGGATATGCCGGCCTGGGCGAGGTCTTCGTCTTTGTCTTCTTCGGACTGGTGGCGGTCTGCGGCACCGCGTACGTCCAAGTCGGCAAGGTCTCGCTCGCCACGCTGCTCACAGGGGTATGGGTAGGCGCGTTGGCGTGTGCGATCTTGGTGACCAACAACCTGCGGGATATCCAAGGCGATGCGCAGGTAGGCAAGCGAACATTGGCAACGAGGCTGGGGGACGCCAGGACGCGGGCCTTGTATGTCGTCTTGGTAGCACTCAGCGCCTTGCTGATCATCATCGTGGCCCTCCTCACGACCTGGTGGGGGCTCCTCGGGCTTGCCGGGCTGATCTTGGCTATTCCCGCGCTTCGCGTCGTGATCACTGGAGGCAATGGGCCGGCGCTCATTGGCGTACTCAAAGCCACCAGCCTTGCCGAGCTTGCGAGTGCGGTTGCCTTCGCGGCCGGCCTGATCCTCAGCGCCCTCTGACACACCCCGACCTCGTTGTCGGAAACCTATGTTTACCTAGGTTCCCGTCGCTTTGCACAGGTTGCACCATGTGTAAAGCGCCAGAAACCTGGGTTAACCCAGGTTTCCGACAACGAGATCAGATGCAACCAGATCAGGCGCTTGGCCAGACCCCTGAGGCTTCGAACGACTGGAGGATGGCCTGGTACGGGGCCAAGTCCCAACCCCGCTCGGCAACCCAAGCGTCGTCGTAATAGGTATGGGCGTAACGACGGCCGTCATCACACAGCAAGGTGACCACGCTGCCCCGGGTACCCTCGGCTTTCATCTCCGCCACGAGCTGCAGAGCACCCCACATATTCGTGCCGGTCGATCCACCGACCCAGCGGTCCAGCTTGTGGGTGCACCACCGCATGGCGGCGATCGATGCTGCGTCCGGCACCGCGATCATTCGGTCAACCAGCGACGGTATGAAGCTGGGCTCAACCCGCGGGCGGCCAATCCCTTCGATCTTGGATCCGGCCGCGGTGGCCGCAGCATCCTGGTTCCTCCAGCCGTCATAGAACGCCGAGTTCTCGGGATCGACCACGCAGAGCCGAGTGTGGAACTTGTTCAGCCGCATGTAGCGGCCGATGGTGGCGCACGTGCCGCCGGTGCCCGCCCCGACGACCACCCAGGCCGGTATCGGAAACGGCTCGCGGCTCAACTGGGCAAACATCGTCTCGGCAATGTTGTTGTTGCCTCGCCAGTCGGTGGCCCGTTCGGCGTAGGTGAACTGGTCGAGGTAGTACCCACCAGTGCTATCAGCAAGATCGGCCGCCACCTGATAGATCGTCGTCGGGTCCTCGACCAGCTTGCATTGTCCGCCGTAGAACTCGATCAACTGGCACTTCTCCCGTACGGTCGACGCCGGCATCACGGCCACGAAGGGCAACTCGAGGAGCCGCGCGAAGTAGGCCTCGCTGACTGCCGTCGACCCGGAGGACGCCTCGACGAGGGTAGTGCCCTGGTTGATCCAGTTGTTGCAGAGGCCGTACAGCACCAGCGACCGCGCCAGCCGATGCTTCAGGCTTCCGGTCGGATGCACCGACTCGTCCTTCAAGTAGAGACTGATACCCCACTCCACCGGTAGCGGAAACGGGTGCAGATGAGTGTCAGCGCTGCGATTCGCATCCGCCTCCACCTGCCCGATAGCCCACTCCGACCATGTGCGGTCATCCAGCTCAGCCTGTACCACCACCGGCATCAAATTACCGGTGGACGCCCGGCGCGCGCCATGCGCCAGATGGTCTGCCAGCGCATCGGGCGCCGCTCGCCGCCAGGCTCGGTGAGTCCAATCCGGTATCCCCGCAGCGTTTCGATCAGCGCAGTACGCGACCGCAGGCGCAGCGCAGAGACCCCGGCCCACATCAACACGTAGAGCACGCCGACCGGCAGCGGGAGGTTACGCCTGGCGAGCCAGACCCGATTCCGTGCCTGATACCGATAGAACTCGGCGTGCCGCGTGGGCTGGATCGCCGGGTGAAATACCTCGATGTCCCCGTCGTAGCGAACATGGAAACCGCCGTCCCACACTCGCCAGGCCAGCTCGATGCCTTCATGGGCGTACCAGAACGGCTCAGGCCAGCCACCCGCGAACTCGAAGGCATCACGCCGGATCGCAATAGCGCCTTCCCAGACATTCATCGCAGGGCTGCTCTGTGCTGGGTCGCCGATGCGTATGCGCGGCGTCCAGCGCCGGGGCGCTTCTCGGCCGTCAGCATCGACAACTCTCGGTTGGATCATGCCGAGTGTCGGATCAGCAGCGAACTGCATCGCCATCCGAGCCAAGATGTCGTCTGCCGGAAGGCAGGCATCATCGTCGAGGAAGAACAGCAATTCCCCTTCGACCAGACTCACACCGGCGTTACGACCGGCAGGAATGCCAAGATTTTCACTCAACCCATGGGCCTTAACCCCTGCAGGCAAGCCCACTGGCTGCCACCCGTTGCCGACCACCACAACATCGAGCTGAACCCCGCGCTGGTTCAGCACACTGGCAAGACCGCGATTCAGATCGTCAGGCCGGTTGCCCATCGTCAGAACGATGACCCCAAACTTCGGCCGCTGAGACCCGCTCATCGCAGCCTGGACGATGCCAGCACAGCGACCAGATGACCAATCAGTGTCACGCCGGCCGCGACGACGAGTGCTGCGAGCAGGACCTTCGTGGCCGCCCCAGCAACGAAGAGGTCAATGACCGCGGCGATCAGCACCAGGATGGACAGCTCCACGGAATGGAAGACCTTGTGAAACGGCACCAGCCCTGCCAGCCGGCGCGCACGGCGTAGCAAGCCTCCCCGTGGCGCACGGACGTCATCGGCGTCACGTATCTGTGCCAACCCGGCATAGTGCCGCGCAACATGCACCAGATCGTTCTCCACCTTGTTCAAGGCGATCAGCAAACCGAGCAGCAGCCCTGCGCTGATCCAGATCCCGCTGAGTCGTAGGTCACCGGTGGCACGGACTCCCAGGGCAACGGCAATCCCGCACTCTGCCACGTAATGCCCCACCCGATCGAGGTACACACCGCGTGGCGATGATGTTTGCCGCCACCGCGCAACCTCCCCATCGCAGCAATCCAGCAGCATCTGCAGCTGCACCAAGATCACCGCGAGAATTGCACCCAACAGCGTGGGCCAGGCCGTGGCCACCGCAGCGGCGGCCGCAGCGATGATCATCAGCCACGTGACGCCATTGGCGCTGAACCCGGCTCGCAACAGGATCCGTGTCAGATAAGGCGAAATGTCCCTCAGGTAGGCATGAGCCACCCAGTGTTCGGCGGCAGCGCGGGTACGGACGCTCGGAGGCTGCGTCACTTCGCGCAGCTGCGCAATCGTGGGGCGGGCAGGTCGCTCGGCACCGACATCGAAACCGGCCGTCACCACCATCTCCCCTGCCAGCCCACATCTCGGTACCGAGGCACGGCAACGAGAAGTCCGCGCGGCATCCCGACAGCCTATCGTCGACTGTTGTCTCGACCCCCGGCCAAGACGCATACTCTTCGTTATGGGGCGGTATCTACCGATCATCATCATCGGATTGCTGATGATCTACTGTGTCGTCGAAGTTGCTCAGGCCCCGCCGTATGCCGTCCGCCGGATGCCTCGCTGGCTCTGGGCGACCGCGATCATCTGCCTGCCACTAGCCGGCGCCGTCTGCTGGCTGTTGCTAGGTCGACCCAACGCGGAGTCCTCCGGCGCTCGACAGCAAAAGCAGCCAAAGGCACCCGACGACGACATCGACTTCCTGCGCGGTCTCTGAGTCCAAGCAGGTCTATCAGGATCGTTGGATCTCGTACGCGCGCTCGATCGCATCCTCAAACCGTTTTGTACTCTGCTGAGCACTGACGTCTCCGAAATAGCGGTACGCGAGTTCCCAGAGTTGCCCCCTCGCTGCCGGATCTCCTTGCAAGGCGAGGATCCTGGCCACAACCCCCTCGGCCTCCTTGGCACCGAGCAGCGGAAGGGTGTCCAGCAGCGGCGAGGGTTGGCGGTAGGCGGTTGGCGCCGGCTCGGTGATCACCAGCGGCTTGCCGGTCGGCAGCCAGTCATAGGCAACCGCTGAGATATCGGTGATGCAAGCATCAGCGAAGTCCCACTGCCAGCCGTAACCATCGCGATCAACAAGGTGCCGGTCGCCGGCCTTTGCGAGCAGGGCCCGGACAGCCTTGTCTGCATCGCGATGCTTGCGGGAGGCGTATCCGGTCCGCGCGTGCGGTCGGTAGATGACGCGGATCGACGGGTCGGCGACAAGCGCCTCGATGATCGCCACGCCGTGACTGGCCAAAGACCCGTACGCAATGCTTGGCCGGTCACCCTCCCAGGTGGGCGCGTACCACACGCGCATTCCGGAGTCGCGGGGCCAGGCCGGGGCTCCCGGGTAGCTGTGGTCAAGCTGCGGACGGCCGACCGCCAGCGTGCGCTCGGCCGCATCGAAACCGCGCAATGCGTGATCGAGGCGATCACGACCGGCGTCACCGCCGACGAAGACCAGATCGTATGCCTTGTGCTGGTTCGAGATACTGCCAGCCTTGTCACTCTCGCCGTGCCCAATCTGAATGTGCACCGGACTCGCGAACCGCAGCATGCGGAAGTTCGCCTCGAGCTGATTGAGGTAGAGCACGATCCGCACGTCCCGTTCGCCGACCAGCTCCTCGAGCGCGGCGCTGCCCCGCGCGAACGCGAGCGGCAGCGATGTCGACGCCAGCAGTGCGTCGCCGGTGTCGGCCCGGTCGGTGATCATGAAGACCGGTTGCCGCTCGGCAAGCCGTTCCAGGGGACGGCGCCACTGCTCGAACTGGTAGAGATTTTCCGGCCCGGTGGCGAAGAACACCGCAATCCCGGCATTGGGCACCAGCCCGTTGCCGCCGGCCCGCTCGGCAAAGCCACCGGCCGCCACCTCGTTCCGCAGGCGGGCCCCGGCGGCGCGCGCGGCCCGCGCGGTTCGGCCACCCAGTCGCGTCAGAATCTGCGGACTGAAGCGGGTCATGCCGAGGTGGCGGGCGCCTTCTCGGACTCCTTGGCTGCGGGCACCTCCTGCTTGAAGGCTTCCCCGACCTGACGCTCGGTGCGGTCGGCGCTCCACTCGGTGTGGAACGAGCCGTCCTTGTCGACGCGGCTGTAGGTGTGCGCGCCGAAGAAGTCCCGCTGCGCCTGGATCAGGGCAGCCGGCAGCCGTTCGGCACGAATGCCGTCGTAGTAGGCCAACGAGGATGAGAACGCCGGTGTCGGAAGACCGTTTTGAGCAGCCGCAGACACCACGCGCCGCCAGGCGGCCAGACTGTTGCCGACGGCTTCGCTGAAGTAATCATCGGCAAGCAGCAACGGGAGGTCGGGATTGCGCTCGTACGCCTCGGTGATCCGATTGAGGAAGCGCGCCCGGATGATGCAGCCGCCGCGCCAGATCCTGGCCATGGCGCCGCGGTCAATGTTCCAGCCGTATTCGGCGCTCGCGGCCGCGATCTGGTCAAAGCCCTGAGAGTATGCCACCACCTTGGAAGCGTAGAGAGCCTGCCGTACGTCCTCCACGAACTCATCCCGATCGGCCACGCTCCATTCCCCGGTGCCCGCGGGAAGCTTGGCCCGCCCGGCCTCCCGTTGTGGGACTGATCCTGACAGCGCGCGCGCGAAGGTGGCTTCTGCGATGCCGGTAATGGGTACACCAAGATCAAGAGCGTTCTGCACCGTCCAGCGACCAGTGCCCTTCTGTTCAGCACGATCCAGCACGATGTCGACAAAAGCCTTGCCGGTCTCGGCATCGACATGGTCGAGCACCTCGGCGGTGATTTCGATCAAGAATGATTCCAGATCGCCTTCATTCCAGGTCTTGAAGATCTGAGCGATCTCCGAGGCTGACGCTCCGGTCGCCTGTGTGATCAAGTCGTACGCCTCCGCGATCAACTGCATATCGGCGTACTCGATGCCGTTGTGAACCATCTTGACGAAATGGCCCGCCCCGTCGGGCCCGACATAGGTGCAGCAGGGAACCCCTTCGACCTTTGCCGCAATGCTTTCCAGCAGGGGACCTAGGGATTCGTAGGATTCCCGCGAGCCGCCCGGCATGATTGATGGGCCGTTGAGCGCGCCCTCTTCACCGCCCGAGACGCCGGTGCCCACGAAGTGCAGACCCATGTCGGCCAGCTTTCGCTCACGGCGGATCGTGTCCGGAAAGTGTGCATTGCCGGCGTCGATCACGATGTCGCCGTCCTCCAGCAGCGGGATGAGCTCATTGATCACCGCGTCAGTCCCAGCACCGGCCTTGACCATGATCAAGACCCGCCGCGGACGCTCCAGCGATGCAACGAAATCGGCCATGGACTCGGACGGAATGAACGTCCCCTCCGATCCGGCCTCGGCGAGCAGCGACTCGGTCTTGGCGTAGCTGCGATTGTGGATTGCTACGCGATGACCATGCCTGGCGAAGTTCCTTGCGAGGTTGCGGCCCATGACCGCGAGGCCCGTAACACCGATCTGGGCAAGTTCAGCCATCCTTGAAAACCCTCCTTTGGCGCGCTATGAGACGATCGTGCAGCGAGCGGGGTCGCTGTGCCGTTGGCTCAGCGTATCGGCTTCCGAACCTCAACGGGTCGGCGCCGATGGCTCCTGTCTGAACCTTGCGCTGGAGGGAAGGTAATGCTTCAGCCGCTAGGCATCAGTGCCGAAGCGGAGGCTGTCTACGTCGCGCTTGGGCCCTTGCCGTCGGCATCGGTAGCCGAGCTGGCGCGGCTCACGTCGCTAACACCCGAGCAGGTTGCTGAAAACCTCGAGGAACTGAGGAAGCTCGGACTGGCGACGGATTCGTCGCGTGGGAACTGGCGAGCACTACCGCTGCTGGATGTGGTCAATCAGCTCAGGGCGCAGCGATTGTCCGAGATCGAGCTGGCAAGCGTGGCGGCGGAATCATTGGAGAGCCACTTGCTGGCCGCTGGAGCGACCCAGGCCGACGACATCAAGACCCTCGTCGGACGCCCAACCATTGTCGCGGCCCATCGTGAGCTGATGGATTCCGCACGCCGGGAGATCTGCTTCTTCGACAAGCCGCCCTATGCTCAGGTCCGATCGGTCATCACTGAGGAGGCGCTGAGCATCGAGCCGGAGTGGCAAGCGCTCGAGAGGAACGTGATTCTGCGTTGCGTCTACGACCCGGGCTTCGACGCTGACCGGCTTGCCGAACTGGGTCTGTTTGCCAAGAAGGGCGAGCAGTCGCGCACCTCGCCGGTTCCCATGAAGTTGATCATCATCGATTCTCATACGGCGCTGATACCGTCGATGCGCTCGTACGCCCCAGGGCATGAGCTCCGTGCCTCCATCGTGCGCCATGCACTTCTGGTCGAAGCGCTGCAGTGGCTTTTTGAGGCGGTGTGGGACGCCGCCGTGCCGATCATGACCTCCGTTAACAGTGAGACCGATCCACGTCGACAGATGTTGATCTCCATGTTGATGACCGGTTCCACCGACTCTGCGATTGCGAATACGCTGAACATCAACGTGCGCTCGGTCCGGCGCTGGATCTCCGAACTCATGGACGAGCTGGGCGTATCGACGCGGCTGCAGCTAGGCGCGGCACTCGTACGGTCAGACGGCTTGCGGGGCGATCGAGCACGCGCAGGCCATGCATCATCATCTCTTTGACGACTGAGAGCCGAGAACTCTCCCCACAACCCAAAGCCACGCCCGCGGTCCTAAGTGAACCGCGGGCGTCGCCCAGGGGGAGGAACTCCGAGCGGAACCTCGGGGAAAAGTTCCACACGGGCTGTGCTGGTTGAGCCACGCTCACTACGTAGCTCAACCACCGGGAACGTCAGGTATCCCGGCTTCCTTTCGGAAGATCTGGTGCTCGCTTTCCTGTGCCAACACTATCGGACTTTCGACGCGATTTCACTAGCGTTTGGGACAGGATTCGCGCGCTATCCGTAGCAGATCGCCCAAGTGCGCGGAGCACCCGATCACGGCCCGCCGTGTCTGAAACTGCCCAGAGCTGCAACATGGCTGTGCTATTCCAGCACCGCACCTGTTAGAGCGCCGGTTCCGCCGAACACTCGTTTGGCTTAGAGACTGTGTCCGCGATTCACGGTGTCCTCCTTATTGTCACAGGGAATGGCCGAGACCTGTTACCGCAGGGAGTGGCCAAGAGTTGACACCGTCGGTGTCCAGAACACGACCGCGGACGTGCCAAGCGCGACAGCGCTTGCGACAGAGGCGCGGATGATGCGACGGATGCGGTGTGAAGACTGCATGTGAGGTTTCCCTTCTTGATGTCTCGCTAGCGCCGATGCGGCTGACTAACGAGAACCCAGCTATGTCAAGAAGGACGTTATGCAGCGCTCATGAGTGAAGTCACGCAAAAAGGGCAGCAGGAAGAGGACATGTCCTAAAGTGGACATGCCAAAATCGCGTCAGGTGCTTCGCACTCTCCAACGCGTACGCGGTGGGTACCGACTCACGCACGCACATGCTCGGTCCATGGCCACCGTGGCCACGGAATCGCCCCCATCGGATGGTGGACCGTCACCGATTGCGCGCCGTCAATCGACCCACAGAACAGGCTATCCGCTCGTGCGAGAGGTGACCCATTCCGAAAGTCAGCCTGAAACGTGGGACGGCATGCCGTCAAGAACCCTGCTCAAAATTCTCCCCCGATTGTCTGCAAGACCGAATGTAACCTGCCTGTGAGCATGCTGCAGGCAGTCGCAGTGGAATTCATCAAACCCACCGCCGCGACCAGGCTGCGCGGCATTTTGTGCCATCCGTGCGAGGCGACTGTCAAGGAGGCGTCATGTCCTGCACCTTTGTTCCTCCCTATCTACTGCAGCGCATCGCGATGCGGGCCGGCACCCGTCACGCATCTGCCTCAGGAAGGGAGACGCTGCAGGTCGATGACCGCCTGCGAGCTCGACGGGAGTCGGCACCGGGTCACATGGCCGCGCCACGTCTGCCTGGCGCCAAAACCCGGGTGGTGCACACTGCCAACTACACGGAGTCGCTCCCCGGGGAGGCTGTCCGGAGCGATGGCGATCCCCCGGTCGGTGATCTGGCGGTTGACGAAGCCTTTGACTCTTCGCGGCAGGTGTGGGACATGTTCGACATCCAGTTTGGCCGGCGGTCCATTGATGGCCGTGGTGGCACGGTGTCCATCACCGTCCACTATGGGCGTGATTACGACAACGCGTTTTGGGACGGTACTCAGCTCGTCTTTGGTGATGGGGATGGGCAGATCTTTGATCGCTTCACCAAGCCGATGGATGTCATGGCGCACGAGTTCACGCACGGCGTCACGCAGTTCACTGTCGGATTGGCTTATCAGGATCAGCCAGGCGCCCTAAATGAGAGCATCAGCGATGTTTTTGCCTCAATGGCTAAACAGCGCATGCTCGGCCAAACCGCCGCTGAGGCTGACTGGCTAATCGCTGTGGGACTCTTCATGCCGGGGATCAACGCAAACGCGCTCCGCTCGATGCGCGAACCGGGAACGGCATACGACGACCCCCAAATTGGCAGGGATTTACAAGTGGGTTCCATGGCCGACTATGTCGTGACCGACGCTGACAGCGGCGGCGTACACATCAACTCAGGAATTCCCAACCGTGCCTTTGCCTTGGCTGCGCTAGACATCGGTGGATTTAGCTGGGAGAAGGCTGGCCAGGTTTGGTACGACACGCTGGTCAACGGCCAGTTGAGCGCGCGGGCCAGCTTTGAGTCGTTTGCGCAGGCTACAGTCACCTCGGCGCGTCGCCTTTTCGTGAACGACCCGTCGGTTGCCGAGAAGGTTCGGGCGGCGTGGGCCGAGGTCGGCCTACTCGATGCGGGAGTTGACCTCACCGCGTACCAGGTCTGGGGCCAAGGCTTGGCCCAGCCGGCAGGTTCGTCAGAGACGTCGCTCGGTCCTGCTCAGGCCGGATCGACGGACGAGCCTGGGACTGTCGCTGTATGCCGTAGCGGGGGTTTCGCCGGCACGACCAAGGTCGGGGAGTTGGATCTCAACTCCGATCCTGAGGGGCCGGAGGTCCGGAATCTGCTGATGCGCGTCGGCACGGAGCACGTTACTTCCACCCGACCGACACCAGATCGATTCGTTTACACCGTCGAGTATGGCGATTGGCGCCTCACGGTGCCGGAGCAGGATCTCACTCCGGAGTTGCGCCGGCTTGTGCAAGTGGTGTTGAACCGCGGCGTGAACTAGCTGGCTTGCGGCGGTTACAGAGTCGAACCCAAGGACGCACACATCACCCATCTGCGGTCCTTGGGTTCGACCGCGGCTGGCGCGGCCGGGGGGCGTTTACAGGCGCCTTCGATAGAGTGACAAAGGTGCCGGTGGGGAGAGCGCGCGACCGAACCTATCCGCGCTCAGTTGGGGTGCTTGGGCACGGATTCCTGGCCGAGCCGGTCCTGCAGCGGTTGTTGGGCGCACTGCCGGTAGCGACGCACATCTCGACCTACGGCCGCAAACCTGACCTACTCGCCCAGCTCCAACGGCTGGGAGCCAAACGCGCTGCAAGCCCCGCAGATCTCGCCGCACGCTGCGAGTACGTCCTCGTGCTGCTGCATAAGCTCGAGGATCTTGAGGCCGACCTCAGGGGACCGAGCGGGCTGCTAGCTGGGATCCACAGTCCCACGATCCTGGTTGTGGGAGCGATCTCCACCCCAGATGGCCTGCGCAGTTTGACCGGCGACCTCGCCGAGAAAACGGCTGGTCTCCTCAGGGTGGTCGATGCGCCGCTGAGCGGAACTCACGCGGCCGCTGCCCGTGGCGAATTATCCATCGTGGTCGGCGCCGCGCCGGGTCTCTATCGGGACGCGCTGCCCGTACTGGAGTTGCTGGGGAGTTGCGTACGCGTCGGCGGTGTAGGCAGCGCCCAGATCGCCAACGCTTGCGAGCAATATGTCATCGCAGCCACGGCTATGGCGGTCAGCGAGGCGGCGGTCATCGCCGAGCGCGCCGGCCTCGACCTTTCTCGAGTGCTGGACAGCTGGCAGCTCTCTTTGGCAGGAAGTCGGGTGCTTGGCGCTGCGCGAGCCAAGCTCCTCAACCGAGACTTTGAGCCTGATCTGCCCGCCGGGGCCGCGCTGGCACCGCTCGAGGTCGCCTCTCAACAGGCATGGCGGACGGGCACCACAGCGCGGCTGCTGGGAAACGTGCGGGAACTCTTCCAGCTGTTGGATCGAGCTGGGCTGAGCAGTCAGGATCTGACGTCCACCTACCAGTACCTGGCCGCACAGCACCCCGAGCGTCGGGAAGCACAGGGTTAGCTGTGGGGACGCCCGGGGTGCGAGCGAGTGTCGAAAAAGCGGCCCGGGCGGACAGCCACTTGCACGCCTCGCCGGCCCGGGGTTCTGCAGTCAGGTCAGCTGAAGAATCACTATCACCAAAATGATGATGACGAGGATACCGATAATGGTTCCGATAAGTCCTCGGTTCATGGGCACGACCTCCTCTCCAGTCGTACGAGGTACCCGCATGCTACTGGCGTAAACACTGCGGCCGCGGACGTTAGCCGTAGGCTCTTGTGGGAAAGGTGAGCTCACCCTCTCGCTGGCTGAAGTCCCGCCTCGGTCAAGGTGTCCAGCCGAGCAGCGCCGTACCAGCACGCAGGCCACCGAACAAGATGACTGCGGCGATCGCAGGCAGCAGCACCACGCGCCACGGATGCCGGCGTATCCAAATGCAGCCCAAGAGGAACAGGATCGCCCAGACGGAAATGAAGCCGATGATCGCCCACAGTGGAGCCATCAGACCGGTCGCGAAGAACAAGATCGACATTGCGAGCAGGCCGGCAAGCGCGATGCCGCCGAGCACATAGCCGACGATTGACGGCCTGGTCTCTGTCTCCCCCGCGGTGGCCATATTTCTCACTCTTCCCAGGGAAGTGGCTTGCCTTCGGCGACCGGAGCTACCGGAATGACCACCACCGGCCGAGGCTGACGATGAGCCAGGTGGGCGGCCACTGACCCGGTGAGGAACTGTTTCAGCCCAGCGCGTACGCCACCCCGCCGGCTGCCGACGATGATCATCTCGACGTCGAGGATGTCGGCCAGCCGGGTGAGCGCGTACGCGACATCGCCTGCCAGCTCTCGAAACGACAATTCAATGGAATCGTCTGCGACCGCTGTACGGACCTGGGCCACCAGCCCTTGATCGAAGTCGGTGTCCTTCAGTTCGGGTAGGTCCGGATCGAGCGGGAGGGAGGCGACAGTTCCGTCAGGCAGTTCCTCCACGACGTAACGCCCAGGGTCGACGTGCGCGCAGACCAGGGCGGCGTCAAACGTACGCGCGAAGCGGGCGGCATGGCGCAGCACCGCGTCGGACTGGCCATAGGTAACCCCGACCAGAATCCGGCGTGCTGCCTGATGTTCCGCCATCGCCTCACTCCAGTGCTTCGATCAGACCCTAGCGCCGTGTCTTCTAAGTCTTTTGCGATACCTAGGAGACACGACACTAGCGCCGGTCGTGCCCACGAGCCAGGCGCTTAGCCCATCAATGTATCGCGGTCGATGGGCCTGCCCGCCTCAAGTGAAAGCAGAGTCGCCTTCGCCTCCAGCCCACCGATATAGCCGCCGAGCTTCCCGTCGCTGCGCAGCACCCGATGGCATGGCACCACCACCGGGATCGGGTTGGTGGCACAAGCAGTGCCGACTGCCCGTACGGCCCGTGCATGACCGGTGGCTGCGGCCACCTCGGCGTACGTCTCGGTGCGCCCGTAGTTGATCAACACAAGGTGCGCGAGCACCGCCCGCCGGAACCCACGAGCCAGCCGTAAGTCCAACGGCAGCACGAAATCTCGGCGTTCGCCAGCGAAATACTCCGCAAGTTGGCGAGCCGCCTGATCCAGGCGACGTGGAGCCCGCAGAATGCGCGGGCTGATCAGCTCCGAGAGTCCCTGCAGCACATGATCATGGTCCTCGCGCTCGTATGCGACCCGGACGAGGCCTTGGTCGGTGGCCGCCACGAGCAGTGCACCGACAGGTGAATCCACTGTCCGATACGCGACGTCCAGCAGCTGGTCCGCCTCGGCTGCCGCCACAAGTTGATCACGGAGCCGATCCATCGTCCCAGCATCGTCGGCACTGATGGGGTCAAGCATGGGGTGACTAAAGTTGATCATGAGCGGGATTCCTTCTGCGGTGTGATGGATTGGGAGTTGCGGTAGCGGCGGCGCAGGGCCCGGATGCCGTCATGTGCGGCGCGCCGGGCCGCGTCGGTTGAGCCGCCGACGAGCGCGGCGACCTCCGCGTACGGCATGCCGGCCACATGGTGGTAGGCAACCGCCTGTCGCTGTTTGGTTGGCAGCGCCCGGAGCGCCGCCCACAAGCCGTCGTCAGGCGTTTCCCAGGCATCGGTTGCGGACCCGGCCTCCGCGAGGTCGGCAACCGGTGCCGCCCGGCGTCTCTCAGCACGGAGAATGTCAATCGCCTTGTGGTGCGCGATGGTGACAAGCCAAGCCTCGATGTTGGCGCCGACCGCGAGGTCTGGATAGGCGCGCAGGGCGGCGAGAAAGGTCTCCGACCAGGCGTCATCAGCGTCCGGTCGTGCTAGCACGGCACGGCACACCCGGAGCACGGTCGGTCCATGCTCAGCCACGATCTCTTCAAACGGTCGTTTCATCGTCATCAACTTTGTAGACGATGACACGAGGCAAAACGTGAGGTCAGGGGCCCGGGTGCTCGTTCTTACACCTGTGCTGCGAAAGGTACGCATCAGCGGCTGCGGGCGGGATCCTTTTCGAGGCTGTGCTGCGAAACGTAGCCCCTTAGGCACCCACGGGATTTAATCAACCGATCGGTTGACAATACAGACTCAGCTATCGTAGCCTCTTATTCAACCAAACAGTTGACTAATCGGCGCAAGGAGGCTGATATGAGCGAGGACCGACTCTCACGAGTCTTCGCCGCCTTGGCCGACCCGACGCGGCGCGACATCGTGGCCCGGCTCTCTGTCGGGGACGCCACCGTAAGCCAGCTGGCCGCCCCGTACGACGTGTCGATCCAAGCCGTGTCCAAGCACCTCAAGGTGCTCGAAGACGCGGGGGTGGTGAGCCGCAGCCGGGATGCGCAACGCCGCCCGCGGCACCTCGAGGCCGAAGTCTTCGACCTGATGACGGCCTGGATCGAGCGATATCGGAGGCAAGCCGAAGAGCGATTCCGCCGACTCGATGCCGTGCTCGCCTCAATGAACGACGACAGTGAACCAACCATCAACAAAGGAGCAGCATCATGAGCACAAACGCCACGCACGAAGCCGCGACGCGCGAGACCACGATCGAGGCTGATCCCAACTTGCCCACCATCCGCATCATTCGAGACTTCGACGCCCCACGCGACAAGGTCTTCAGGGCATGGGTCGACCCGGAACTGGTCGTCAAGTGGCTCGGCCCCAAGAGCACCGAGATGAGAATCGACCAGTGGAACGCTCGCACTGGTGGTAACTACCGCTATGCAGCTCTGCAGGACGGCGAGGAGGTGGCCGCTTTCTACGGGTCCTTCCATGAGGTGCGACCGAGCGAGCGCTTGGTGCAGACGTTCACCTGGGAAGGCATGCCAGATGGCGTCAGCCTGGAAACCATGACGTTCGAAGACCTTGGGGACGGCCGGACCAGAACGATCGGTCTCTCTGTGGTGGAGAACCTCGAAGCTCGCGATGGGATCATGGCGAGTGGCATGGAGGTCGGGGTCTACGAGGGGTACGAGAAGCTTGATGCCCTACTCGCCAAAGGCTGAATAATTCCGAGTTGTCGGCGTCTCAGGAGGGCTATCGCCCGGCCGAGACGCTGACAAGTCTGTTTCGGTTCGATGGCGCCGGTTAAGGAACCTTTCTAGACAAGGGAAGGGGACGCGCCTGATGAGTATCACGACTGAGCAGCTTCGGACCGCGTACCAGCAGTCTGGGAATGTGTACAGCGGCACGGAGAAAATCGGCAGGATTGGCCAGATCTATCTCGACGATGAAAGCTCCGAACCGACGTGGATCACGGTCAAGACTGGCCTCTTCGGAACCTCAGAGTCGTTCGTTCCGCTGTATCAGGCTCGGATCGAGGGCATTGACATCTTCGTGGATTACGACGAGGAGACCATCAAGAACGCTCCACGAATCGAAGCCGACAACGACCTTACGCCGCGGGAAGAGCTTGAGCTATTCCGCTACTACAGCCGATCAGCGGGCCGCGACACTTCGAATCGGGACGTCGTGTTCGATCGAGACAGGGACCGGTTTGCTCGGGACGAGGACGGTCGGGATTGGAATGACAGCGCAGATCCCACCGCTCGACGAGCAGCCGAGCCGCGGGCCAGTGAAGAGCGTGTGGGTGACGAACCCCGGCGTGGCCGACTGCGTCGGTACATCGGTTTGTAAGGGTCCTGATCGGGTACGCCTCAGCTGACACCTGCTCTGCATGGGTTGCTGACGGTCTACGTGCGTTACGACCCAATGCATACCGCCGGAACCGCACGTGTACCCAGGTTTTGGCAACCGTGGACAGCCATGGAACCGGTGGGTGGAGAAGGCGGTGCAGACCTGGTGGAGCCGCGGCTGCGCCGAGAGAACCTGAGGAGGCACGAATGACTCGTGCGATCGGGAGCTTGCTGTTGCTGGGCGCCAGCGGTGACCTATCTGGACGACTGCTGTTGCCGGCACTTGGGCAACTGCTCGATTATGAGGAGTCGCGTCGCGAAGTCGTGCTGATGGGTGCCGGCGCCGAGGATTGGGATGCCGATGCCTGGCGGGAGCGAGTTCGCACGTCATTCGCCGATGGAAAGGTCTCCGAGGAAGCGCTGCAGAGCGTGCTGGATACCACGCATTATGAGAAAGCCGACGTGACGAGCGCGGATGACCTGCAGTCGTTGATCGATTCCTGCCCGCCCGCGCCTGCCCTGTACTTTGCGCTGCCACCTTCGGTGACAGTCGCTGCCTGTAAGGCCCTCCAGCAGGTGTCGCTGCCTGAGGGGACAACGGTGGTGCTGGAGAAGCCTTTCGGCACAAACCAGGAGGGCGCCGCCAGCCTGAACAAGTTGCTCACCCAACTGGTCCCGGAAGACCAGGTGCATCGGGTTGATCACTTCCTCGGGCGCTCTACCGTGCTGAATCTGCTTGGTGTTCGCTTCGCGAACCGCCTGTTCGAACCGATGTGGAGCAATCAGCACATCGACCGTGTGGACATTGTGTTCGATGAGCAGCTCACGCTGGAGAACCGGGCGCGCTATTACGACAGCGCCGGTGCGCTGATGGACATGATCCAGAGCCACCTGCTGCAAGTGCTTGCGCTGACGGCGATGGAGCCGATCGCCACAGTGAACGCAGTGGATCTGCGCGACGCCAAGGCCCAGGTGCTGCGGGCCTGCAGGCCATGGGACGAAGACCCGGTCGCGTCTGGACGCCAGGCTCGCTACACGCAGGGCTCAATCGATGGCCGTGATGTGCCTGACTACACGGCCGAGCCCGGGGTCGATCCGGCACGGAACACTGAAACGCTGGCCGAACTCGTTGTGGAGATCGACAACTGGCGCTGGTCCGGTGTGCCCTTCCGGCTGCGGTCGGGCAAGGCCTTGCGGGAGCGCCGGAAGGAGGTGCTCGTCACCTTCAAGCCGGTGCCACACCTGCCAACCGGGCTGCAGGGGGAGCCAGTGCCCAATCGTTTACGGCTGACGATGGGGCCGGACCGGATGGCGCAGGAGATGAACGTCAATGGCCCGGATGATCCACTGACGTTGGATCGAGTGTCGCTGGACACCAACCTCAATCCTGGGCGCCTCCCGGCGTACGGAGAGGTGCTGGCAGGCGTGTTGGATGCAGACCCATTCCTTTCGGTGCGCGGCGATACGGCCGAAGAGTGCTGGCGCATTGTGGATCCTGTGCTGCACGCCTGGCGCGAGGGCAAGGTACCGATGGACGAGTACGCAGCCAGGTCCGATGGCCCGGCGAGCTGGGCCTGAGTAGCACCCCTGTCACGTGCTCAGAGCGGTCCGAGCGAGGTCTCGGGTCTACGGTGAGAGGCGTGGGCAAGTAGGCGCGCGAGACCTCGGACAATGATCGCTGCGCAAACCACCCTCGCTGTGACGGGCTCGACTGGTCGTCTCGGTTCGCGGGTGGCCCGTGGACTCTCCGAGCTCGGCGTGGCCCAGCGACTCGTGGTTCGGGATCACTCCAGAGCGCCTGCCTTGCCCGGAGCCCACATCGCTACGGCTGACTACGGTGACAGCGCCGCAGTCCGAACAGCGCTGACTGGTGCCCACACCGTCTTCATGGTCTCCGCCTCAGAGACTCCCGACCGCGTCCGGCAACACGTCATCTTCATCGACGCAGCTGTCGACGCCGGGGTGGAGCGGCTCGTCTATGTGTCCTTCTTCGGTGCCTCTCCCACGGCTACCTTCACCCTGGCGCGGGACCACTGGGCGACCGAGGAGCATCTGCGGTCGGTCGGCGCGGCCCACACGATCTTGCGCGACAACATCTATGCGGATTTCACGCCACATCTCATCGGCAACGATGGAACCATTCGCGGGCCCGCAGGAGCCGGGCGGGTGGCGGTCGTGGCCCAGGCCGATATCGCCGAGGTTGCCGTTGCGGTCCTCACTAGCGACGGCGCCTATGACGGGCGGACGCTGAACCTCACGGGGCCGGAGGCTCTGACCATGTACGAGATCGCCGCCATCCTGAGTGATCGTCTGGGCCGGACAGTCTCGTACATCCCGGAGACGATCGATGAGGCCTACGCGTCTCGCGCCTCCTATCGGGCGCCGCGATGGCAGGTAGATGGCTGGGTCAGCACGTACACAGCAATCGCGGCCGGTGAGCTGGACACCAGGAGCCAGGACATTCTCGAGGTGACGGGCCATCCCGCCATGACGTTGAAGCAGGTTCTTGCGGCAGGATGAGCGACCCTGGCGTCGCTGGTGGCACGACACTAGGCGTTTCTGAGGATCCGAGCCACCTCACCGTGCCCGCGACGCATGGCATGCTGGAGCGCGGTCACACCGCCACGGTCCGCAATCCGAGGATCGGCGCCGACGCCCAAGAGAATCGTCACGATCTGCTGATACCGCTTCGAGCCGTCGCCGAGGATCACCGCCTCCAGCAAGGCGGTCCAACCAAGATCGTTCACGTGGTTGACATCGATGTTGGTGCGTACGACGCGCCGCACGTAGTCGACGTGACCGCGCTCGCTCGCCGGGATCAGAGAGGTGCCACCGAACCGGTTCCGGATGCTCAGATCAGGCCGAGCCGGCAATAGCACCTCGAGCATGTCGACGCTGCCGGTCACGCCGGTGACCAGCCACGGCGTGTCGTGTTGGTCATCCAGCGCATCAGGGTCTGCACCCAGATAGACCAGCAGCCGGGCCACCGCGAGCTGGTCCTTGGTGACGGCGAGCATGAGTGGGGTACGTCGCCTCTCGTCGCGGGTCTCAAGACTCGCTCCAGCCCGAATCGCGACCGCCGCGGCGGTTGCGTCACCGCGCTCAGCGGCCGCGAGCAAGCGCCGGTTGGCCCCTTGTTTGGACGGTTCGTCCGCCTCGAGTGCGTCGCGCATTACTTGTGCGATCTCGCCATGGCCCCTGGACGTGGCGTGCTCCAGCGGGACGATCTGATCACGTTGGGACTGCAGCCGCAGGTCGGCCCGGGCCGCGACCAGGACCCGTACGGTGTCGACATACCGGCGAGATCCGTCGCCCAGGATGATCGCCTCATGCAGGGCGGTCCAGCCCAGATTGTTGATGTGGTCGATCTCGATCTTGGCCTGGACCAGCCGACCGGCGATGTCGGCGTGGCCGCGGTCGGCTGCCCGGATCAGCCCGGTGCCATTGAAGGAGTCCTTGGAATCCACGTCGGCACCGTGCTCCAGTGTGAGGTTCAGCAGCTCCAGGTATCCCTCGCTCGTGGAGATGAGGTAGGCGCTCTGCACTGTGTTGTCCTTGGCGTTCACATCGGCGCCTCGGGCGATGAGGGCTCGGGCGCGGCGTAGGTCGTTGTCCCAGGCTGCGGCAATCAGCTGCTGGTTCAGCCTGGCCAGCTCCTTCGCGCCAGGCTTGGTGGTTGCGGTCTTGCTGGGCTGGGAGTTCGGCCGGTTGGTCGGGGTTGGGCGAGACGACGCCGGCACCGTGGCCTGCTCGGATGCGCCCGATGTCGCGGGCTCTCCACCGTTGCAGGCCGTGGTAGCAACAACGACGGCCGCCAGGACGGCAAAGGAGCGGATTGATCTCATGTGTCAAACCAGCGTGCCACGGCTGAGCCGCGACCGGTCCATGAGATACGGGTACTTTGACGACCGTGACGACGGAGTCAGACAAGGACCGCCCCGTTCCAACGGTCGCGGCCGACGATCCGCGTGCAGTCGCGGCCACCAGGGCCGTACAGGCTGGAGATCTCGTTGTGCTCGAGGGCTTGCTCGCCACGGACCCATGGCTCGTAACGGCCCGCATCGGCGACGCCGACTGCTATCGGACGCTGCTGCATGCGGCAACCGACTGGCCGGGCCACTTTCTCAACGGTCCGGCGGTCGTGGAACGTCTGACCGCGGCGGGCGCTGATGTGAACGCCCATAGCCAATTCAGCTCGCACACCGAGACGCCGCTGCACTGGGCCGCAAGCAGCGGTGACGTCGCGGTGCTCGATGCATTACTCGACGCGGGAGCCGACATCGAGGCGCCCGGCGCCGTGCTCGGTGGCGGCAGCCCGCTTGCCGATGCATGCGGATTTGGCAACTGGGCGGCGGCCCGGAGGCTCGTCGAGCGAGGTGCGCGTACGCGGCTGCTCGATGCCGCAGCCCTCGGGTTACTGGATCGAGTGGAGGCCGTCCTCACAGAAGGGCCTGCTCCAGATCACGAGGTGATCACTCAGTCGTTCTGGAGTGCCTGTCACGGCGGTCAGCTGCGTACGGCCGAGTACCTCCTCGACCGCGGAGCAGACATCAACTGGATCGGATGGGACGACAAGACGCCACTCGACGTCGTTGATGAGACCACTCAACCGGAGTTGGCCGCCTGGCTTCGCGCTCGGGCCGCGAAGCACGCGAAGGAGTTGTGACTCCGTAGAGCCGGTGACCGAGCTCATGCGTACGTTTTGCATCACAGCCATCAAGACGCGCAGGTTCCAGCCCTGAATCCGTACGTTTCGCATCACAGCCGTCAAGACGCATGGCTGAGAGGACAGTCCTGAAATGTATTGAGGCGACGTCCAGCCCGACGCCCTAGGGTTTCGCCATGCATGCCGCCGACCCCACCCGACCCCCCGCTCGTACGGTCGTGGTGCTCGGCCTGCTCACGATGTTCGGGCCACTCTCGCTCGACCTCTATCTCCCCGCACTTCCCCAACTTGCCGACGATCTCGACGCCTCAGCCTCTGCGGCGCAGCTCTCGATCACTACCTGCCTCGTCGGCCTGGCAGTTGGCCAACTCGTGGCGGGTCCACTGTCGGACCGGCTCGGCCGCAAACGCCCGCTGATGGTGGGCGTGCTGGTCTACCTCTTGGCTTCCGTGGCCTGCGCTCTGGCGCCTTCGGCGACAGCCCTCGCGCTCCTCCGGCTCGTCCAGGGACTGGCCGGTGCGGCCGGAATAGTGATCTCCCGTGCCATCGCACGCGATCTCTATTCCGGACGAGCGCTGATGATCTTCTTCTCCCGGTTGCTCCTGATAGCCGGGCTTGCGCCGGTCCTCGCTCCCATACTTGGCGGTCAGCTCAGCCGGATCATGAGTTGGCGGGGCATCTTCGGTGTACTGGCCGGCTTCGGTGCGGTGCTGCTCCTGGCCGCGTGGTTCGGCCTCAAGGAGACGCTGCCCCCTGAGCGGCGAGTCGTCGGAGGCTTCCGCCGAACCTTGCACGGCTACAACACCCTCCTCCATGACCGCTTCTTCGTCGGCTGCGCTCTCTCCTCCGGCCTGGCTGGCGCCACGATGTTCGCCTACATTGCGGGCTCGACGTTTGTCCTCCAGCGGATCTACGGCATGTCTCCGCAGGGCTTCTCATTAGTATTCGGATGCATATCGCTCGGGCTCGTGGCAGCCGCGCAGGCCGGAGCGCGTATTGCGTTGGTGTGGCCGCTTACGCGGGTCCTCGGTCTCGGCCTGCTCATCAATCTCCTCGGGGCAATTGCGCTACTCGTCACGGTGATCACCGGACTCCCGCTGGCCGTGCTGATCGCAGCCCTGGTCGTGATGGTGTGCGCGGTGGGCCTGATCTTTCCGACAGCGAATGCGCTGGCGATGGCCGACTATCCGGATCTGGCCGGGACCGCATCGTCGCTGCAGGGCCTCAGCCAGTTCGTCTTCGGGGCGGTGGCAGCACCGATCGTCGGCATCGCTGGTGAGCATACGGCCCTGCCACTTGGCATCGTCACCACCGCGGTCAGTGCGTGTGCCATCGCTGGCTTTGCGGGCCTGGTGCTTCCTGTCGTACGGGCCCGGGTCAAAAGTCACTGACGCTTTTGACGCTCAGGCTCCTCCAAAGGCACCGCCACCACCGGGCAGGTCATGCGGCTCAGGCAGTGGTGTGCCACCGGGCCCGAGACATCACCTGTCCAGTCCGGATTCGTACGCGTCCCGATCACGAGAAGATCGGCATTGGCAGCCTCGGCGACCAGTACGGCCCCAGCGTCTCCTTCAGCAAACTGCAACTGCCAACCCGACTCCGGCGACGCCTCCTCAAAGACGCGTCGGATTCCTCGCCGGTAAGGACCGCTCACCTTTTCCTCCGGCAGTCGACCGTCCTCGCCGACCTCCACCGACCCGAACGCCTCGATTCCGATCGGCCAGTCGATCACGTGGACGGCGCGTACCGTGGCACCGGTGAGGCGGGCCTGTCTCGCGGCCCAGCGCAGGGCGGCGCGGGCCGTCGGTGTGTCGTCGAGCCCAACCACAATGCGCTGCGGCTCGCCGCGATCGATTGGCCGAACGGCCAAGCGGCGGTCACCGCGCGGCGACACGGTCGACGCGCTCATCATCACCTCCGTGGTTCTGCGACCGCTGGGCGCGCGTGATGATCGGGCCCACCGGCTTCCTCTCCATTGTGTCGATTCGAGACGTTCATGAGCAGAGGCGAAAGTCCCCGAATCGCGGCCTCGCGACGGTACAAGCCCGCCCCTGGTGGCGCCCACCGCGGTAGCCGTGGTCGCCCTCGGGGTGCTGTGGGGCATCGTCGCAGCAGTCGCCTTGTCCTTGCGGACCTGCTACGTCGCATTGCCCGGCCCGTGACACTCTGCTGGGGTATATGCCGGGACAGGCCGGGATGCACAACATCCGCGACCGCCTCGATGGGCGGCAGGTGCTCGCCACCGGGACCAGGGTCCCGCTGACTTACAAATGGGTGCCAAGAGATCTGGTCCACTAGCCGTTCCATGCGTAATGCTGGGAGGAACCGTACAGCGCCCGCAGCAGTGTCAGGAGACTGAGTGCTGCAGAGCCCGTTGCACGGACGGCGCGATACACCGAGACACAGGAGGACGCGATGAAGGCGGAAGTCGGCGATCGGATCGTGGTGGCCTCGGGCACGCTGCACCGGCCGATTCGAGACGGCGAGATCCTGCAAACTGGAGCAGACGGCGGCGGCCCGTACCTGGTGCGATGGTCCGACAGTGGCAACGAGAGCCTGTTTTTCCCTGGCCCGGACGCGCATGTGGAGCATGTCCAGCGGGAGAATGGCGGTACCGGCGGTCAACAGAGTTCAGTGACGTCACCTAACGCGCCGACCAAAAGGTGGCGGGTCGACATTTACCTCTACGAAGATCAGGATTCAACGGCTGCGAACGCCGTGCTGCACAGTGATGTGCCGGCGCCGCTCGACGTACGTGGTGAGGCTCGCCGCAGTCCGGCCGATCCGGATATGCCCACTGTCGGTGATGAGGTGGCAGCAGCCCGGGCCTTGAGGCAGCTCGCCGATCGGCTGTTGGAGATGGCCTCTAGTGATCTCTCAGATGCAGAGGGCCATCCCGTGTCGCTGAGCAGCTGACTCATCGCACATCGGCGGAGGACCCAAGATCACGACTCGGTGGTGATCTTGGGTTCCGTGGTGCCCGCATCCTCCGGATGACCCCCCGTGTCGCTTTGCGGGGTGATCATGACTGGGCAAGGGGCATGATCAATCAGGTGCCGGGGCAACGTGCCGAGTCCGATTGAGGCGAGATGCGCGTCACGGTGCCGCTCGACAACCAGCAGTTCAGCGTGCTCGGCCTCCCGAAGGAGCCCCTCCTCAATGACGCCTTTGACGGTGCGGGCGTGGAAGTCCAGGTCTGGATGAAGCTTGGCCACCTCGGCGACGGCCCGGGCCAGGAGGGAATCGGCCCACCTGGTCGCCTCCGCAAGCTCTTCCTCATCCGGGTCGATCCAGCCGCCGTAGGTGGGCGAGAACTGCAGGTCCCAGACGTAGACAGCTATCAGCGGGCACCGCCGTACGGCCGCCTCCGCCACGCCAACCTGCAGCGCTCGGAGTCCAGAACGTGGTGCAACACCGACAACGATGCCGCGCCCTGACTCGGTGCCAGATTGATCATGCCTCACTACGATCACTGGGCACGCCGCCTGGGCGGCGACTGTATGAGAAGTTGTGCCACTCAACGCGCGACTCAGTACTGACAGGCTCCGGCGCTGCACGATCAGCGCGCTGGCCGTCTGCGATTCCTGCAGCAGCGCGTCGACGGCGGTCTGCGGCACGGCCGCAAGGCTGATCTGCGTGCGGGAATCCACCATCGAGGACAGCACAAGCCCTGCCTCCTCAAGCAGCTGCCGGCCGCGTGTCAGGTGTCGGTCCAGGGCGTCGCCTCCGGTCGCGATCGACAGCCGCGGGAGGCATCCATGGACCAGGGTGATCGTGGCAACGCGCTGGCGGCTCATCTGTGCGGCGAGGCCCAGCGCGGCACGGTAGTGGTCGGGCCCGCCGTCCCCGATGCCGACGACGATGCGATCCGCTGCCAACCCATCGCTGTCCGGCTTCCTTCGCGCCGCCTCAGGATCGATCGAGTCGGAACTTTCCGAAGCCTGCGAGTCCTCAATCATCTGACCACCTTCCTCAGTCGCCAAGACCGCCTTCGCCCCATGATCGCCCACGCGCGCCTCGCTCTGAGGCCATAGTCTTAACCGGTGCTGACGCCTGACCCGGCCACCAGAGGGGGCTCATTGCCGGAGCCCACTGGACGACATTCGGTGGGCCGGGTGTCGTACGACTTGGTCGACCCCGCACGCACCGAGATCTACGCGGCCAACCCGGAGGACCGCCGCGAGCTAGTGGTGTTTGTCTGGTACCCGGCCAAGTCGCAGCCGGCCGTCGAGTTCGCACCTTACCTGCCCCCGGAGTGGGCACCGGCCGCCGAGTTTCTCGGGCTCAACGTTGCGGGCCTGCGCTCACATGCAATCCCTGAAGCTGCAGTTGCGGCGGACACCCCTGCGTATCCGGTGCTCGTACTCTCGCCCAGCGGTTTCCCGCCGCTGCTGCTGGGCGCGATCGCTGAAGAGTTGGCCAGCCACGGCTTCGTCGTCGTGGGGGTGAATCATACGTACGAGACGACTGTGACGGCATTCAGTGATGGCCGGATCGTGCCGATGAACCCGGCAGCCACTGGTGGGGCGCTGGGACCGCAGACCGGCTCATACGAGGAAGTTTCCGCCAGCGGGCGTCGGTGTGCGAATACAAGGCGGCCGATCTCGCTTCGATAGCCGGTCAACTAGAGCGGCTGAACACCGATCCGACCCAGCCTCTGGCGGGTCGACTGGACGTGGCGCGGGTTGCCGCGCTCGGGCATTCCTTCGGAGGCAACGCTGCTCTCGAGTGGTGCCGAACAGACCAGCGCTGCCTGGCCGCGGTCAACTTGGACGGTGCACTGTGGACTGAGGTGGGCAGGATCGGGCTCGACCGGCCCGCAATGCAGGTGCTTGCCGAGCACCGAGAGTTCGCCGTCACGAGTGAGGACGCGGTCAAGGCCGGGGCGGCGCCGAACGTCGACTGGTTCGAGGCTGAGAAGGCGATCACGTTCGGCGGCTGGCGCACCGTCCAGCGGCGCGCCCAGCCCGGCTACACCATGCAGGTAGGCGGCGCGACCCATCTGAGCTTCATGGATGTTCCCTTCCTGCCGGCGACGGATGCGTCGATCGTCAAGCCTGCGCTCGCCGCGGCCGGGATCGAACCGCAGCGGATGTGGCGTATCACCTGCGACCTGCTGCTCGCATTCTTCGCCAGGCACCTCAACGGTGCCCCCGCGCTGCTCCTGGACGGACCTGCAGACGATTACCCCGAACTGACCGTCGGTCCACCCTGACAGGTCAGCACCTCTTTCCCTCGAAACAACACGCTAGACGAGGGCCCGCCCCGGACTCAGGCTCAGCAACGTCTGCAGATCCTCAGCTGGGGTGAGGTTTTGAGGGCGCCGATGCGAGAGGATCAGTGCATCAAGCAACTCGTGAAAGGCGTGGCCATGACCAGCGCCAGCGAAACACCCGTCGATCTACCGACTGCAGCGCCACGAGCGCTAGAGGTTGAGCAGAACGGCATTAATTCGATCAGCGTCAGCGAGCACCGCGGCAAGCCGCGGGAGCTGTTCTGGCCCTGGTTCGCCGCCAATATTTCGGTACTCGGGATCAGCTACGGCGCCTTTCTCCTCGGCTTCGGCATCTCTTTCACCCAAGCGGTCGTTGTCGGCGTGGTTGGGATCGTCGGTTCGTTCCTGCTCTGCGGGCTCGTTTCACTCTCTGGCAAGCGCGGCCATGCGCCAACGATGACGTTGAGCCGCGCCGCCTTTGGGATCAACGGCAACCGAGTCCCCTCTGCCATTTCCTGGCTACTTCTGGTCGGCTGGGAGACCATCCTTGCGGCACTTGCGGTGCTGGCCACTGCAACCGTTTTGACCAGGCTGGGATGGGAGAGTGGCTTACTCGACAAGGTCGTCGCGCTTGTCGTGGTGGCCGCCCTCATCATGATCGGCGGAGTTCTCGGCTTCGAGTTCATCATGAAGCTACAGATGTGGATCACCGTGATCACTGCGGTGCTGACCGTGATCTACGTGATCCTCGTGGCGTCCGACATCAACTTCGCCACGCTCGCCGCGCTGCCAGCCGGCCCGGTTCCGCAACTGATCGGCGGCTTCGTGTTCATGTTGACTGGTTTCGGCCTCGGCTGGGTCAATGCCGCCGGCGACTACTCCCGCTACTTGCCCCGGCACGCGTCGAGCGCCGGAGTAGTCGGCTGGACCACCTTCGGCGCGTCACTCGGCCCAGTCGTGCTGTTGATCATCGGGCTGATGCTCGCGGGCTCGTCGCTAGAACTGAGTGAGGCTGTGGCTACCGACCCGATCGGCGCGCTGACCACTCTGTTGCCGACCTGGTTCCTGGTGCCATTCGCACTCGTCGCGGTGCTCGGGCTGGTCGGTGGCGCTGTCCTCGACATCTACTCCTCGGGTCTCGCGCTCCTGAGCGCCGGGCTGCCGGTGCCTCGATTCGTCGCAGCAGCTATCGACGGAGTTTTGATGATCGCCGGATCCATCTATCTGGTGTTCGTCGCCGACAATTTCATCGGCCCGTTTCAGGGTTTCTTGATCACCCTGGGCGTGCTGATCGCGGCTTGGTGCGGCATCTTCCTCGGCGACTTCGCCCTGCGCCGCCGGCCGTGGGCGGGTTCGGAGCTGCTGGACCCCCATGGACGCTACGGCAGTGTCCGCGTCGCATCCCTGGTGCTGATGGTGATCGGTGCTGTGGTCGGCTGGGGCCTGGTCACCAATTCCTTTGCGGGCTGGCTCGCATGGCAGGGATACCTGCTCGGCCCGTTCGGGCTGGGCGGCCGGGAAGGTTCCTGGGCGTACGCGAACCTCGGGGTTCTCGCGGCGCTGCTGATCGGCTTTGTCGGCACGGTTTTGCTGGGCCGTAGAACCGTCCGAGCACAGGAGGATAAGCCGCTCGCTCCCGCCGACCTGGAGGCGGCAGCAGTCGAATGACCGGACATATGCCATTGATGTCCAGGGAAACTGCGGACCGCTGGCTGATGATCATCGATATGCAGCGGATCTTCGGCGAACCAGTCAGCGAATGGGCCACGCCGGACTATGCATCGGCCGCGGCTGGGATCCGGCGACTGCTGCACACATTCGAAGCCCGTATCTGCGTCACACGGTTTCTGCCGCCCGAGAAGCCGACCGGTGTCTGGATCGCCTACTACGAGCAGTGGCCCTTTGCTCTCGACCCCGAGAACGCGCCGCTGTATGAGCTCAGCGATGAGTTCGCATCCATTGCGGCGACCACTGTCGACCGGACGACCTTCGGGAAGTGGGACGCCGAGACCGACCGAGCGCTCGGACACCCTGGGGAGATCGTGCTTGCCGGCGTCACCACCGACTGTTGCGTACTCTCAACCGCGCTGGCGGCGGCCGACGCCGGCGTACACGTCATGGTGGCTGCGGATGCCTGCGCAGGTGTTACCCAAGCGGACCATCAGCGCGCCCTCGACGCCATGGCGCTCTACAGCCCATTGATCGACATTGCCGAGGTCGACACGATTCTCGCGGGCCGGGCCAGATGAGCACGGCCGGAGAGCGGGCCCGTGGCGCCTTGCATGGCCTTGCAATTGGCGACGCACTCGGCATGCCGACCCAGTTGATGTCGCATGAGGACGTGGCGGCCTGCTTCGGCGTGCTGGACGGGTTCCGGGAAGCGCCCGCGGACCATCCGATCGCAGCCGGACTACCGGCCGGATCGGTCACCGACGATACAGAGCAGGCATTGCTGCTGGCCGACGCCCTACTCATCGGCGGCGGACACCTCGACAGCGAGGATCTCGCCCGCCGGCTGGTGGCCTGGGCAGAACGCGCGCGGGAACGGGGATCGCTGGATTTGTTGGGGCCATCAAGCAGCGCAGCAGTAGCGGCGGCGGCGGTCGGTGCCCCACTAGATGAAACACGTTTTGGAGCGACCAATGGGGCAGCGATGCGGATCACTCCGGTCGGTTTGATCATGCCCACAGATGATCTTGAAGCGCTTGTTGATCTTGTTGTGGAGGCGTCACGGGTGACTCACCACACCGGTGTGGCGATTGCTGGGGCGGCGGCGGTTGCGGCGGCCGTCAGTTGCGGCATCGGCGGAGCGTCCGTCGCTCAAGCTACGACGCTCGGCATCCGAGCAGCCGAGTTGGGTCAGCGGCGGGGCGAATGGGTTGCTGGCGCGGTAGTCGCCCGCCGGATCGCATGGGCGATAGGGCTGGTCGACGCTGATGATCATGACCGCTCCGTACGAGACATCGTTGAGCTGATTGGAACCAGCCTGGCGACACAGGAGTCTGTACCAGCCGCCTTTGCCGTGCTCGCGCTGCATCCCGACGACCCGTGGCAGGCCTGCCTGACAGCCGCCTCGCTCGGTGGCGACAGCGACACGATCGCTGCGATGGCCGGAGCGATCGCCGGTGCCTGTCATGGCATGGACAGCTGGCCTCCTGACGCCGTCCGAACGGTGCTCGAGACCAACAACTTGGATCTGGATCTGGTCGCCGAGAAGCTGTTGGCACTGCGCGCCGGTCCATGATCACCCGACTGATCAGCCTCGGCAACGTGATCATCGACATTGTCGCCGAGGTGCCGGCGCTGCCCGCGCGGGGCGGCGACGTATTGGCTTCCCGGGCCGCGCTCGAGGTCGGTGGCGGCTTCAACCTGATGGCTGCGGCCGCCAGACAAGGCCTGGAAGTCGGGTACGCCGGCGCGCTCGGGCACGGTCCTTTTGGTGATCTGGCCCGTCGGGCGTTGGCGGCCGAGCGCATTGCACTGCTTCTTGCTGAGAATGCAAGCGAGCAACAGGACACTGGTTTCGATGTCGTGCTGGTGGACGCAGGCGGCGAACGTACCTTCGTGACGGCGGTTGGCGCCGAGGCTGGGCTGACTGGCCAACGGCTTGATCAGGTCGAGATCCGGTCGACAGACGCGCTCGCGATCTCCGGCTACGGGCTCCTGCACGCGCTGAATCGGCATGCCATCCTCGAGCGGCTTCCCCGGCTCTCGCCGGATACCACAGTCTGCTACGACCCCGGGCCGCTCGGTCACAACCTTCCTGATGATGTTGTTGACGCCGTACGTCGCCGAGTCGACTGGTGGAGTTGCAACGAACGGGAGTCGGAGTTGATCACTGGCCGGACTGATCCAGCCGAGGCGGCTTTGAAGTTGCTGGCTGGTCTGCGGCGCGGCGGTGTCGTGATCCGTACGGGGATGTCCGGATGTCTTGTGGCACGAGCCGGAGATGAGGTTCTTGAGGTGCCCGGCGTTCCGTGACCGTTGTCGATACCACCGGGGCCGGCGACGCCCACCTCGGTGCTTTCATCGCTGGACTGGCCGCCGGCCTCGATGTCCAGGCTGCGGCCCATCGAGCCAATGCGGTCGCAGCCCTGACCATCACTCGTCGCGGTCCCGCAAGCTCCCCAACAGCTGAGGAGACCGACCGGTTCACCGACTTGTCAGCGCTGGGTTGAGCTATAGGTCAACTGGATTCTGACAAGTCGGCTCACTTACCAGGCGTTGATGTGGAGCACGGCGTCCAGCGGCTGACGTGGGGCCGGCTTGAACGCGTCGCCGATGTAGTAGGCGGTGGGAATGAGGGCGCCATGCCGGATGTCGGCCGGAATTCCCAGGAGTTCTGAGATCTCCTTCTCGTATCTGAGGTGCAGCGTGGTCCACGCGGTCCCCAATCCACGCGCACGCGCCGCCAGCATGTAACTCCATGCGGCCGGCAGCAAGGAACCCCATAATCCGGCTTGGCTCCCAGCTCTCAGGTGTGGCGCACTGATGCAGGGAATGACGAGGACCGGCACTTCACCCATGTGTTCGCCGAGATATGCAACGCTCTCCCCTACTCGTCGCTGCACCGCGCTCCGCTCCGGATCGTCTGCGAACAGGGCCGCCGCTGAGCCCGACGATTTCAGGTAGGACGAGACTGCCTGGCGATAGTAGTCGCCGATCACCTGGCGGATGTTCTCGTCGGTGATCACCATCCAATGCCAGGCTTGGCGGTTGGCGCCCGATGGCGCCTGTAGCGCCACTTCGAGGCACTCCCGGACCAGCTTGAGCGGTACTGGGCGGGTGAGGTCCAGTCGCTTACGAACCGAGCGTGTCGTCGTCAACAGCTCATCGGGTGACAGGGGCAACGTTGGCATGAGCTCATGATCGCAGTCGATCACGCGACTCAGCGAAGGCTTCGCTCCGGCAGCAGAAGCTGGGCGCCTGACAACACAAGGCGCGTGAAGATCATGTTCGCCTCGCTCGGCGCGTACGGACCCGGTATCCGATGTTCCCGCTTGCGCTGGCCTGTGCGGATGCCGGTCACGAAGCAATGATCGCGACCGGGCCGCCCTCTTGGGACAGCTGCCGCTGCCGACCGTTTCCGGGTATCCGCCCCATATCTCGCGCGATCCAGGAGGCGAGGCGGCGTCATCCCGATCCGCACGGTCAGGACTTCAGCATGGCATGTTCGCTGATGTGACCGCCGAGTTCGCTACCCCGACGATGATCGAGGAATGTGAGCGGGTTCGCCCTGATCGGTGATCTACGAGGGAATGCACACACCGGAGCTGGCGTGGCGGCGAGCGTGCTGCGGATTCCGCGGCGGCGTACGCGATTGCTCTGGCCAGCTTCATCTATGGCCGGTTGCGGCACAGTGTCATTCGGCGCTGTCGAGGTACTCAACCGTGCAATCGCTGAGATCGCACCGCTCGATGTGGAGGTCTGGTGACGGTCGGGCCCGAAGGGGAGCCAGCCGCGCTGGGCGAGGTGGCGCACAATGTGCATGTCGAGCGGTTCGTAGCTCAGTCCGCGGTGCTTCCACTGGTCGATCTCATCGTGCACCACGGCGGCACCGGTACGGTACTCAGTGGTCTCCGAGGTCGGGCTGCCGCAGCTTCTCCTGCCGCAGGGTGCCGACCAGTTCTTCATCGCCGAAATTCTGACCACCACGGGGGCTGCCCGGGCCTTGCCGAACGACACGCAGCAGGCGGGCGCGATCAGGGATGCCGGACAGCGCTCCTCGGAAACTCACCCGAGCGGCAGACTGCTGCTCGGGTGCCAGACGAGATTGCCGGACTGCGCTCTCCAGCCGATGTGGTTCCCGCGCTGGTCGAGCTGGCTGAGTCGTGGCCCGTGTGGTGGACGTTTCCGCTCACAAACGTCCACACAACCAGGCAGCGCCGGCAAAGGCGCCGTTTGCGCGCACAACCGCGAAACCGATCCACATACCTACTGTTTAGGTCTGCTTTCGATCTTCCATCCGGAACCCGATCTTGAGTGTGACCTGGAAGTGCTCGACCTCGCCGTCCGCGAGGTGCCCGCGGATCTCGGTGACCTCGAACCAGTCAAGCCCGCGCAGCGTGCGTGCCGCGCGCTGCACTCCTACGCGGATGGCGTCGTCGACTCCCTCGGTGGAGGTACCAACGATCTCGGACAGTCCGTACACATGGCCATTCATGGCTTGACTCCTTCGGCAGCACTTTTGGTGCGACCTTAGCGAGTCTCTTTGCCGGCGGTCTGTCAACTCGCCCGTCCCATGGATTTGGGCTTTGCTTAGGCCTCATCCATGGGTTGACCGGGACGATAGGTCTGGCGAAGCTTCGTTCCAGCTGTCTGGCCGCCATCCACCGGCACAGCGACGCCAGTAATGAACGAAGCATCCTCTGAGCACAGCCTCAGGGGCGCACGCCGCCACGTCAGATGTCATCCCGATCCGTCCAATCGGCACGTTCTGCGCCGCCATCTGCTGGGCGCGCTCGCCGGCGGGGCTGTAGGTGATCGGTCAGGATTTGGTCGGGCGCCATCACCTTGATCCGGATTCCCTGAACGGCGTAGTCGAGCGCAGCAGACCAGCTCAGGCCAATGATCTCGGCCGTACCGGACACGTACGCCAAAGATTGCTCACAGCGCCGATGCCAGCTCCTGAGGCCATGTTGGTGATCACACCGCCACCGGAGACAAGCATCGCTGGAATCTCATGCTTCATGCCGTAGAAGGTGCCATTGATGTTCGTGCGGATGCCCAGCGAGAAGCCGTCGGACGGGACGTCGGCAAGCGGTGTCGTTATCGGGCCGTCCGTGGCGTTGTTCAGAGCAAAGTCCAGACGGGCACAGCGAGCACGGGCCCTCACCCGTTGCGGAGTTTGGTCGCGGTCTGCTGCAGCTTGTCGCTATTCCGGGCAGTTATTGCCACTGCGGCGCCCGCTCGGACGAATGCACCCGCGACACTCGCGCCGATGCCCTTGCCGCCGGTTACGAGTGCCACCCGATTCGAGAAAGTCATATTGAAGAGCCGTGTCCTCACCCCTACCCAAGAGCTGGCGGCGGATCATCCGTTGTGGGGCGCAATTGTGCTACGTCGTGTGGCGTAGTACCGCTACGCCGAGCTCAGCAGCTGAGTCTTTTGGGCCAGGCAGACCTGGGTTGCACCATCTGAGAGACTGTCTGACGGCGTGACGCTGGTCCGGTCGCGCGGGCCTCTAGCTCAATTGGCAGAGCTGCGGACTTTTAATCCGTAGGTTGTGGGTTCGAGTCCCACGGGGCCCACTCTGACTAGGTCATTTAGGTCACGACCGAGTTCAGTAGGCACAGTTTAGGCACAACTTATGATCCGCAGCAGCTCCCTAACACTGACGCGGTCGACTCCTCACCGCTATCTATGCCGGTCAACCGTTCCGGGCGGCACTCCGCGATCTGGGTCTGACATCTAACCAGGTGTGGGGATTGACCAAGACCGACGAGGAATGGGCGGAAGCGCTCGAGGCTGCCCTTGCCGCAACGCGCCGGGAGGACCTAGAGCACGGCACCAATGCCGCGTATCAAGTCACATGACCGGACTGCCTTCGATGTCTGCTGCGCTGCGGAACGCCGTCCGGATCCTCCTACCTGGGCTTGCGCCGCTTGCCGAAGGCCGTGTGCCCAAGGGAAGACCCGACGCGGATCAGCGATCTGAGGCCGACCATCGGGACTTGTCTGCCTGCCCATCCGGCTGCTCCGATGGCGGCGATGCGTGTTCTGTCGGTCATCCCTTGACTCCTCCTGAGGTCAGGCCGGCGACGAACCACCGTTGGAAGGCGACGAAGATGGTAAGTACGGGAACGAAGGCGACGATGATGAAGGCGGAGAACAGCCCCCAGAAGTTCCCGAATCCGGTAGTGATGTAGCGGACGATGCCGTTTTGGACGGTCTTCATGTCCTCTGTGGTGGCGAGGACGGTGCCCACGAGGTAGTCGTTCCACACGAACACGAAGATGAAGATGGCGATGGCTGCGATTCCGGGGCGGATCAGGGGGAGGATGATGTACCAGAGGATCTGGAGCCGGGAACAGCCGTCAATGGCGGCAGCCTCTTCGATCCCTACTGAGATGTTCTCGATGAAGTTGCGCAGGAACATGACGGTCTGCCCGCAGATGATCGCCGTGTAGACAACGATCAGCATGGGGTAGGTGTTGATCAGCGCGGTCTTGACCAACATGGAGTAGAGCGCGATGAAGACGACGATGGCTGGGACCATCGACAAGACCAGGATTCCGGTCATCAGCGTTTCCATGCGGCGACTGCGGTATCTCGTAGCGACATAGGCGGCAGGGATACAGATCGCGAGAGCCAGCACGATGGATCCGGCTGCGTAGATGAGGGAGTTGACGAAGAATCGGATGTTCGTTGGGGTGAGAAGGCCGATGTAGTTGTCGAAGGAGATCGGGCTCGGGATCCACTCCGGCGGGAACTTGATGGTGTCGGCTTCGGTTTTCAGCGACGTGGAAACGATCCAGACGACTGGTGGAAGCACGATCAGCGCAGAGATAACGATGTAAACCCAGGTTGAGATCGTTGGGAGGACCGACCTGGAACGGCGGCGACGGCTCGCGGTGGCGGTGGCGGTGGCGGTGGTCACAGGCTTTCCTTACGTCGGAACCGAATGGCGGCAAGGGTGAGTACGATGTTGACAGTGAAGAGGAGGATGGCGGTCGCCGAGGCCCCAGACAGGTTGAAGTCGTTGAATGTCTGGTTGAACACCCGCATCGAGAGGGTCTCCGTCGCCCTGAGCGGTCCGCCGCGCGTGGTCACCAAGATGATGGTGACCATCTGCACGTAGAGCATCAGCAGGACGACCACGACCGAGACGATGGTGTTGCGCAGATACGGCAGCGTGATGTTGACGAAGTCCTGCCACAGTCCACCTCCGTCGACCTTGAGGCTTTCGCGGAGCTCCACGGGGATGGTTTGCAGAGCGCCGAGGAGGAGCAGCATCGCCTGCGGATACGACCACCATGCCGTGATGAGCGTCACGGCCAGGAGAGCGGTAGTTGGCGAGGAAAAGACGTCGGTGGGACCGAAGCCGAGTGACTTGGTGATGGCGGTGGCGGGTCCGAAGTTGGGGTTGAGGAACCACAGCCAAATGGTTCCGGCGATAGCCTGAGACAGCAGCCATGGGAGGAGAAAGAGGCTGCGAACGCTGCGCTTGAACCGGTGCAGGCTGTTCATCACGATCGCGGACAACAGACCAGCCGGCAGGGCAATGATCAGCGCCCCTAGCGAGAAGACCAGGGTAGCTCTGATGCTACTGGGCAGGTTTGGATCCGAAAGTAGTTCGACGAAGGAGTTGAGACCGGAGAACTCTCCGATCTGGTAGTACTTCGTCTCGTGCAGCGCTGTCCAGGCCGTGTAGAACAGCGGTCCGATGAAGACGAACAGGAAGACAGCGCTGACCGGTAACACGTAAAGCCAGACCCGACGGTCTTCGCGTCGGCGACGGATCACCGCCACCTTGCTGGTGGGAGGTGCGTCTGGAGCCTGAGTGCGCGGCGAACTTGCAATGGACATGATTTGATGTCTCTCTTCCCCGGGGAGCCCGGCTGCGCGGGGTCCCCGGATGGTTGGCCGAGGCTACTTGTTGGCCGCGTCCTGCGCGGACGTGATGAAGTCGCTACCTGACTTCTTGTTCAGATACAGGTCCTGCCCGGCTTGTGAGAGCCCAGTGGCAACAGCGATCCAGTTGTCGGCGTAGGTGTGCGGCTCGCTGTTGCTCTTGACATACTCGGCGATCTTGTTAACCGTTTTGGCTTCCGGGGTCGAAAAGAATGGTTCCTCGTAGGTTGCGGCGCGGGTGGGGACCTCGCCGCCGGTGGCCATCACGGCAGCGGCCTTGGGACCGGTCATGTACTCGATGAATTTCCAGGCAGCGTCGGCATGCTCACTGTCGGCACCGATACCCAGGGTCCATCCGATGGTGGCGCCGGTGTCGTCCCCGGTCGACGCCGTAGGCAGGGAGGTCCACTTCACGTCGGGGTTCTGAGACGCCATGGTGACGACTCGCTCAGTGCCGAGCACAGTCATCGCGACGGTCCCGTTGGCCAACCCGTCGGCGACCGTGCCGTAGGTGTCTGAGGTCACGCTGCTCGCGAGGGCTCCGGCATCCCGTAGATCGGCCAGGAAGTTGCCGAACTCGATGCCTTTCTCGGTCGCGAAGTCGGCCTTACCCTCGGCATTCCAGATCGGCTGGTCGACCTGACTCATGAAGCAGTCGAAGAAGGTGGCGATGATCGCGGAGTTGTCGGCGTCTGAGAATCCGGTGCCGAAGCCGGTGACGCCAGCTTTGGCTGCCTTCCCGGCCACCGTCACAACCTCGTCATAGGTCTTGGGTACCTCGACGCCGAGCTGCTTGAGGACTTTCTCGTTGTAATAGAACGCACACGTGCGGTACTCGTAAGGAACCGCAACCTGCCCGTCCGGGCCAGCAAGCGTGTCGATCGGACGGAGCCAATCTGTGATCTCAGACGCCGCCGCCGGCATCGGCGAGTACGCACCCGCGGCCGCCATCTGCGGCACCTGCGGAGTGAACATCTTGAACACGTCCGGTGCCTGCCCGGCAGCCGCCGCCTGCGGCAGCCGGTTGAGCATGTCTCCCAAGGACACCACCGCAAGCTCCACCTTGATGTCGGGGTTGGCCGCCTCGAAGTTCGCCAGGTTCTCCTTCAGCGCCTTCGCGCGCGGGTTGTCCTGACTCGGGTCCAGAAAGTCCCAATAGGTCAACGTGACCGGCCCCTCGGACTCCGAAGCCGACCCGGAGCACCCGGTGGCCAACAAGCTCGCCGCCGCCGCCAGCGCAACGGCGAAGCGCCATCGTTTCTTGATCATGTTCTCTCCAATGAGATCGATTGCTGAGATCGGTTGCAGTGACCTTAGAGTAGGGGACTGCCCGGTGTCAAGGCCGCGACCGTAATTGCCCCGGTCGCCAGATGTGAGGCAGCGGTTTGAGCGTTGATCGGCGTCCAACGCTCAGGGGGTCGAGGTCGACGCGCGCGCTCGACGGTCTTAGAGGATCGCGTCTGGTGTTGAGAGGGAGACTTCGGGCCGAAGGCTCTGCGAGCTCTGCGATCGTCTCTTCAGATGAGATCGATTGCTGAGATCGATTGCAGTGACAGTAGGCAGCATGCGACTATCTGTCAGTCACGTTCTTGACCAGAGGGGACACAGGTGTTCACCAAGCTTGCGACACTGCGCACGATCGACGAGTCAGGCGCTGTGCTCATCGTTCGACTGCCCGACGCGGATGGTGCGGAGCGCGTCGCGCATGCCGCGATCGAGGGCGGGTTCCGCGCCCTGGAGATCACGCTCTCCATCCCGGGGGCCGTCGAGCTCATCCGACGGTTGGCCACCCGGTACGCACCGGACGGTGTCGCCGTGGGAGCGGGAACAGTCCTCGACGGCTACGCCGCGTACGAGTGCATCCGAGCCGGTGCGGCCTTCTTGGTCAGCCCACAGCTCAACCCCGAGATGATTCGGGTCGCCAACCGCTACCAGGTCCCTACGATCAGCGGGGCCTTCACCCCGACCGAGATGCTCGAGACCGCTGAGGCGGGTGCGGATATCGTCAAGATGTTCCCGACCGAGAACGCGGGTATCCCCTACGCCAAGGCCATGCTCGCGCCGCTGGCGCACCTGCCGATCATGCCCGCCGGCGGAGTGACTGTCGAAAACGTCAAGGAGTGGTTCGCCGCGGGCGTGGCGGGCGTCGGTGTGGGAAGCGCCATCACCAAGGCGTGGCAGCCTGACGGCGACTTCACCCAGGTGACCGCCGCTGCCCGCGACTTCCTGATGGCGGTGCGGGACGCGCGCGGATGAACGCGCCGACCCTGCGCATCGTCATCGGCACAGCGGGCTCCGGCAAGTCGACGATTGCCCAGCGCCTCGCACGGCAGCATGGCGCCGCGTACCTCGACAAGGACACGATGAGCGCGCGGTTCGTCGAGGCCGCCCTGGTGTCGGCCGGGTACGACCCCGGCGACCGCGAGGCCAACCCGTTCTACCGCGACAACATCCTGCCCCTCGAGTACGACTCGCTGCTTGACGTCGCCGGGGCCAACCTCCGTCTCGGTTGCCCCGTGGTGGTCGACGCACCCTTCAGCCCCTACCTGTCCGATCCCACCTTCATCACCGCCGCCGCGGAGCGCTTCGACTGGCCGCCGATCGACGTGGAGGTGATACAGGTCCGCGTCTCCCCGAAGACGCTGCAGGACCGGCTGCGCAAGCGTGGCCTCGAGCGCGACCAGGTCAAGCTCGCCCACTGGGACGAGTACTGGTCCGTGCACGGCGGGCTGCGGTGCGCGTGGACCGGCGTACGGCTGTCAGAGCTATCCAACGACGCGCAGGAGGCGGAGACCGCCTCGGACCTGCCGGCCCTCCCGATTGACCTCGAGCACGCAGGACGCGACACGGACGCAGGCACCCGATGATCAGCGGAACGACCACCCTCGTCGCCCACCTGGGCTACCCCACGCACACGTTCAAGTCGTCGCTGATCTGCAACCCCTGGTTCGAGAAGAACGGCATCGACGCCGTCGTCGTCCCGATGGGGATCAAGGCCGAGAACTACCCGGACTTCTTCCGATCGGTGTTCACCCTCACCAACATCCGCGGTGCCCTGGTCACCATGCCGCACAAGGTCACCACCATGGAGCTGGTGGACGAGATCAGCCCGACCGCCGCGATCGCCGGCGCGACGACCGCCGTCCTGCGACGGGAGGACGGGTCGCTCCTCGCCGACCAGTTCGACGGCGCCGGCTTCGTCCGCGGCATGCTGCGCAAAGGATTCGACCCCTCTGGGAAACGCGCGCTGGTCGTCGGCAGCGGCGGGGTCGGTTCTTCGATCGCTGCCTCGCTGGCCAGCATCGGCCTCGCCGAAATCGGCTTGTTCGATCCCAACGCAGCCGCCTCTGAAGCACTCGCCCAGCGCATCAACCTGCACTACCCAGACGTGAAAATCGTGATGGGCTCGAAGGATCCCGAGGGCTACGACCTGATCGTGAACGCCACTCCCCTCGGGATGAACGACGACGATCCCCTGCCCGTCGATGTCGACCGCGTCGCCCCCGGTTCGTACGCCGGAGATGTGGTGCTCAAGACCGACATCACCCCGTTCCTGCAGACAGCCAAGGACAAAGGCTGCACGATCCAGGTCGGCACCGACATGTTGTTCGAGCTGATTCCCGCCTACCTGGAGTTCTTCGGCTTCAAAGGCGCCACACCCGACGAGCTGCGCGCAGCTGCGCAGCGACCGTGACGACCACGGCTTGCGGGAAGGCGTCCGTTGCCAAAGAACTTGTCAGTAGCGGGCCGGCTTTGCAATCTATGAATATGTCTACCATGTTAATTCCTTATAGGAGTGTGCGCGATGAGAGCTTTGGTCAGTGGTGGAAGTAGCGGCATCGGCGCGTCTACATGCGTGAGGCTCGCTGAGGCGGCTCTTGCCCGAGGCGAGCAGACGCAGATCGCGGTGTGTGGACATAAAGAGACCACTAGCCAAGAGCAAGTTGTTCGTTCAATCCAGTCAATGGGCGGTACTGCCATCGCATTGGTGGGTGACCTCAGCGATCCCAACGTGCCAGGTCAACTTGTAGACGCTGCGGTAGCCGAATTTGGTGGCCTGGATGGGTTGGTAGCCAATGCTGGAATCGCTAGCCCTGGCGCAATATGCGACTTGTCCGTCGAGGACTGGGACAATATGTTCTCTGTCAACCTCCGCGGCGCGTGGCTTCTTGCCAAAGCAAGCTACGCGCACTTGACGCAAAGTCGCGGTTCGGCCTGTTTCATCTCTTCAATGTCTGGTCAGCTACCGCATGCCGGATCAGGTGCTTATAGCCCCAGCAAAGCTGCTTTGACAATGCTAGCCCAGACGCTCGCTTTGGAGTGGGCACCTGACGGTATTCGTGTGAATGTGGTATCCCCAGGGATGACTCATACACGGATGACTGAGAAAATGTACGCCGACCCCCAAATCAAGAAAGCAAGAGAAGGTATTATTCCGCTGTCGAGAATTGGTGACCCCACGGATATCGCGAATGTGATTGAGTTTCTGGTAGGCCCGTTGTCGGGTTACGTCACGGGGCAAGACATCTGTGTCGATGGCGGCTTCTCAAAGTCTATTCTTAGTCATATTCCTGGTCGACCAAGCTCCAACTCGTAAGGCTCGATGTTCTTGGAGTAGTCAGCACTAACCTCTTTTTGATTGAACGGCTTGGGGGATGGCGTCCCGCAGCGGCGCGGTCTCGCGGGATCGGTGAGTGCGCCACTAGGTAACGTCGGCGGCGGTTAACGCCTCGCGCACACCGCCGCGCTGGTAGTCGTGCCAGGTCAGTCCTGATCCCGCAACCACCGCGACGAGGCACTGCTCGAGCTGCTCGTCTCAGCTCGACATCGCCGGCCTCGGCGCACTCGGCGCCACCTCAGTCATCGGCAACCTACTCGCCCGGCCGGCCCTGGGGCCGGTCAAGCACTACCGCGGCCGGGCCAGCGCAGATCGATCATCAACGGCGTCCCCGGCGTACCCGCCTGATGAAGTCACCCGGCTCGGGCGGACCGCAAGCAACGCACCGTCGCGCAGCCCGAGACCCTGAGCGAGCTCAGACCGGACGGCACCTCGAACTGCCGGGCGGCGTCAAGGTCCGCGTCAACCGCGCGGGCTTCATCGATCGATTAGACACTGGCGTTGCGACCTCGAGGTCGAGGACTTTGGTCCGGGATGGACCCGCAGTTCCTGGCCACCGCGACCCTACGGTTCACCCGCGCTGCCGAGTCACGCCCTTGGCCCGGCTTCAGCCTTTGGACTGGCGCCTCGTGGCCGCCGCGGTGAACCGTGGCGAGGAGAGCTCCGGCTGTGCCACCACGGCCATCACCACAACGACCAGCAACATGTACTAAGTTCAGAATGCTGCGAACCGGATACCTTGCACACTGGAGTTAGTTTCCTAATTTCCAGCCCCTATTTCTGAGATCATGCATTGCTTGGTTGAACTCATAGAGGGTGTTTTCTTCGCGAATGATCTCGAGAACAACATTGCTTTCTCCGCATGTTGCTTCGACGGCGGGGCCCAACGCTACGAAATCGACCACTCCAGTGCCGATTGGATCATGACCCCACGTTTCCAAACCCGTATCAGAAATATGCACGAGTGCAATAGATTCGTGATGCGAGAGCAAACCCGCTACGGGATCCTCCTCGATGTAGGCAGCGTTAGCGACGTCGTAGACGATTTTCAGCGCATCATCGTTGGTCGTCTCGACGATACCGGCCAGCTCCCGGATGGTCGGAGTGAAGCAGTAAGGAGTGTTCTCGAAGAGGAGTCGCTTCCCAGCCTCTTTGGCCAGTGGAATCAGATCACCCAGACTCTCGTACATCCATCCATACGCCTTTTCGATTGGAGGTGAGATCATGGGGCGCCTTGTACCGGGGGATATCACAACGTCGGGGGCGTCCCACGCTACAGCCAAGTCAATCACCGACTTGATGTGTTCAATGCTCTTGCGGCGCATGTTTGCACCAGGGCTCGCCAGATTGATGTCATATCCACCGGCATTCAGCGATCTGATTCTCGCGCCATAATCACTGAGTCTTGCTTTCATGGCCGATCGCTCCGTGGTGGACATTTCATCCGGCCAACAATGCGGAGAGCTGATCGGAACCTCAAAGGTCTTATATCCATTGTCGACCAGTTCCGCAATTGCATCAATTGCGGTAGACGACCATAGATAGGAGAAAGTGTTGATAATCATGTAGAAACATCCTCTCGGTTGAATGACTGCTGAAAAGATTTATGCCATCAGAAGGCCCAAACGAGCTGGTCGAGCCGGGAACGACGTCGGGTCGTCGCCGTCACTTCTTGGCGTGGCTGCTCCAGACCCGCCCGGGTTGCTCGTCGGTGGGGAGCCCGGCGACGGCGAGGATGCGATCGAGGAGGAGCTGGGTTTTCGCCGCGTCAGCCCCGGACGTTAAGGGCGTACCGCGGTCCCGGACACGGTCCAGGAAGTGGTGAACCGCTCCGGCGAAGCCGAACGTCTGCGTCGCCGTCGCCCAGCCGAAGGCCTCGGGCGACATTTCGCGCACGGTCGTCCCGTCGGGCCGGCTGATCGAGATCCGGTCGGGCGCGGTGACGTTCGCGCTTGCCCCGTCTCCGTAGGCGTCGAGCTTCTCGCTCCAGCCGCCGGCGTCGCGGGCCGCCACGAGCACGCCGGAGTGACCGTTGTCGAACCGGACGAGCGCGGCCACGCCGTCCTCCTGCCAGCGGTCCTCACCGGCTGCGTGCGCGCTGACGTCGACGGGCTCGCCCCCGCAGTACCAGCGCAGCAGGTCGACCATGTGGATCGCGTTTTCGAAGGTGGCGCGGTACTCGGAGCCTGCCCGGTTCTTCTGGGCGACGCAGAAGCTCGCGCCGCTCTCTCCGAAAGCCGCGCGACCGGCCTCGTACACCGGGGCGAAGCGGCGGTTGAACCCGACCATGAGCACCCGTTCTCGTGCGGCGGCCAGCTCGGCGAGGGACAGCGCGTCCGACGCGCTCGTCGCCAGCGGCTTCTCGCAGAAGACGTCGACGCCGGCCTCCAGCGCAAGTCGCGTCGCGTGCACGTGCTCCGACCGCGGTGTGAGGACAAACAACGCGTCCAGCTCCTCGGTCTCGAGCAACGCCTCGACCGTCGGATAGGCACGGCGGAAGCCCCAGCGCCGTATCAGGGGCTGCGGGTCATCCTTGCGGGTGACCAGGCCCCGCAGCTCCACGTCGTCGCGCGCGACGAGGGTCGGGAGCTGGGCGATGCTCGCGATGTTGCCGGCGCCCGCCACACCGATGCGCAGCACGTCTCCACTCGTCACGCGCGCACCACCGTAGCGAGCATCTCGCGGAGCGCGAGCGCGGAGTCCTTGAAGCCGATCGCGGGGTCGGGCAGGTCCTGAGGATGCCACCGGTACTCGTACTCGAGCGAGAGCACGTCGTCGTAACCGCGGCGCACGAGCTCCTCGAGGATGTCGGGCCACGGCACGACGCCCGTACCGACGACCCGGGACCTGACAGCGCGTTCCTCCGCCTTGACCCGGGCAGTGTCCGAGGCCCGGAAGGGCGCCTCGGGGTCCTTGAAGACCAGGTCCTTCACATGCACGTGGCTGACGAGCTCGCCCTGGACGGCGAAGGCCTCCTGCCAGGTCTCGTCATGGGTGAAGGTCAGGTTGGCCTGGTCGTACAGGACGCGGACGGAGGGGGAGCCGACCTCACTGACCAGACGGGCGGTATCGGCTGCGGTCTGCGTCATGGTGCCGAAGTGGTTCTCGACGCAGAGCACGACGCCCGCGTCCGCAGCCTCGGGCGCGAGGACGGTCAGCGCGCTCCGCAGCTGCTCCCAGTGCCGGGCGTGATCAGTGTCCCCCGGGTGCCAGGAGCCGGCGTACACCCGGACGCGGGTCGCACCAACGGTGTGTGCGGCCTCGAGGCATGCGCGGAACTCGTCGATCCCCTGCTGCCAGCTCGCCGTGTCGACGCTGTTGATGGAGGTCGTGTACGGGGTGAGCGCGACGATCGGGACGCCTTCGGCGTCGGCGATCGCGGCAGCCTGCTGCGCAGACCGCGGGTCCGACGGGCTGATGGCCGCCGGGT
>DASUYM010000144.1:0-3474 GCA_036377435.1 Propionibacteriaceae bacterium
GATGAGGCTGGTGCAACGGCGCGCACGATCGCGGACCGCTGGGCCACTGGGTGTCGATGACTCAGGATGTGTACTTGGCCGGCGGAGCCGGGAGTCTCGCGTGGCGGCTGCACTGGAGGGATCCGATGGCGTCGGGCGAAAGTGTGGGGGAATCTGTGGGGCCGGGGACGGGCGCGACGGCGTGAGGTGGTGTCTGCCCTGGTCAGAGAGCTGGCGAGGGGACTCGAACCCCTAACCTGCTGTTTACAAGACAGCTGCGCTACCGATTGCGCCACGCCAGCGGTGCCGGGCCAGCGTATCCAACGTACGTCCCAGCTGCCTGCAGTGTGCTGGAGTCACGGCCTCACGACCTTCGCACTCAGAAGATGCCGGGACCACCGACGAATGCCGTCCCGCGACCGATCAGCACAACCTCCTCGCCCGCGGTCAGCAGTGCCGATTCGCCACGTCCCAGATCTAATGTTGCGCTGCCCGAGATGGCAGTGAGCTCACCGTGAGTGACAAGGAGTATGCGGCCGGTGGTTCCCGCGGGAACCGATACCGGCTCCCCCTGAGGCTCGATGCGCCAGAGCGCAAACTCAGGAGCCGGGGTTGGGTAGCGCCATACGCCTCGCGACTCCTCCATCGGCGTAATCCAGCCCCGAACACCTGGTGTGAAATCCAAGATCGCAAGTAGTTCGTCGACGTTGACGTACTTCGGTGTGAGGCCGCCGCGCATCACGTTGTCGGAGTTGGCCATGATCTCCACCCCGCCTCCGAGCAGGTAGGCGTGCAGATTTCCAGACGGCATGAACAGCGCATCACCAGGGTGCAGTGTGATCCGGTTCATCAACAGAGCGGCCAATACACCTGGGTCGCCCGAATAGTACGCATTCAGTTCCCAGGCGGTACGCGCGAAAGATGCCAGGTGATCGGGCCCCTTCGCCGCTTCAGCAGCCTGCGCCACCTCTGAGATCACCGACCGCTCATCGGGTCTGAGGCGAAGCAACCGCGAGAACACCACGCGCAATCGCTCCGCGGGGGGTACGTCGTTGCTGGCCAACGGAGCGACAAGGTCGAGAGCGCTGGTAACCCCCAGCTTCTCGAACATCTGGTACGTCTCACGTGGTTCACGGAATCCGCAGAGAGCCTCGGTCTCAACCAGTGCACACAAAAGCTCCGGCTTCGGCCAGCCGTCGCGATAGGTCCGGTGTGGTGCATCTCTGGGAACGCCGGCCGCCTGCTCGCGCGCGTACCCTGCTTCGGCCTGCTCGCGTGATGGATGGGCCTGCAGGGATAACGGCTGTGCGGCGGCGATCACTTTGAGTAGAAAAGGCAGCCGCGGGCCGAATGCCGCGACGGACGCCCGGCCAATCACACCCACCGGGTCCTCAGCCACAACCTTGTCCAGCGGTTCACCATCCGCAGTCGACGGAGCAAGCGGATGTGCGCCAAGCCACAGCTCGGCTTGCGGCTCGCCTGTGGGTTCCACGCCAAGTAACTCCGGAATCGCCGTCCGTGAGCCCCACGCGTACGGCTGTATCACCCCCGTCAGCCGCTGCATCATGATTCCTCCTCTGCTGGCGTCGGATCGCCGACCACGGCTTGCCAGAGAGCGAGCGTACGCGCAACAGCCAGCGAGTCACGCCAGGGGACCATGGGCGACTCCAGCTCCCCAGCCCGCAGGCAACGCATGACTTCTTGGGCCTGAAAGGTGTAGCCGGCACCGGGCCACTGGGTCACCAGAACCTCAGGTGCAACATCACGATAGTGACCGCGATAGACCAGCATTTCCTTCGGAAGGATGAAGAAGTCGTTGATCATGATTCGGCCGAAGCTGCCGTAGACCTCGAGGCTGGTGGGCAGGTCCGCCTCAAGAGAGCAGATCACCGTTGCTGTCGCTGCCCGGCGATGCTCAGTCGCCGGGTAACTGAGCACGGCAGCGGCGTGGCTGTCCACACCCGTCGCCGCGTGGCTCCCATAACCAAGCAACCCCGCAGGCTCACCCAGGAAAAGATTGACTGCATGCAACGGGTACACGCCAGCGTCCAGAATCGCGCCGCCGCCCTGGGCGGGGTCAAGCAGCCGATGGGTCAGTGGTCCACGAAACCCGAAGCCGAAATTGGCCGAGACATGCCGGATCTCGCCAAGATCACCTGCGGCTGCCAGTGCCGCTGCCTTGCGGAGCAGCGGGTTCGTCCGGGTCCAGAGAGCCTCCATCAAGAAAAGGCCGCGCTGCTCTGCCAAGTTGATCAGTTCCGCGGTGTCGTCGGCGCTGGTGGTCAGCGGTTTCTCAACCAGGACGGACTTCCCGGCTTCAAGGCACAGCTTCGCTGATGCGAAATGATCGTGGTGGCTGGAGGCAACGTACACCACATCAACATCAGGATCCCCAGCCAGCTCGGCATAGGAGTCGTATGCCCGCGGAATGCCGTGATCAGCTGCGAACGCCATCGCCTTCTCAAGCGTGCGTGAGCCGACGGCAACCAGTCGGGCTTCGTCCGGGAGCAAAGCAAGATCACGGGCAAACACCGATGCGATATGCCCCGTGGCGAGGATGCCCCAGCCCGTCAAATCCGTCACGGCCCCATCCAACAACATGCCGCCGCATCAGGCGTCGGGGTGGCCGAGTCGGCCACCAGCGGCTATCTTGCTCCCTTGTGGCCAACGGTGAGCAGTTGCAGCGAAGCTGGGCCGAATCCCGGCCCGCGACGAATGACATCGATGTGATTTCGCTTTACGATGGCCCTATGATCGTCGCTTCGAGTCCTCAGCGTGACGGTAAGGAGCCGCTTGGTGAGTTGAGCGCGCGGGACGCCGAGATCCTTACCTTCGAGCGTCAGTGGTGGAAGTTCGCCGGAGCCAAGGAGCAGGCGATCCGTGACAAGTTCCAGATGTCGGCTACTCGCTACTACCAGGTCTTGAACGCTTTGATCGACAAGCCGGAGGCGCTCGCTCAGGATCCGCTTCTCGTCAAGCGGCTGCGTCGCCTGCGCGCGACCCGGCAGCGAAACCGCTCAGCCAAGCGGCTGGGCATCGATCTCACGATCGAGTAGGTTTCAGCTTCCCTACCACTGAGCGAATACCTTCCCCGATCGGTCTCACCGGGTAGTCGATGTAGCCACCCATGGCCAGTCCGGCTTGCCGCTCAAAGAAGTTCCGCGCGGCACGGTCCCCAGTGCGCAGCACCGACCAGCCCATAAAGATCACGTAAGGGATGTAATAGGGCAGTCCGAGGCAGTAAAGATATTGCCATGTGTGGCCCTCCTCGTGCTTGATCAAGAACGAGTTGTTGCTCAATATGCTGTCCCAGGTGCTGCTGGTGGTGATCACATTGCCGATCGTGAACGCGCCGGCGACGGGAAACTTGAGGCGGTAGCCCTCCCCGAGAAACAGCCCGCGCGGTCCGCGTTTGATGGTGGCCTGGCCGATCCGGGCAACGGCCAAACCGACAGGTGTGCTGAGGTTGACGAAGTTGCCAGCGAAGCGTACCCA
>DASUYM010000145.1:0-2595 GCA_036377435.1 Propionibacteriaceae bacterium
GAGGAGAGCTCAACGTGGAGCGCCCGCCCGGCGGGCATCGCAGATGACCATCGCAGGACGAACGACGTTGACCTCAACGAACGCCGGCCCACAATCAAGCAGCGGAGGAACGGCGCGATTGCCATGCCCACCACCAGAACCCTTTTCGACCTCTTGACAACCGTTAGGGAATCTCTACGAACTTAAGCGGGGGTGGTCCCGTTCATGCTGCTGATCTGTGCGGTCGGGTGACCGCAATGTGGCTCAGGATACGACGCTGGTAATTGATCATGTTGCGATAGCCGCAGCCGATCCGCTTGGTCTGCTTGATCACCCGATTGAATCCTTCGGTGCGAGCGTTGGACACCTCGTGGTGAGCGCGACCAGGAGCGCCGCCACCATGTCTGGATGGTCCGGGCGAGCCGGGTGGTCTCGTCCATGTTGGTGCCGATCCCGGCCTCGTAGAACTCGGCCCGGCGCCGCCGGATCCTGGACGGTTTGCGCTCGGCAAGCAGCATCCGGAGACGTTCCTTGACAGCCCAGACGGCGCCGATTTCCTTGGTCGGGTCACAGTGGTCGAGCATCTGGCCGAGCCGTTTCCATTGCTTGGCGCTGAGGTGTTCGGCACCGGTCAGGAGCAGCCGCCGGTTGACCCAGATCGGGTCGGCGACGGTGCCGCGGCGGCCGAGCAGGTCCCGGGTGACGCGTTGCCGAACCTCGGTGAGCATCTGGTTCGCCAGGGCGACCAGATGCCACTAGTCGGCCGCGATCAGCGCGTTCGGCAGCGCGGCCCGGATTCCGGAGGCGTACGGCGCCGACGGATCGATCACCACGATCTCAATCGCGGCCCGGAATGCTGGCGTCTGCTCGGCCAGCCACTCCTTAACGCAGCTGCCGGTGCGGCCAGGAGTCAACCCCAGCAGCGATCCCGGGCCGTCAGCCGAGCCGTCGAGGAAGCTGGTCAGCCACGGATCGGACCGCTTCCAGGTGATGCCGTCAAGGATCCAACGGACCGACCGGGCGGGCGCTCCACGTTGAGCTCTCCTCAGCGCCGACCAGTGTGGCCGCCTATCGCTGCTATCCAGCTCAGGAATGCCGATCGAAGACATCGCCCACCTCGTCGGCCATGCCAACACCCGCGTCACCGAACACGTATACCGCAAGGAGCTACGACCGATCCTGACCCGCGGGGCGGCCGCAATGGATGCCCTCTTCCCCGACGACGAAGGCTCGCGGACGTTGGTAAGCAGATTGGTAAGCAGAAGTAAGACTGACGCGTCACAAGGCCTCGAGCCTGATGACGAAAAGCCGCCTGGCTAGGGTGCTGAAGGGTGCAGCTTAGGGGACTCGAACCCTTGACCTCTTCCATGCCATGGTGGCCCGGGAGGCGCAAGGACGGGCTGCGTGGCGTCGTTGGAGTGCTAGGACGTGCAGGTGGTACCACCTCCGTTCAGCCCGGGAGCCCCTCAGTTTGTCCCCCGCTTCGAATGGCGACGGGGGCGACTCGAAAGTGACACTTGTGCGAGCTGCCGGGCTGCTGCGCCGGGTCATCTCTATGTCGTCAGTGGAGCTCGGCCAAGCGAATCTGGCTCGGTAGCTCCAGCGCCCAGGTTCGGCTCAGCCCTTCTCCATGTGCGCGGTCGGCCCGAACACCTGCGGGCGCCGCGAATAGGCCCGCTTCTCCTCAGCCAACATTGCCTTGTCTACGCTAGCCAGTTCCGCGTCACTTAATGTGGCCCGCGACGTCAGCTCCAGCTCCTCGCGCTCTTTCTCGTTCTTGCCGCGCCAGCCGGTGCGGATACCGCCGACGCCTGGCGCGTAGTACTTGAGTTGAGTCTTCCCGGGCTCATCGTTGTTGAACTCGGCGATCACCACGACGTCGTGGTAGCAGCCTGTTGGTACGCAGTTCGAGATACCCACCTGATCGACCTTGGCGCGGTCATTCCACTCCACCGCCGGACCCCAGCCCTCGGCGTAGTCCTTGGTACCCGTGGCAGGCTGGGCCTGCATGGTGATGCCCGGCCGCGCCTTCTGCTGGCCACCCAGCCAGGCGGGCGAGTCGACGATCTTACCGTTGTCGAGCTCCTCGGAGTACTCGCCGAAATACCAGACCGTCCCAGAGTCATCCTGGGCGTGGTAGGTCAGTTCGACCTCCTCCATCTCCCCATCGCTGTAGTCGCGCTCCCACGCCACGCGGGTCTGCACTCCGTCAATCACCTTGGTGAGGTCACTGACTGTGAAGTCGATCTCTCGCTCAATTCGGCTGCCGTCATCTTCGTCGAAGGCGTGACCCTTCCAATGCAGCCGGGTCCCCGGGGCCATCGGGAAGTACTGATTGGTGATCTCGAGTGGGTGGTTGAAGTTCTTCGGATCGAAGTCGGAGTCGGCTGCCGGCTTCACCTTCGTCGGGGATGCGCTCGGAATGGAGTTGCTGGGTACGCCGCTGGACGCCTCGCTACCGGGCGACTGCATGCTCCCACAACCGGCGCCCAGCACACAGACGCAGGAGAGACTCGCGAGCAAGCTCAATGCTGAACGTCCCACGGGTGTTCCTTTCGAGCGGCGAACAGAGCGCTGGGCGACCCGCCTCCGGCCGCCGGGGCTGAAGGAAAGCTA
>DASUYM010000146.1:0-10497 GCA_036377435.1 Propionibacteriaceae bacterium
CCCAGCAGCGGGATCGCGACCTTCAATTCGCCACTGATATCGACGACGCTGCCCCGACCTCCCGGCGAGATCTCAAGCTTTCCCCTGAAATTAACTGGTTGGCCAAGCACGGTCATGGTCACGGCGCCGGTCCGCGAGCCGTCCGACGCTGGGTCGCCCCAGACAATTTCATCATTGACGGTGAGCTGAGGTCCGGTGAATCTCGCAGCCGAATCGGGCGCCGGCAAGGTTCGTGACGTCCTGGTTATCGAGCCGTCCACCGTGACGTGGTAGCTCCGCGACTCGCTGGCGACGCAGACTTCCTCCAGGTACTTCTGATCGGTCATCATGGCGTACACCTCAGCGGGCGTGGCGGCAAAGTCGAGGTGGCTCGAGATGTCCATGGCGCTCATGATGTCACCACTGTGGCGATCGTCGTGGACTCGACGCGACTCACGGCGAGCCTCGTGCGCTGCTCGGGCAAGCCAGGCCTCGTGTCGGTGGGTTTTACGAGTGCCTCAGGCAGTGCTGGGTTTCAAGCATCTCAAGTTGCTACGCCCGCCCGAGCAAGCATCTCAAGTTGCTACGCCCGCCCGAGCAGTGTCCGAGGATCGCCTTCCGTCCGATCATCGCATCCCAGGCGACGGGGGAAGCGCGCAAATGCGGGCTAATGTCGGAGATAGCAGCACAGCGGGGTGCGGCGGGGATGATCGGACGGTACACGTGACTACTTTCGAGGTGGAGCTCGAGCAAGAGAAGACCGAGAAGATCGCTCAGGTAGCCGCTCGCGGGGCGAAGATTGCCGCTGAGCTGGGTCAGGACCCGGACGCTGTCCAGATCTTTCTCAATCACTACTTCCGGCATGTCGACGCCCTCGACGTTGACGAGCGCAGCGTCGAGGATCTCCTCGGGCTGGTCGAAAGTCACTACAGAGCAGCGATGCACCGGCCCGCTTCTCGCGCGGTCATCACCATTCGGACGCCGAGCCAGAACGATGACGGCTGGACCGCCGGTGGCGCGACTGTGGTCCAGATCGTCACCGACGACCGGCCCTTCCTCGTGGACTCGGTCACCATGGAGGTGTTGCGTCAGGGATGGAGCATCCGCGAGGTGTTCCATCCGCAATTCCTGGTAAGGCGCGATGTCCAGGGCAACTTGCGTGGCATCGTCAGCGTCAGCGAGGCCGACCGCGATCCAAGTGTCATTCCCGAATCCTGGATGCATCTGGAGATCATCCCTCCCTCCCGCCCGGACCACCGCGACTCGCTGGTGTCGGATCTGGAACACGGGCTGCTGGAGGTTCTGCGGTTGGTTGAGGACGCGGTCCAGGACTGGCAGAAAATGATCACCAGGTCCGAAGACACTATCGATATGCTGAAGGATCCTGCGTTCATCGCCGGCCATGCCGAACAGGCAGCCCTGGCCTGCGAGCTGCTGAGCTGGTTGAACGCCAATCACTTCACCTTCCTCGGCTACCGCGAATACGACGTGCTGAGTGATCAGTCAGGCATCCAATTCAAGGTTCGTCCGGGGACAGGTCTCGGCATCTTGCGCGCGGACCAGGACCCTCCTGGGACCTTCCACGCGATCCCACTGCCCCCCGTCAAGCCCGAGTTGATGATCATTACCAAGGACAACCAGAAGTCCCGAGTACACCGTCCGGTCTACCTCGACTACATCGCCTTTCGCGTCTTCGACCGTGAGCAACGTGTCATCGGTGAGCGGCGGTTCCTCGGATTGTTCTCCTCCTCGGCGTACTCAGAAAGCGTGGTCCGGATACCAGTGCTGCGGCAGAAGGCCGCTGCAGTCATCAAACGCTCGGGCTACAGCGAGTCCAGCCATGGCGGCAAGGCCATCATGGACGTGCTCGAAAACTATCCGCGCGATGAGCTGTTCCAGACCCCGGTGCCCGAGCTGGCGTCCATTGTGGAGAAGGTCGCCCACCTCAGGGAGCACCGTCAGGTCCGAATGTTCGTCCGGCGCGATGCGTACGGGCGCTATCTCTCCTGCCTGGTCTTTCTCCCGCGGGACCGCTACACCACCTCAGTGCGCAAGCGGATGCAAGACATCCTGCTGGGTGCTCTCGGCGGAGCTTCCATCGAGTACACGGCGCGCGTCACCGAGTCCGTCCTCGCGCGGCTCCACTTCGTGGTCCGGATGCCGATTGGTGAGGCATTGAGTGAGGTGGACGTGCGCTCCCTCGAGCGCGAGTTGACCATGGCAACCCGCTCCTGGGACGACGAGTTTGCCGACGTCCTGGTCGGTCTAGACAACGCAGATCGGCTTGCGACCTTGGCAGGTGGGCTGCCCGAGGGCTATAAGGAGGACTACACCCCACAGCAGGCCGCCAAGGACCTGAGCGCGGTGCTCGATCTTGAAGACAACCACGACATGTCAATGGCGATGTACGTCCCGGATCGCGCTGACGACGAGGCGGAGCTGCGGCTGAAGATCTTCCGGCGCGAGGCGTCCCTCTCACTATCGAAGATCTTGCCGCACCTATCCCTGCTCGGCATCGACGTGATCGACGAGCGACCGTACGAGCTGGCCATTGGAAAGGACCAACGGGCGTTCATCTACGACTTCGGCGTGCGGGTGCCTGGTGGTGCCCATGCTGTCCGTACCCGTTGGACACTCGAGGCACGTCAGCGGTTCATGGAGGCCTTCTCGGCCTCCTATATCGGCGACAGCGAGCCCGATAGATACAACGCGTTGGTCATGGGGGCTGATCTCGACTGGCGTGACGTGACCGTGCTGCGGTCCATCGGCCGCTACCTCCGCCAGGTTGGCATCACTTATAGCCAGAGCTATTTCGCCCAGGCATTGAGCAGCAACGTGGACATTGCCCGGCAGCTCATCCAACTTTTCCGAACTCGTTTTGATCCCCAGTCCGGCCTAGACGTCAAGGCTCGCGCCGGGGCGACGAACGAGCTCGTCGCCAATATCAAGAAGGCACTCAACGATGTCTCCAGCCTTGATCATGATCGAATCTTGAGGTCGTTCCTGATGGTGATGCTAGGAGTGATCCGAACCAACTTCTATGTCACCGGGCGACACGCGATCGCCCTGAAGCTGCTGCCGCGTGAGATCCCGGAGCTGCCAGAGCCTCGTCCGGAGTTCGAGATCTTCGTCTATTCGCCCCGGATGGAGGGTGTTCATCTGCGCTTTGGCCGGGTGGCACGCGGCGGTCTGCGATGGTCCGACCGTGCGGAGGATTTCCGTACCGAGATCCTTGGCCTAGTCAAAGCCCAGATGGTGAAGAACACCGTGATCGTCCCCGTCGGGGCCAAGGGTGGCTTCTACTGCAAGAGGTTGCCGGAGCCAAGGGATCGGGAAGGCTGGATGGCCGAGGGTCTTGCGTGCTACCAGCTCTTCGTTTCCAGCCTGCTTGACGTCACCGACAACATCGTCGACGGCGCGGTGGTGCCTCCAGACGATGTCGTCCGATACGACGGTGATGATCCCTACCTGGTCGTTGCGGCGGACAAAGGGACTGCCACGTTCTCTGACGTGGCCAACAAGATCTCTGTCGATTCGAGATTCTGGCTAGGCGACGCGTTCGCCTCCGGCGGCTCGGCCGGTTATGACCACAAGGCCATGGGCATTACGGCTCGAGGCGCCTGGGAGTCCGTGCGCCGGCACTTCCGCGAGATGGGCGTCGATCCCCTGCGCTCTGACTTCACCTGCGTCGGAATCGGTGACATGAGCGGTGACGTCTTCGGCAATGGAATGCTGCTGAGCAACCACATCAAACTCGTGGCGGCATTCGACCATCGGCACATCTTGATCGATCCTGAGCCGGATACGGTGCGCAGCTGGCAGGAACGTGCCCGGCTGTTCGCGCTGCCCCGCTCGAGCTGGGCGGATTACGACACGAGCGTGCTCTCCGAGGGCGGGGGAGTGTTTCCACGCACTCTGAAGTCCATCGTGATCACCAAGCAGATGCGGGACGCCCTTGCCATCGACAAGTCGGTCGAGGCGCTGACGCCTGCCGAGCTGATCAAGGCCTGCCTCAGGGCACCTGTCGACCTGCTGTGGAACGGCGGCGTCGGAACTTTTGTGAAGGCGGTGACGGAGACCAACGACGACGTCGGCGACAAAACCAATGATGAGCTCCGCGTCGACGGCTGCGAGTTGCGCACCCAGTGCGTAGCCGAGGGCGGGAATCTTGGCCTGACCCAGCTCGGCCGTGTCGAGTACGCCGATAGGGGCGGCCGCATCAACACTGATTTCATCGACAACTCTGCTGGAGTCGACACGTCCGATCAGGAGGTCAACATCAAGATCCTACTGAGCGGGGAGGTGGCTGGCGGTCGGCTCTCGCCGCCGGACCGTGACGAGTTGTTGGCCTCGATGACTGACGAGGTTGCCGAACTGGTGCTGGCGGACAACTACGGTCAAAACCTTGCCTTGGCCAACGCCGTCTACCAGTCGGTATCAATGGCCGGCGTGCACGAAGACTGGATGGAACGGTTGGAGAGCCGCGGGCTGCTCGATCGGGAACTTGAGTTCTTGCCATCTACCGAGGCGATGGAGATCCGGCGCAGTAACCACAAGGGACTCACCTCGCCAGAGCTTGCGACCCTGCTCGCCTACACCAAGATCGTTCTCGAGGACGAGATCTTGGCCTCGGATCTGCCTGATGATCCGTATCTGAATGGCCGCTTAATCAACTATTTCCCGAGCGCGTTGCGGGAGCGCTACGCCGATCAGATGCGAAAGCACCGGCTGTATAGGGAGATCATCGCCACGGTGGTGCTCAACCAATTCGTGAATGAATCTGGCATTACCTGTTTCCACCGCCTGTCGAACGAGACTGGTGCCGGAGCACCAGACGTGATCCGGGCGCAGATCGCCGCTCGCGCAATCTTAGGTGCCGTTGATCTCGACAAGGCCATTGCTGCACTTGATCACCGGATCGATGCGCAGATGCAGACGACGCTGCGGATGGCCGTGCGTACCGTCGTGGAGCGAGCCACCCGCTGGCTGATCAATAACCGGCATCACCCTATCGACATTGGCGCCGCAGTTGCGCAGTTCTCTGATGGTGTCCAGGGGGTTCGGCAGGCCCTGCCGGACATCTTGACCGGGCGCGATAAGGACGCACTTGAGCAGCGGCTCAAGAGCTATCAGGTGGCGGATGTACCGGATGAGTTGGCCAGGGCGATGGCGGCGCTGCCTCCGGCGTACGCGGCACTGACCATCGTGCAGACCGCGTCGCAGTCCGATGTTGACGTGCTGAAGGTGGCCGAGTTGCATTTCACGCTCGGTCAACGGCTCGGTCTCGACAGGCTGCTCGCACGGATCATCGAGCTACCGCGCGACGACCGGTGGCAGACCATGGCTCGGGCCGGTTTGCGCGACGACCTGCATGCGGTGCATGCCCAACTCACAGCCGAGGTCCTGAACACGAACGGGGCCGCGACCAAGAGCCCTCGCGATGTCGTCATTGGCTGGGAGAAGTCCAACGCCGCCGTACCCGAGTCCGTGAAGACACTGCGCTCCATCACAGGCAGCCGCGCCGATCTCGCGCGGATGTCGGTGGGGCTGCGGGTTGTGCGCCGTCTGCTTTCGAGGTAGGCCCGGAGTTCGGGGAGGCGCGAGCAGGATCCGGTGCGGTTCGGCGTAGCGTGATAGGTCTGAGATATGCGGATCGACCTGCACACGCACTCCTTGGTCTCCGATGGGACGGATACTCCATCTGAGCTGGTGGGTAAGGCCTGGGCAGTCGGGCTCGACGTCGTTGGGCTGACTGATCACGACACCTTCGACGGTTTGGACGAGGCCGTGACGGAGGGGGAACGGCTGGGGGTCCAGGTGATGCGCGGGATGGAACTCTCCTGCTCGCGTCGCGGCAGCAGTGTGCACGTTTTGGCGTACGGTACTGATCCGGCGAGTCCTGGCCTGGCAGCTGAGATGGCTCGAGTCCGCGACGGCCGGCTGGGCCGGCTGGCCGGAGTTCTCGCGAAGCTGGGGGAGCTTGGTGTGCCGGTGAGCGAAGCAGAGGTGATGGCTCAAGTCGGCGACAGTCCCTCGGTGGGTCGCCCACATATCGCTGACGCGCTGATCAAGGCGGGTCATGTTCGCGATCGGCAGGAGGCATTCGATCGCTTTCTGGCCGACGGTGGGCCAGCGCACGTTCACCGCTACACGATCGAGGTGGATCGCGGCATCGACCTGGTGCACGAGGCGGGCGGCCTTGCAGTGATCGCCCACCCGTGGGGCAGGGGCCGCGAGCACGTGCTCCCGCCGAGGGTACTGGAGGCCCTCGTCCGTGATCACGGGTTGGACGGCGTCGAAGTCGATCATCAAGATCATGATTCCGACACGCGCCGCCAGCTGCGTACGTTGGCTGACCGCCTTGGGCTGCTGGCTACCGGATCCAGCGACTATCACGGCACGGGGAAACTTGATCATGATCTTGGGTGCAATACGACCGACCCTATGGTCTTCAACGAGATGCAGCGGCGGCTGGCACACGCTGCACGGCATGCTCAGTGAGATATCACGAGGGCAGCCAAGCGCGTGTGGATTAGCTGGCCCTGAATGCCTCGGCGTGGTGATCAGTTGACCGTCCCGCTAGCTCGGCATAGAGCTGGTCGAGCTGAACGGCCGGGGCGCCAAGCCCGTCAAGCGCGTCCAGCTGGCAAGCGATCCTCTCCGATCGCCATTCATAAGCAAGCAGGTCTAGGGCAACCCACACCGCCAGGGCGTGGTGGTGCAGGATCGCGTCCAATTGGCGGCGCCGCTCATCGTCGGCTGGGTCGTCGCATGCCCTCGGAAGCAGGTCCCGGAGGCTGAAGAATCGTCGAACGAGCGGTCCGCCGCGTGGTGCCAAGAAGCCGAGGCCCTCCCGAGCCCGCGCGCCCCGAATGACCGCCTCGGCTTCATCCTGAAGGATCACTGCCTCCGCAGCGATCCGGCGCATAGCAGCCCGCGGATCATCCGGCGGGCCGGTTGGCCCAGCCAGGATCTGGCCCGTCCCTCCAGGCTGCTCGACCGCCGTAGCCGGCGCCGGCCTGCGGCGTCGAAAGCCGCGCATGTGTCGACCATAGCTCCGCCAACCACAGGCCGAAGCGCCTGTGACCTCATCGGTACCTGAGGCGCACCTCCCTTGAGTGACGTCGTTGATTTCAGGTCGCGCGCTGGCCGGGCCTACGGATGGGGCGCCACCATGACCAGAAGCGCGGTCGTGGACAAGATGACGAATGCGATGCAGAGTTCTGCCCCCATTGCCACGGCCAGCGTCGAGACGCCGCCGATTCTCGCTGGCACATCCGGTGGCTGATGCTGCTGCCGGAACGCCGCCCGGATCGCGTACTTGCGACCTTGGTTGCCCATCAGCAGCATCAGCCCGAAGATAGTGACCTTGATCAGCAGGACCAGGCCGTATCGGGAGCCGGCCAGCTCCGAGACGCCACCGGCGACCGCCAGGGCATGTACGACCCCCGTGACTACCAGCGTGACCACACTCAGCTGGGCGACCTTTGAGAACCTCGGGATGAGCTGGTCCAGCTCAATGAGTTTCTCTCCCGGGATCAGGACTGCTGCCAAGGCGACCAGCCCGCCGAGCCAGGCGCATGTTGCCAGCACGTGCAGTCCCGTTGCGGCGATCTTGGCAAATTCCCAATGGCCGCCAATGGCATTGGACTGCGCCACCATGGTGCCGGCGATTCTCGTGGTGGTCGGGAAACCTCTGGGACTGGCTCGCTAGTTCGAGATCAGCCCGAAGGCGGCGATCGTACGCCGGTTCAGTCGCCGGAAATCCGGTGATCGCGTGAGCGCGTCTCGGCCCTCTTCCGTTCCACAGCGACGCCATTGCGTAGCCGACGCCGGGTGCGGGTGGGGTCCAAACGAGGCCGCGTGCGGGCTGAGCTGGAGGGACCCGACCCATCGGGCCGATCGGCGGTCCGTGATCCGCTGCGTGCGATCCTGCCCTTGGCTGCAGGATCGATTCCCAGATCGTGGTAGAGGTGCGGTGAGGTGGAGTAGGTCTCCTCAGGTTGCTCGAATGGCAGGCCCAAGGTGTTGTTGATCACCTTCCATCGCGTCTGATCGGCCCAGTCAACGAAGGTGATCGCGATTCCGGACGCTCCGGCCCGCCCGGTACGGCCGATTCGGTGCACATACACCTGCTCGTCCTCGGGGCACTGATAGTTGATCACGTGGCTGACGCCCTCGACGTCGATTCCTCGAGCGGCAACGTCGGTGGCCACCAGGACGTCGATCTGTCCTTCCCGGAAGCGTCGCAGGGCCTTCTCCCTTGCGAACTGGTTCAGATCGCCGTGGATCGACGTCGCAGCGAAACCGCGGTCGACAAGATCATCGGATAATCGCTGCGCCGACCTTTTGGTTCGGCAGAAGATCATCACGCGGGTGCAGTTCTCGGCCTGCAGGATGCGGGCAACGACTTCAGGTTTGTCCAGCTCATGAGCCTGATAGGCGAACTGCGCCGTGGCCGGAACGGTGGTGGTGTCACCAGCGGACTCGGCTCGGATGTTGACTGGATGACGCATGTGGCGACGGGCGAGGGTGACGATCTCCGCGGGCATGGTGGCTGAGAACAGCATCGTCTGACGCAGCTCAGGCGTATCAGCCAAGATTCGCTCCACATCGGGCAGGAATCCCAGATCCAACATCTTGTCGGCTTCATCCAGCACGAGCACCTTGATATGGCCAAGATCGAGTGCGCCACGGTCGACGAGATCGAGCAGGCGGCCAGGCGTGCCTACCACGACATCGGCACCCCGGCTCAGGGTGCTGAGCTGATGGTCGTAGCCGACGCCACCGTAAACCGTGAGCACCCTGGCGTGTCTGTGGGTTGCCGCGACTGCAAGATCGGAAGCGACCTGGCTTGCCAACTCCCGTGTGGGCGTCACCACAAGCGCTTGCGGAGCACCGGGCTTGGCGAGTTGGGGGTAGTCGCGCTCACCCGGAACTACGATCCGCTGCAGCAGAGCAATGCCAAACGCCAAGGTCTTACCCGTACCCGTACGCGCCTGACCGATCATGTCGGCCCCAGTCAGGGCAATGGGAATGGCCATCGCCTGAATCGGAAAGGGTGTGCTGATGCCGACTTGATCGAGGGCCTGCACGATGGCGTCGATCACCCCGAGATTGGCGAAGGTGGTCGGTGGGAGCTGGGTCATGGGAGCAATCGGGGCCGGTCGGGCCTCATGTGTGACTGTACTCAGAATCTGCCTTAATGCTTGTTGAAAGTTCATGGTTCGCGCGGCGGGCGCGTCGTACGCGCACGGTAGTCAAAGACGACCATCATCGCTCGAACGTCAGCAGTCTACTGGCAAGTGCCTAAAACCCTTGATTGCCAGGCCAGCACCGCACGCGCGGGTTGCAGAGTGCGGTTGCCCCGCAGGCGTCTTGGGAGCTCACGTCGAAGGCCAGTTCGGCTCGAGATCGTTCCCGCGGGTACGTGCACTGACGGACCCAGGTCGTCTTGCTTTGATCCCGGGGTGTTGTCTGTGCGTATGTCGACCTCGTCTGAACCGCTGTCTTGGCCGCGTTCACATCGGGATCCGGACGATCCGATCAACCCAGCACCCGAGTTGGCGCGGATCCGCGCCGAGCAACCAGTCTTCGGGATGCAACAGCCGCATCCGACCGGCGGATTCCTGACGATGTGGCTCATCACCAGATACGCCGATGTGCGGGAGTTCTTATCCAGCCGAGATACCAGCAACTCCCTCGGCCACTCGGAGTCGGTCGCCGCGCAACCCGGCTTTCTCATCTCGCTCGATCCGCCCGATCACACTCGGATCCGCCGGATGCTGACCAAGGAGTTCTCGATGCGCCGGCTGGCCGCCTTACGCCCGCACATCAAGGAGATTGCGACGAGGTTCCTGGACGAGATGGAAGCGGCAGGGCCGCCAACCGACCTGATGCGCGCGTTCGCGCTTCCAGTGCCGTCGCTGGTGATCTGTGAGCTGCTCGGGGTTCCGTTCGATGATCGGGCCGACTTCCAACGCCGCAGCGACACCATGCTGGACGTCTCGGTGACGCTCCAGCAGCAAGCACAGAACGCCCGCGAGATGAACGCCTACATGGAGTCCCTGGTACAACGGCAGCGTCAGCAGCCGGGCGACGACATACTCGGAATGCTGATCCGCGATCACGCGGACGATCTGAGCGACGCGGAGCTGATCGGGATCGGCAACATTCTGTTGGTTGCCGGCCACGAGACGACGGCGAACACGATTGGGCTGGGCACTCTGCTGCTCTTGCAGCACCCCGACCAGCTCGCGCTGGTCCGTGACCATCCGGAGTTGACCAGCAGCGCCGTCGAGGAGATCTTGCGCTACCTCACCATCGTGCACAGCGGGACACCAAGGATCGTCACCAACGACATGACGATCGGCGGCCAGCCCATCCGGGCAGGCGACGTGGCAATGGTGTCGCTGCCATCGGCCAATCGGGACCCCGACTTCATGGCCGACGCGGACGTGTTCGACGTAACCCGGCAGCCGCAGGCTCACCTGACGTTCGGTCACGGCATTCATCAAT
>DASUYM010000147.1:0-16974 GCA_036377435.1 Propionibacteriaceae bacterium
GAACCCAGACCGTCCAGCTCGGCATCCCCACCTTCACCGACGCCGCGGGCCGCACCAGCACGAACCCACCACGCCCGAACGATGCCTAACTGACTAACCAATCCCGATCCATTTCAAGATCGTTTCCTAGTTCGGAGAAGACCGGCTGGATGCGGTGTGGCTGTGCAAGGTCGCCGAGCGGCAGATGCTGCGGCCCAGCTTCGTCCCGCCGGTCGACATTCGCCGGCTGCGGGACCTGACGCGGTATCGGGCTGATCTGGTCGGGGTCCGTACCGCGGAGAAGAACCGGGTCGAGAAACTGCTCGAGGACGGCTGCATCAAGCTGTCGGTCGTCGCCTCCGACATCTTCGGCGCCTCCGGCCGGGCGATGCTGGCGGCCTTGATCGCCGGACAGCGCGACCCCCAGGTGCTGGCCGCGATGGCCCGGGCCCGAATGCGGGTCAAGATCCCGCGGTTGGAGGAAGCCTTCGCGGGCCTGCCGCTGGGCACCTTCGACGACCATCACCGGTTCTTGCTGTCACGGATGCTGGCCCGGATCGATGCGGCGAGCGCCGACATTGCCGCGATCGAGGCCGAGATCGGGGACCACCTGGCCCCTTTCGCTGACGCGGTCGCCCGGCTTGATGAGATCCCCGGGGTCGGGCCGGATGTGGCCGCTGTCATCATCGCCGAGATCGGCTTGGACATGAGCCGGTTCCCCACCCCGGGGCACCTCGCGTCGTGGGCGAAGTTCGCACCGGGGATCAACTCCTCAGCCGGCAAAACCAAGGGCAACGGCTCGACTGGACACGGTGACCGCTACCTCGCCCGCGTTCTGGGCGAAGCCGCGGTCAATGCCGGCCGGACCGACACCTTCCTCGGCACCCGCTACCGACGCCTCGCCCGACGACGAGGCAAAAAGAAAGCCATCGTCGCCGTCGGCAGATCGATCCTGGTGATCATCTGGCACCTCCTCGCCGACCCCGACACTCGCTTCCGCGAGCTCGGCGCCGATTACTACGACCGCCGCGTCAACACCCTCGCCAAGCGACGCAACCACATCCGCCAACTCGAAGCCCTCGGCTACAAGGTCACCCTCGAACCCGCAGCCTGAGCGTCCCTCGACACCCAGGTATCTGCCTGGTTACGTCCATTTTCGGATTAGAGATCGATCGCCGGGAGATCGTACGATCATCCTTCCCCCTGAGATCGTCGTGTCATGACCGCGTCGTCCTCAATGGTTCGAGGCGTGGCACGTCGTCCGGTCCTCGCCTGCCCTCCGGTGGCTGGCCGCGAGCGCTGGCCGAGGTCGCCGCTGTCTTTCTGCTGCAAACTGGTGTTGTTCCAACTTGCCGAGGAGATCGGGTTCACCGGGTTCATCCAGCATCACTGGCAGTACCGGTACCACCCGTTGAAACTCACCTTGTATGTGGCACCGCTGTGGGCGGTGTGGCACATGCCCGACACTTCGCCGTGGAGGGCTGGGGCATCGAGCAGCGACGTGGTACCAAGACAGGCACTCGGTGCGCGGCGCAGGGCCGGCCGGTGTAGGAGCCCCAGCAGGTGCATGGCGAATGTCCCGGGGCTACCGGGCGGCCGCGGCGCCCCGGTTGTTGGAGGCCTACTTCTTGACCCGGTAGCGCAGGTGCGTGACGCCGGTGCCCTCGACCACCGCGACGGGCCCCTCGAACTGCACCGGCGTGGCGGCGAGCTCGGCGAACAGCGGCGTACCCCCGCCCAACACGACCGGCACCAGCTCGACGCCGACCTCGTCGAGCAGCCCGGCCTCCAAACACTGCCGGGCGATCTGCCCGCCGTTGACAGCGACGTTCTTGTCCCTGGCCAGCTCTTTCGCCTTTGCCACCGCCGCCTCGATGCCGTCGGTGACGAAGACGAAGTTCTCGTCATCCTCGGGACGGTCGTCGGGGCGCCGGTGGGTGAGCACGACCGTGGTCACGTTCATCGGGTGGCGCCCGCCCCAGGCGTTCGTCATGTCGTAGAGGTGCCGGCCGACGACCAGCGCGCCGGTGTTCTCCCACTCGGGCTTGATCAGCTCCGCGCTCGCCGCGGAGATGCGGGGCGGCGGCGCGTCGGGACTGGCCGATGGGATCTCGACGTCGCCGTTGCCGTACCACTGGAACAGCAGATCGAAGCCGCTTTCTTCTGGCCCGGCGATGTAGCCGTCGAGCGACATCGTGCCGCCGGTGGTGACCTTACTCATCTCATCGTCTCCTTCGCTGGTGGCTGTATCGTCAGCGCGTCGTACGGCGGACCCTCCTTTCGTCATCCGGCTTCAAGATTCTTTCAGCCGACCGCCCGGCGCCCACGGCTGGGTCGCCGGCTTGGCCACGGCGCGCACTGAGGACGCCGCGCTGGTGCCGGTTACAGAGGCAAGGGTCGGTTCTCGACGACACCCTTCATGACGAGGGTGGAGCTGAGGCGTTGGACGCCGGGGAGGGTGGCGAGGCGCGAGTCGTACAACTCTTGGAAGGCGGGCAAGTCGGCGGTGATGACGCGCAGAAGGTAGTCGGGCTCGCCGAAGAGCCGTTGGGCTTGTTGGACATGGGGGATGGCGGCGACAGCCCGTTCGAATGCGTCGACGGTGGCGCGGTCTCCGCCGCGCATGGTGACGAAGACCAGAGCCTCGAAGGTCAGGCCGAGAGCGTTGGCGTCGAGGGCTGCGTGGTAGCCGCTGATAGCGCCGGAGCGTTCCAGGGCGCGCAGGCGGCGGTGGCAGGGTGAGAGGCTGAGACCGACTCGCTCGGCGAGTTCGGTGAGGGTTAAGCGCCCGTCCTGTTGGAGTTCGGCAAGGATCTGTCGATCTACTGGGTCCACATTCATGATTCTTCCAGAACACCGCGTGATCTCGAGAATATTTGGAAACACTTTCGGGCCGTTTTCACCTAGTCTTTCTCGCTTAGGTGGCCAAGCGTCTATCGAGACTCGGCCCAAGCCAAGGAGATGGTCATGGCGGGCGGTACGGTGGCCGCGTTCTGGGCGGTGTCTTTCCTCTTCGTGATCACCCCGGGGGCGGACTGGGCGTACGCGATCGCGGCCGGGCTTCGGCATCGAGTGGTGCTGCCGGCGGTGGGTGGGCTGCTGGTTGGGCATCTGACGGCGACCGCGGTCGTGGCGGCCGGGGTGGGCGCGCTGGTGGCCCGGTCGCCGCTGGTCTTGACCGTGCTGACGGCGTTAGGCGCTCTCTATCTGCTGTGGCTGGGAATTGGCATGCTCGCTCACCCGGCCGCGCCGCAGGCCCACACCACGGAGCCGGCCGGGTCGTGGCTGCGGCATGCGGCGAAGGGCGCCGGGATCAGCGGGCTCAACCCGAAGGTGTTCTTGCTGTTCTTGGCGCTGCTGCCGCAGTTCACCGACCCGGACGCGGCTTGGCCGATCGCAGCGCAGATCGTGGTGTTGGGGCTGGTACATGTGGCCAGCTGCGCCGCGGTCTACATCGGAGTGGGCACCGCTGCCCGGCGGGTACTGCGGGCACGGCCCGCCGCGACCCGTGCGGTGACCCGCTTCTCCGGTACCGCGATGATCGTGATCGGTGTGGCGCTGTTGGCGGAACAGCTGATGGGCTAGACGCCGACTTCACCAGAGAGCGCCGAAATGGTAAAGAAAGGCAGCCCATTGGTACGAGGAGAGCAATGGAAGACGAGAGGCAACCAGAACAGGCACACCTCAGGATCCAGTCGCGCATCAAGGCCAGCTTCGAGCGCCAGGGCTTGATGCGGCATCTCGGCGCACGCCTCGGACACATCGGGCGAGGATGTGTCCACATCGTGTTGCCCAATCGGCCCGAAGTCAACCAGCAGCACGGCTACATCCACGCGGGCGCCACCAGCGCCATCGCCGACAGCGCAGGCGGTTATGCGGCGTTCACCTTGTTCCCCGAGAACACCGCAGTCCTCACGGTGGAGTACAAGATCAATCTCCTGGCACCAGCCGTCGGCGATCACATCGAGGCCGTGGGAACAGTCCTCAAGTCAGGACGAACCCTCACCGTGTGCCAAGTAGAAGTATTCGCCTTCCAGGGCTCGAAGCGGTCGCTCGTGGCCGCAGGCCAGCAGACCCTGATCTGCGTGCCTGAAGGATCCGAGTCGTTGGCGATGACGAACCGACACAACGACCTGCCCAGTGACCTGCGCAGCCAGAATCAACCCGGCCGCCTCAAGGAGAAGTGAGGAATGCAACCAGTACAGCTTCAAAGCACCTACCTCGACCTCACTACACCGCATGTCGCCGATGCGTGCATGCGCCTCGGTATTCCGGTTCGCTGCGCCCCCGCCGGTACGCGGCCGTTGTGGAGCGGCACGCACCTGGTTGGCCGCGTCTGCCCGGCACGGCACTACGGCAGCGTCGACGTATTCCTCGAAGCCATCGAAAAATCGGATCCTGGCGACGTCTTGGTAGCCGACAACAGCGGCCGCCACGATGAAGCTTGCGTCGGAGACTTGGTGACTTTGGAGGCGAGCCACGCCGGCCTGTCTGGCATCGTGATCTGGGGCTTGCACCGCGACACCACCGAACTTCACATCATCCGGTTGCCATTATTCAGCTTGGGAGCATTGCCTGCCGGTCCACAACGCCTTGATCCGCAGGACTCGCTTGCTCTGTCTGCGGCCGCCTGCGGCCAGCACATCGTCACCGCCGAGGACTTCGTGGTGGGAGACGACGACGGTGTCCTATTTGTGCCGCTGGATCGCGCCGGCGATGTTGCGGATCTGGCAGTCAACATCCGTGACACGGAACGCGCCCAAGCGGCGCGCATGCAACTCGGCACCAGCTTCAGGAGCCAGTCCCGCTTCGAGGAGTACATTGTGGCGCGACAATCTGGCCGAGACCTCACATTCCGACAGCACCTGCGCTCGATTGGTGGGGCGATCGAAGAGTGACTCATCCAGGTACCTCGCCCGTAGTGAGGCCGGCCTTCCCTGGGTTCAGTCGAAATGCAACGAGTCCCTGCGTTCACGCTTTAGCTCAAAGAAGAAGGGGTAGCCGGCCAGTGTCACGCTGGCATCCCAAATCCGACCGGCGTCTTCACCTCGTGGAATCCGGGTGATGACCGGTCCGAAGAACGCGGTGCCGTTGACGTGAATCGTTGGGGTTCCTACGTCCTTGCCCACCTTTTCCATCCCCGCACGGTGGCTCTCGCGGACAGCGTTGTCATATTCAGTCGACTCGGCGGCGGCTGCCAGGTCACCCGGTAGGCCCAGTTCGTCGAGCGCTTCGGCAATCACTGTGGACAGGTCCTGGTAGCCCTGGTTGTGGATCCGAGTGCCCATGGCGGTGTAAAGAGGTGAGAGGACTTGCTCTCCCTTGAACTGTGCGGCCGCGACCGCCACCCGGACCGGACCCCAAGAGGACTGCAACTTCTCCCGGTAGTCCTCGGAGACGTCGGTGCCCTCGTTCAGCACGGCCAGGCTCATGACATGGAAGTGCACCTCGATACTGCGCACTTTTTCGGTCTCCAGGATCCAGCGTGAGGTGATCCAGCAGAAGGGGCACGCCGGATCGAACCAGAAGTCGGCTCGCTCGCGGGCAGTGGCTGTCTGGGCGCCCCCATCTGCGGTGGTCGTCATGGTAGAAGTCACGAACTCTCCTGTGTTGCACGCTCGAACGGCTGTCGAGACATCCGTCGCATAGATCGGCTATCCATGTGAAGCGAAACGCCCGTCGATGTATTCCTGGCATCGGCATCGGTAGGCGCAATCTCGACGATGCGGACGAGGTGCGGATCAGGCGGAGTTGGCCGCGGGCGTCGGGGCGGGTTGATGCTGGGTTGATCCGTCGTATCGGGCCCGTGGGTCGTCCCCCGCCCAGGCACGGCGGTTCCAGGTCGGAAGCTCCCGGGCCAGCACAGGAGGCCCCTTCACCTCGATCGCCCCGGAGCGCAAGGCGTCACCCCATTCGATCTGTCCGATGTGCCAGCGGGCGAACGCCAGAGGATCGTTGACCACGACGATCAGTTCTTCTTCGCCGCCTGGGTACTTCAAACAATATTCGGCGTCGCCGCGTTCGATCAGCAGCCAGCTCCGGCGGCCGGACCCCGGGAGCGAGGGGTACTCGAAGCGGACCAGCACCCGGCGACGAGGCAGGCGGTCGCGGTCCAGGAAAAAGTTCGCCCACACCCACAGCACCACACCCGGATGAGCGTGCTCGGGCTTCAGCTCTACCCACTTCCGGGCCCAGTTCTCGAGGGCAAACATGACCTCCGACAGTTCCCGACCTGCCGGGGTGGGTTCGTATGTCGAGCCCGGACCATACGGCTTGTGGCGGATCTCGATAACCCCGGCTCGCTCCAGTTCCCGCAGCCGCCTCGAGAGCAGCCCGCGAGATAGGCCGGGGGCACCGGCGGCGATCTCGTTGAACGTCTGACAGCCGACGAGGATGTTGCGCAGGATGATGATCGACCAGCGCTCGCCCAGAAGCTCCGACGCCCGAGCGATCGGGCAGTACTGCCCGTAGGTCCTCACGCACACAGCCTGCCACCCAGAAGCGGCTGGAACGAGTTCAGTTTCTAAACCGCTGGTGGCTGGCCCGGCCAGCGCATTTGCTGGCGCAGCTTCCCCGGCGCGGGACAGGGCCGGCAGGTTCATTTCGGGTACTTGTGTCGGTCACGGATTAGCGGAGTGTGGGACCGATCCCTGAAGGGACGGGCGAGAGGAGATGCCATGAGTACGGAGTATTTGTTGGCGGGCCAAGTTTCCGAGCTTGAGCGGCTCAAGCTCCAGTCGCGGGTGTGGGAGCCCAGCGGTCGCCGGCTTCTAGGGGAGATCGGTGACGGTCGCGGTGCCCGTGCCGTCGACATCGGATGCGGCGTGGTGGGTTGGCTGCGCGTGCTCAGCGAGTGGGTTGGACCTGATGGCCAGGTCGTGGGGACGGACATCGACGATGCCATGCTTGCCGTCGCCAATGAGTTTGTGGCCGAGGAGAGTCTCGGAAACGTCAAGCTCGTGAAGGACGACCTGTTCGCTACCAGCCTGGAGCCCGCTTCGTTCGACTTGGTTCACGCCCGATACGAGATCACACCGCTGGGCCGCGGACCGGAGCAGATGACCACGTACCTGCAGCTCGTCCGTCCCGGCGGCACCGTGGTGCTGGAAGACCCCGACGTCGCCTCCTGGCACTTCAATCCTCCAGCACCTGCGCTCGAGAAGCTGATCACCCTGATCGTGGAGGCGTTCCGGCGGACCGGGGGTGATTGGGACGCCGGACGCAGGCACCTGGACCTCTTCGGTACCTTCGGCATCGAGGCAAACGTTAGAGCCGAGGTCTTCGCGCTCCCGCCCGGGCATCCGTACCTGCGACTGCCCCTTCAGTTCGCCACTGCCCTCGAAGCGCGGTTGCTCTCGTTGGTGGGTGCCGGCGAGCTGGAGCGGCTGCGCAATGACGCGGAAGTCGAGCTGAACGAGCCTGGCCGCTGGGGCACCACATTCACGCTGATCCAGTCCTGGGGGAGGCGGGCGGATAAGAATCGGCCCGGTTAGCATCGACGTTCCCCGCGACACAAGCCTCAGGCGGGGCTGATCGTGTGGCTCCTGCTCGTGGCCCTCTGCCTGTGGCAGGCGGCTAGTACGGCCAGCGCCCGTCAGAAGCCGAGCACCAACAGTAAGCCGGAGTCGAGCAGGCAGCCCGACGAGTGGGCGTGCCCGTCAGCAGGTGACATGAAGCACAGCGTGAACCTCATCCCGGTCGAGGCTGGCAATCAGCCGACACGCGTCCTCTGTGGGTAGGGCAGTGAGGTCTACGCCCCGACGACGAGCCTCCTCGAGAACCTGGGGCATGATCGGTAGCGAGCCATAGGCGCCGGTGCCGATGATCAGCCGGCCTCCGCCCCAGGGGAGCTCCTCGTCAGCGGACAGAGGGGTATGCCCGAACTCATCGCGGTACGGCTTCGACGGCTTCTTCTTACGTTTTCGCACCCGGCCGCCCTCGAGGACGACGTCATTGTCGTACTCCCGCCCCTCGACCTCTATGGATCCGAACCGGAGTAGTCGCACCTGCATTCCGTCACCTCCAGGTGGGTCGGCGGCCGGCGAGCTGGCGCCGCTCGCCGTTGGCCTATTGTTCATGATCCCCGCCAGTTGCGAGCCGGCGACCCTGGGCGTGGCCAGCGCGTCGACACGGCCTAGCGGGAGCTCGCGGCGTCAGCGGGGGTCTCGGAGGGCCTGCACACGGCATTGTGCGATGATCGCGGCCATCGCCCGGCGGAAGTGTTCGCGGTCGTGCGGTGCGAGGGGCGAGAGGAGGTGTTCGAGTTCCCTGGTCACTTCGCCGTGGAAGGCGGTTGCTGCGCGCTGACCGGCGGCGGTCAGCGTCACGTGTAGTGCACGCCGGTCGCCTTCGACGGGCGTTCGCTTGGCCAGGCCGCGCCGCTCGACCCTGTCCACCAGGCCGGTGAGCGCCGCCTTCTCCACGCCAAAGCACTGTGCCAGGTCGGCCATTCCCCTGGGGCCCTCCGCCAGGATGCACAGAAGCTTGGCCTGAACGGGGGTGAGGTTATGGCGCTGGGAGATCCGCGCATAGAGGCCGTGCACCAGGCCGGAAAGTTGGACAAGCCCGGTGGCGGCGTCAGTAGGCGCATCATCCGCACCCGTCTGTTGTCCGTCAGCCTCATACCGCTGTCCTGCGGCCTCTTTCGAGGCTCTGGCTTGCGGGCTGGCGTTCACGAAACTATCGTACATAACGAAGATAGTTAATAGTACGTATAGTATGTGCCACGAACAGCCTCTGGAGCCTGCCATGTCCTTCACCGAGGAAGAGATAACCTACCTGCGGACCCAGCGGCTGGCCCGCATCGCCACTGTTTCTCCTAGTTCGGACCGGGCCCCTACATGCGTATTACGCCCACCGTTTCGTGGACCTGGAACCTGGATGGGCGCCCGATCACACACGACCAGAAGATCGTCTACCGGCGCGCCGGCCACGAACCTGCGGTCAAGCAGGGCGCGCAGAAGAGGAGTCCATGATGACCGATAACGGACCCGTCCTCGTTGTTGGTGGCACCGGAATGCTCGGCGGACAGGTGGTCACTGAGTTACTCTCCCGCGGCAAACGGGTGCGCGCGCTAGTACGGCCGACATCGGACGCGACACGCCTTCAACGGGCCGGCGTGGAGATCGCGCACGGCGACATGATGGACCCGGGATCGCTGCTGCAGGCGATGAATCACGCTGACGCGGTGATCAGCACAGCGGCCGGCTATACCCGGCACAGCAAAGGCGACACCGACAAGATCGACACCATTGGCAACCGCAACCTCGCAGATGCAGCGAGCCGGTCCGGTGTACGCAGATTCGTCTTGACCAGCATCCTGACCTGCGACCAGACCCCGCAGATCCCCCACTTCTGGCACAAGAAACTTGCCGAAGATCGACTGGAAGAGCTCGGGGTCCCGTTCGTGTCGCTGCGGCCCGGCGCGTTCTTCGACATGATCACTCGGATGGGTGGTGACCCATTCACCAAGCGCCGGCTGATGTGGCTCGGCTCCCCGACGATCCCACTTACCTTCGTGCTCACCCAGGACTTGGCTGGCTACCTGGCTGACGCTGTCGACGCGCCCGGTGTGGACGGGCAGCGCATCGACATCGGGTGGGATCGGCCGGTAAGCATGCAGGAGATCGCTCAGATTTCCGGTCGGCTGCTCGGTCGGCAGATCCGAGTGCGGACCATCCCGGCCGGCCTGATCAGCACCGCTGGCGCCATGGTGGGCAGGTTCAACCCCATGGTCAAGGACCTGGCCGCGATGACGCGCTGGTTCCAGACCGGCCGGTACGTCGCCGACCCGAGCCGCCAACGCGAGTTATTCGGCCAAATACCCACCGCGGAGGACTCCATCGCCAGACTCGTCGGCAGCCTAGGACACACAATCGGCCACCTGGGCGTGGCCGGCGGCCCGACCGTCTAGGTGCCCGCTGAACGGTCCACTACGGGCACGCTACGTCGGAGGGGATGATCGGTAATGGCCCGTGTGCCGGTTCACCGGGATCTGACCAACCTCCGACCACGCCTGGTCGTCGACGTAGGCAGCGCGGGCACCGCGAGTCAAGTTGACCACCTCGCGTCCGGCGCGGACCAACCGCGGAACCAAGAAGCTGCCGACGTGTCCGCTGCCGCCAATTACCACGATACGCACGGGCATGGCCTAGCTAGGTTGGCCTTCGTCGCGGGTGCCTCTGCGCGCCTCACCTGTCAGCCCGGTCGGATGACAAATGCCATGATCACCACCACGTCGAGGAGGTTGAGGACGACGTGGGCGACCATGGCGGGCAGGACGCTTCGGGTACGGACGATCGGATTTTGATACATAGCCGCGCAGGGAGCTATCACCCCGTCGATCAATTCCCTACGCCCAATCAGCGCTCGCCCTTCCTTGGTCTGTTCGCTGCCCAGAGAGTGATTGTCTCGCGCTTCCACAGCGCAGTTGCGCCTATGCGCGCATCCGGTTGCGGTACTTTGTGGCGGCTCACCCAACTGCGCCAAGTGGTCACCTGGACGCCGAGGAAGTCGGCGACTTCGTACGCCGTCCACCAGTCCTCACCCAACGGCCCCGTCATCATCGCTGAACTTATCGCGCGCGCACGTGCCGACATGGGCTGTTCATTGTCTTGACAGGCAATAAAACATTGCCTAGCGTGCGAAGCCGAAGGCAATAAAAAATTGCTCACGGAATGGTGCCCCAGCAGTGCGTAACACCACTGGGGCTGAGACCCACTTAGAGAGGAAGTGGAGTCCCATGAATCAACGTACTGAACTGGCGTCGGGGCAGATCGTCAACGGCGCCATCCTGAGCATCTGGCTAATGCAGCCAGCCGACAAGCCCGAGTCCGTGGTCGTCATGTGGCCACTGCGACCCACGGCTGTATCCCCTCGCCACTATTCGGAGGTGGCGGCGACCGTGTGCCGACTGGTGGCAAATGCGAGCACCGAGCTAGCACTCATCGCTGATGCCTGTGCCCAGGTCGTCACCTCTACGGAGGCACTGGCGGAATACTCGGGCGGGACAGCCATCTTCAACCTCGAACGAGATCAGCCATTAAGCGACTTGCCTCGGTTCCCTGCGGGATATGAGGCGCTTCAGCACGTACCCGAGTTTGTCCGTGCGTTCGGCACAGAACATGGCGAGCGCGCCACGCTGCAGTTCGTCTATGAGTACTTCACCCGCACCGAGCGGTTCGAGTTTGATATCGAAGCGTTTGACGCGACCTTCGAGGCGTTCCTCAGGGAGCTCGATAATCCTGACTGGACGTATATCGCGTTTGCCAACCTTCGGAACTTCAGGTCCGATGACTCACTCATCGATTTCGGAGACGAGATCAGCATTAGGCATCGCTCATTCGAAGAGATCGAGGAGCGGCTGGGCTGGACGGAGTGGCATTTTGAGCACCTAACCCGAGATTGGACCGAAGGCCACGCAGCGAGCGAGCACGTTCTGTGGGTCGAGTCCGTCCAGGAGAAGAACCCGAACACAGCAATCCTTGGTGATTCGGCCACGGGACCTGGTCGGGCACTCGACCTGCTCCTCGCGCTTTGGCTCTACGCGCCCGGCGACGTCTCGATCGGAGCGATCTTCACCGACCGCGCTGCGAAGTTCGATTTGAGGGGAAACGGCTTGAGCCGAGCAATCGGCATGCCTGGCGATGTCTGGGGCAGGGAATACCAGCTCGCGGCAACGGATGCAGCTGATGTTCGAGCCGTCTACGACGACGTTGTTTCCTTCAGACAGGCAACCGACGTTCCGAACAACGTCCGGCTCGCCGTAAGGCGGTTCGAATCTGTCTACCGGCGCGGCATCAGCCAGCTCGAGGATCGAATTGTCGATCAATTGATCGCGTTGGAGGCGCTTGCCGGAAGCGGGACGGAGCTTCGGTTTCGCCTCGCTTTCCGTATCTCGTCGCTCCTAGCGTCAGACGACGATGAGCGCCTCGCGCTGTTTGAAGCGGTGAAGAGCTACTACGACCTCCGAAGCAAGATCGTTCATGGAAGCAGTCTGAGGACCGCTGAACGCGCACTTGTGGACGACGACGCCGAATTACGTGACATTGTGCGCCGCGTCGTTAGGGCCGTGATCTACGCGACGGCTCACGCGGATATACGGCTCACGGACAAGTACATCGATAAGCGACTGGATCGCGCGCTTCTGGACACCGAAGCACGACAAGACCTGCGCGAAGCGCTCGGTCTCGACCCTTAGTTGATCATGGTTGACCTGGCCGGATGCTAGGGGTGTGGTGGGATGCTTACGCAAGGCGGAGCGATTTGAACTAGTGACCCTTCTGTGTCACTGACTTTGACACGGATGATGATGCTGCGGCAGCCGAGCCTGAGTCTGCACAGATCAGGCGCGGGAATCTGTCGAGAAGTCAGGCTGCGCCGCTGTGGTTGACTGACTGGGGGATTGGTTGAGGTGGATCGGGAACCAAGCGGTGTTGCTTGAGGCGTCGGTCAGCTTGAGCCACAATATGTTGGTCTGCGGGTCGTACTTCCACAGCGTCGGCGCAGCGTTGTAGGTCCTCGCGTCCCGTGGGTTGAGGTTCGCCATTGTGATCTTGCTCCTTATTGGTCACTGCCCCGGCTTGCGGTCGAACGCGCCAGCCTTGATCATCTCGGCCACTCGGGGCGGGGTGTCGTTGGCTGGCTCACCTTCTGGCTCGACGATCTCAGCCTCGACGATCTCCTCCGGCTCAACATCGGCGTCCGGGCGGTCGATCACTCGCTCTTCGATGGCTGGCTGAGGCGGGTTTTCCTCCCAGTTGCTCGGGTCGCTAAAGGCATCCTCGATGAACCGCATGACAGGATCCTCCGTCGTCGGGACGATCTGGTGTACCTGCGTCGCGATCAGACCGGCGCGGTCCAGGAGATCTTGGGCGATCTTGGCGCGGACCCCGAACGGCACCTCGCGGTCCTCCATCATTCTGACCAGATTCTCGGCGGCCCGGTCGGCAGTCATGATCAGCCGCTCAGCAGCGCGCCGACGCACCTGCGGGGCAGCGCCGCCATGTTGATCGCAGACGACAGCGCCATCTTCGGCCTCCCGCTTGCACCTGCTGCCGTTGGGTCGTGTGGCATTACACCTGATGATCGTCGGCGGCAGCAGCGGCCACCTGGCTTCGCTGTGGCTCCGGCGCCTACCGGCCATGATTAGCTACCTGCGGAGCGCCGGGTATTTGTTCTTCAGCGCCGCGACTCGGGCAGCCGGATCCTCGATTTTCTTCACGGCGCCCTCGTACATGGTCTTGATCGATGCGGTCCGGGCCACCAGCTTTGCGTGTAACTGCCGAAGGTTGCCGAGCGCTTCGCGCGCGTCCTTCTCCGACACCAGACCGCTGCTGATCCGCTTGCGTAGATCCCGAGCTTCCGTCACGACGTTCGTCAGTGCCTCCTCGACCTCCGAGGCGCCGACAGCGCATGCCTCTGCAGTGTCGTACGCCTGCCGGGCCACCAGCTCTGCATGGTCGGCTGCGTGATCTTCGTCAGACTTCGAAAACAGCGCGTCGAACCGCTGCGTCATGCGCTCCTGCTCGTGCTGCCGGATCAGACTCAACTCATGATAGAGTTGACCAAGATCGTTTATTGATGATCGTCTTGATGAAACCCTTGATCATCAAGACGTTCATCGAGGTTGAAGGACGAAAGGACAGTCGATGCGGCTGTCCTTTTTCGTTTGAGACCCCTGATCTTCTAGAGGCAGGGACAGGAGGAATGTCGAGTAAGAACACTCGGTTCGGCGAGCAGCCCATCCGTGGCGTCGTCCGAAGGCGACACTGGAACCTCAGACTGATCGCCTACGAGACCGGCGTCGGTTACAGCCATCTCATTAACGCAGCCAACGGCATCACCCCACCATCGCCTGAGCTCCGGCAGAAACTAAGTGAGTTCCTCGATCTGCCGGTAGAGAAGCTGTTCATCCCGGAGTCATTGGCGGCCACCTACAACGAGCGCATGGCTCTTGGCGGCAAGATCAGCCGCAGGTACGGGAGACGCGCGGCATGAAAGCGCACGTCCGAGACGCACTGCGCGAAGCAGGCGCCGAGGCTGGTCGCAAAGCACGTGCTGACGCCGGGCTTCCCGAGCAGGTCGAAGATCACCTAACACTTCAGTGGCTGGCTGAGCTGTTGATCAAGGCGAGTGATCGGCGACGACCTACGGCACAGCCACCAAAAAGCTCGACCGCGCTGGGCAAAGCCCGCGTGCCACTTGACCTTCTCGATCTTGCCGATCAGACGGAGTCGATTGCGTGATCAACTCCGACGGTACCCAGATGGGCGACGTACTCGACTTCGCCCGCCGACTCGGCGATCTGCTCGATGTGCCACTGCTGGCCGTTGCGCCCCAGCAGCAGTACCCGCATGCCCCGGAGTTTTACTACCCGAGCGGACAGCGGGAAGCCCTATCCAGCACCAACAACCGAGCGCAGCTTGCCAGGTGGCGACCCGGCCACGCGATCATGGCTGTGATGGGCGGCAACGTCGCCGTACCCGATGTCGATCCACGCAATGGCGGCGATCCTGAGCGCGTACGCCAACTGCTCGATGCGCTCCACGTACGCGTCTACGCAGAGGTGGAGACACCTGGGCCCGGAAGCGGTCGTCACTTCTATGTTGCCGGGCACCCCGAGCTCGCCAGCGCGCATAACCTCACCGGCTGGCCCGGCGTTGACATTCAATCGTTCGGTTCGCTGCTGTTTCTGCCGGGCACTCAGCGCCCCAAGTGGAGCGGTGCTGAGTACAAGATCGTCTTCGACAGCCTTGAGGCACTGGCCGATGGCGGCGACCCCGACGGCGGCGCTGCGTTGGCTGGCTGGGTCGCTGAGCGCCACGGTAATCGTGAGGATTTCGAGCCCGCACCGCTTTGGAACCGGGAGGCGCCCAGTCAGCAGCAGGCTGCCTATCTGCAGGCGATGATCAAGAACATGCACCGCGAGTTGTCGATCACGGACAAGGGGGGTCGTAACCAGCGGGTCTACAATGCGGCGCTCAAGATCGGAAACTTCATTGCCGGTGCTGGGCTTAACGAAGCACGCGCCACAGCCATGCTGCTCGATGCCTGCAATCACAACGGATTGATCACGGAAGACGGCGAGAAATCCGTGATGGCCAGCATTCGATCCGGCATCCGCAACGGCAAAACCCGACCACGTGCAGTGCCAGCACCCAACGGGCAAGATCACGAACCACCCGAAGATGACATGCCCACAGACAATCCATACCGCGACGAATCGAAACGCTCGGTCATCATCACCTCGGCGAGCAAAATCAGGCCTGCTCGGGTCCGGTGGCTATGGCAGGACAGGCTGGCGGTCGGCACCCTCGCGCTGCTCGCTGGCCGCGAGGGAGTCGGCAAATCGATCTTGGCTTACTGGCTCGTGGCCGTGATCACTCGGGGGGTCCTGCCTGGCGAACACTGCGGTCAGCCGCGTGCCGTCATGGTGGCCGCATTGAGGACTCGTGGGAGCACAAGATCGTGCCTCGACTGATAGCCGCTGGTGCTGATCTTGACATGGTGTATCGCGTCGAGGTAGTTACTAGTGCGAATGTCCACAGCGAGATCTCTATGCCACGAGATCTCCATGATCTTGAGCAGCGGGCTGTCGAGGTCGGGGCGGTGCTGCTACTGCTCGACCCGCTGATGTCCCGTCTCAGCGATCAACTCGACACCCATCGTGATGCTGAGGTCCGACTGGCCCTGGAACCGTTGGCCGCGCTGGCGAACCGCGCGCACCTGACCGTGCTCGGCATCATCCATCACAACAAGTCTGGCAGCACCGATCCGCTGCAAGTGGTCATGGGATCGCGCGCATTCACTGCGGTAGCCCGGTCGGTGCATACCGTGATCTTGGACCCGGACGATAAGACCGGTAGGCGACGACTCTTCGGCACCCCGAAGAACAATCTCGGTCGTTCTGATCTTCCAACATTCAGTTTCGCGATCGAGTCATTCGCGATCCAAACCGATGATGGTGGTCTTGCTTGGACGGGACGGTTGGCGTGGGGCGCGCAGAGCCCGGCGTCGATTCACGAAGCGATGGAGCGGGCTGGCGATTCCGGTGATCAGAAATCCGCCGCGACCGAGGCTGAGCACTGGCTTGAAGATTACTTGAGGATGAAAGGCGGCATCGATCTGTCCGCGAAGATCAAGAAGGCGGCGTACGCAGCGGGACATACCGAGCGCTCACTACGGACTGCGCGAAAGCGGCTGAACATCGGAATCACAGAAGCCGACTTTCCGCGACAAACGTGGTGGTCACTGCCAGGAACACAACAACAGCAGAAAGGCTCTCAGTCGTGACGGTTCCAGGGGAGAGTGTCATGAATGACATGACTGACACAACTGAAGACAGTGAGGTCAGTCGTGTCAGTGATGACGGTTGTGACGGTCCCCCGCCCGCGCGTCATGACGCGGTCCGCGCCTACGCTTTGATCACACCAATACGCACGCGGCGTGCACGCGCACGATACGCACGCGTCGAGATTCTCAGGCTGGTCGGCGCCTTCGATGCGCGGGATTGGGCACATATGCTGAGCCGGTTGCTCGAATCGGGGAGAGAATTCTGAAGCGGCTCTTCATCGCGGTATTCACAACACTGCTGCTCGCCCTGGCCGCCTGCTCTGGTGGCTCAGCAGCATCCGCTCCAACCGCGACACCGAGCAGCGAGCCACCCCCGGCGGCGGCTCCTGCCACCGCCAGGTCGAGCACCCCGTTAAATCCGGCCGTCCCGGCAAATGAGTGTTTGAGCGGGCGCTATCGGCTTGTCCGGTTCATCGGAGTGGGGGAGCGAGGTACCTACGGCACCGGCGAGGGTGGAGACGTCACTGTCACGTTCGACAACGGCTCTTATCTGCTCAGTGGGGCGGGCATGGAACCCATCAAGCTCAGCTTGCCCGGTCCGACTCCTAGTCTGCTGGTGGACGGGACGATCAGCGGCAATTATCAAGTGCAAGGCGATAGAGCGACCTTTACGGTCGGACAGAGCAATGGCACTGCCACACT
>DASUYM010000148.1:0-19523 GCA_036377435.1 Propionibacteriaceae bacterium
CTCGATTGCCGAGCGCGAACTCGGTGCGACGGCTCGCTGGACTGACATCTTTCAAGCCAACAGGGCACAGCTCGCCGACCCCGACGAGCTCGCCGTCGGGATGCGTCTGATGGTGCCCCAGCCAAAGGAGCCTGCGGCCAAAGCCACGCCCAAGGCTGATGATCAACGCCGCCCGACCGAAGCTTCACCCGCGGAGCACCAGCGGCCCACATCACCATCCGAGCCAACGTTCCCATCACGTCAGCCGGGAAGAAGTCCATCAAGCCAGCCAGATGAGAACTCTCCTCCGGCGGCCACCGATACCGCTCCGGTTGACATTCCTGCGGCATCGCTGGTTGGAGTCGGCGGCCTGCTGGCGGCTGGGGTGATCGCCGGACTGGCCTGGCGCCGGCGCATCCAGCTCCAAACCAGGCCGCCCGGCCGACGCGTCGTGCATCCACCGCCGCCGACTCGCACTGTCGAGGTCGCTCTAGGGCGCCGGCAGCGGCCGCTGAGCCTGCGTACTCTCGACCGCGCCATGCGGGCAATCGCAGCGCACTGCAAAGACTCCGACATCCCACCACCGCCACTGCAGCTGGCCTTCATCGGTGGGAACGAGATCGAGCTCCGCCTCCGAGAGGCTTGCGCGAACTCACCGGTGGGTTTTACCGTGCGCGGGCGGTCCTGGTTCCTGGCCCAGGATGATGTCGAGTACCTCAAGTCGGTGCCGGGATTAAGCGAGGCTGCGCGTCCGTGGCCCGCCCTGGTCACACTCGGTCGCGATAAACACGACCGGCTGGTGCTTGGCGATCTGGAGTCGTTCGGCCTATTGGAGCTGCAACCTGACTCGGGATTCCCGACAACCGATCTCCTGGCTGCAATGGCCATCGAACTTTCCTTCTCCCCCTGGGCCGACGAGATGATCTTGACTCTGGTGGGCGGTAGCGAGCGGCTACCAGAAGCGCTCGGCAAGCACAATGTCTATCGCACTGATGACTGCGACGCGCTGATCGACCGGCTTGAGCAGCGCGCTGCCGTTCAACGTGAGCATCGTCGCTATCCGGTGCTGAGTCAGCACCGCATCGATCCGGATTTCGCTGATCCGTGGGCTCCGGAGATCGTCCTGGTGGAACAGCCCTTGACCGCTGCGCAGAGCACACGGCTGAGAGCCCTTATTGACGCCGAGCCCAAGGTGCCGCTGGCCGCTGTTGTTGTCGGACCGGTTCCTGGTGCTGAGTGGTCGCTGCGTGGCGATGGCTCGTCCACTGAGCGGAGGGTCGTGTTGCAGCCGGCCGGCCTTTCATTGTCCCCGCAGTGGTTGGAGCCTCCAGAGTTGAGCGCAGTGGTTGATCTCATCGAGACGACCGGCAGCGGCGACACAGCTCCCGCACCGTGGTGGAGCGACATCGGGGTACAGCCGGATCCGCCGCCTGACAACGTCACCTACCTGGACAGCCGATCGACGACGTGGGGCATAGCAAACACAGCAGAAAGGGCCTTGATCATGGAGGCAGCGATGGACCAGGACCGGACGGTCCACCATCCCACCCTCCAGCTGCTCGGTCCCATCGAGTTGCTTGGTGCGACCGGCACTGAGCCCGCACGCGCCGCCAAGCAATGCCTGGAGTATTGCGCCTGGCTGCTGGAGAACCCTGGAAGCACCGCACAGGCCATGGTCGCGGCGCTCGCCGTCGCGGAAGGCACCCGCCGTTCCAACATGAGCCGGCTACGCAGCTGGCTCGGTGCCAGCCCTGATGGAGAGGCATATCTGCCAGACGCGTACACAGGGCGGATCGCGCTCCATCCTGCAGTCAGCTCCGACTGGCAGCGGCTGCAGATCCTTACCTCGACCGGAGTCAATCGCGCCAGCGACGACAGCCTGCAGGCCGCACTGGAGCTGGTACGTGGTGCGCCGCTCGCCGATGCCGCACCCGGCCAGTGGCACTGGGCCGAGGAGCTGCGGACCGACATGATCTCTTGTGTACGCGACATCGGGGTCGAGCTGGCTGATCGGGCTCTGCTTGCTGGGGATCTTGAGCGGGCTCGCTGGGCCGCAGCGCGGGCACTGCATGCTGCGCCCGGCGACGAGCTCTTGTTGGCTGCTCGGATCCGTACCGAGCACACGGCTGGGAACGCGGCCGAAACCGAGCGGCTCACGCTCCAGCTGGCGGCCCAGGCTCGTACGCTGGGCGTCGACCTTGATCCAGATACGGTCTCACTGCTGCAACGTGTCATGGAAGGACAGGTGCGGGCACGGCTGGCGTGAGGCTTCAGCGCCGCCTGCACGGCACTATGACGGGCAGCCGCTTCGCCGACTGCAGGAGCTCGCGGCCGCGGCCTGCGGTGAAGCAGCGGCTGTTCACGAGCGACGAAGGAGGCGAATCAGGCGGGCTGCCGGTCAGAGTGTAATAGACGACTGAGTGATAACCTCGCGCCGCCATGCAGATCCAGCCACCATCGGGATTCTCCGCCAGCCTTGAGCTGGACGGACTACCAGTGCTGGTCTGCGGCGGCGGCTCGGCGGCCCTGTCCGCTATCCGGCAATTGCTGGACGCCGGCGCCGTGGTGACGGTGGTTGCCTCGGAGATCGGGGCAACCGTCGCCGATCTCGCGGCACGGGGACTGTTGATCATCCGGCGCCGCCCGCCGGCGCCCGACGACTTCCGCGGCGCCGCGCTTGTCGTACCTGCCACTGGGGTGGCGGAGCGTGATCAGATGATCGCGGCTGCTGCTCGTGATCATGGTGTGCCGGCCGTGTCGCCTTCTCCAGCAACGATCGAGCAGTCCACAGGCGCCGGATCGGTGATCTTGGTCGGCGGTGGCCCTGGAGATCCCGGTCTGCTGACCGTCGCCGGACTGAAGGCGGTTGAGGAGGCGGACGTGATCGTCTGTGATCGGCTGGCGCCGCTGTCGGCCTTGCAGTACGCGAGGCCTGACGCAGTGATCATTGAGGTCGCCAAGATCCCACGCGGCACGTCCACATCCCAGGAGCGAATCAACGAGATCCTTATCGACCACGCCGCCGCCGGCAAGACAGTCGTCCGGCTCAAGGGTGGCGATCCCTTCGTCTTCGGCCGCGGTGGCGAGGAGTGGCAGGCCTGCGCGGCCGCAGGCATCTTGGTCACAGTGATTCCGGGCGTCACGTCGGCGATCGCCGGCCCGGCCCTGGCGGGTGTGCCGCTGACCCACCGCGAGCTCACCCAGGGCTTCACCGTGATCTCCGGCCACGCCCCGCCCGGCGATCCGGCCTCAACCCTCAACTGGCAGGCACTGGCAACCGCGAACACCACCTTGGTGATCATGATGGGCGTCGCTACACTGCCGGCCATAACCGCCGACTTGATCAAGCACGGGCTCGCCATCGACACCCCGGCCATGACGGTCGCCGATGCGGCAATGCCAAGCCAGCAAGCGGTACGCGGCACAGTTGCCGACATCGCGGCGCTCACCAAGGACGCGGGCATCAAGCCGCCGGCGATTACCGTCATCGGCGCCGTGGCAGGCTTCACGACCGCTTGATCATCCGCGCCGTTGCAGCAGCCGGTCTCACGATTCGAGGTGCTGGGCTCGCCCCTCGAGGTACCGGCGTTCCGCGAGGTTACAGGTCAGGGCGGCCGCTTCTCGGTAGAGTTCGGCAGCCTGCTGGGTGTCGCCGTTGAGCTCGAGCAGGTGGGCGCGGACGGCCCGCTCCCGCTGCCGGATGAGCGGGTCGTCGGCGAGGCTGTCCAGCAGCATGATGCCGCGTCGGGGGCCGTACGCCATCGCTATAGCGACCGCTCTGCTGAGCCGGACAGGCGGAGTTGGTGTGAGCCGCTCCAACCAGGCGTACAGGGCGGCGATCTGCGGCCAGTCGGTTTCGGCGTAACTGAGTGCCCCATTGTGCAAGGCGGCGATAGCGGCTTGCAGCTGGTACGGCCCGACCTGGCGCTGGCGCATGGCCGAGGTGATCAGAGCTGTGCCCTCGGCGGTGAGGGCCCTATCCCACCGCTCGCGCTGCTGATGCTCCATGGTGACCAGGTCGCCAGCCACAGTGGAGCGGGCAGGACGGCGCGCGTCGATGAGCAGCATCAGCGCCAGGAGCCCGGCCACCTCTGGCTCATCGGGCAGCAGCCGGTGGAGCATCCGAGCCAGTCGGATCGCCTCGGTGGTCAGGTCGACCCGGTGCAGCTGCTCACCCGCGGTCGCCGCATAGCCCTCGTTGAAGATCAGGTACAGCACCTGCAGCACAGCGGTCAGTCGGTTGCCTCGGTCATCGGCAGATGGGAGGACAAACCGTCCGCCAGCGGACCTGATCTGTTGCTTAGCGCGGCTGATCCGCTGACCCATGGCGACTTCAGTGACTCCGTAGGCGTGAGCGATTTCAGCGGTGGTCAGCCCACCGACGGCTCGCAACGTCAACGCGACTTGGGAGACGGCGCTGAGGATCGGATGGCAGCACAAGAACAGCAGTGTCAGGCTATCGTCGGCGGCCGGTTCGTCGGGCGAAGCCGGCGTCGACTGGCTGGCCAGCTCGTACTCCCGGCGCTGCCGAAGCTGGTCGGCGCGGAGCTGATCGACCATGCGCCGGTAGCCGACCCGGATCAGCCAGCCGCGGGGATGGTCGGGGATGCCGTGCGTCGGCCACTGCCGTGCGGCGGCGAGCAAAGCGTCCTGGACAGCGTCCTCGGCGATGTCGAAGTGACCGAATCGGCGCACCAACGCGCCGAGCACCTGGGGCGCCTCGGTGCGCAGCAGGTGCTCGAGCTCTCGTGTAGAAGCTGCCATTTCGGGTGGCGGCTGTTAGGTCTGGGCGGTGGACTCGATGAAGTCCTCGCCCATGATGGGTCGGATCTCGACTGTGTCGCCGATCGCCGCGACCACTTGGCGGGCGATCTCAACGGCTCGGTCGTAGCCGCTGCAGTCAATAACCGCATAGCTTGCCAGCACTTCCTTCAGCTCAGCGAACGGTCCGTCGGTGACCACGACCGCGTCGGCCCGCTTGCGCAGGGTCCGAGACATGGATGGGTGCCCAAGGCCTTCGGTGGCGACAAGCTCTCCGGACGCCGTCAGCTCGGCCTGGAACCTCTCGTAGATCGCGAACGCTTCCAGGGCCGCCGGCGACGGGGCGTCGGGAACCGATTCCCAGTCGGCGATAGGGGTGTAGCTGAGCAACAGGTACTTCATGACTGTTTCCTCAATCCGGTACGGGTGCAGCTTAGGTCGAGTCAGCGGGCCGAGGATGATCGCAACAGCCAGAGTGCCACCGCAGTCGTCCAGATGAACGCAACGAGGCCGGTGACGGCAAGCTGGATGCTCGCCCAAGCCGGATTTACCGGCGCCAGGAAGACCACCGCGGCGCACGCGTTCAACACCGCCGCCCAGCCGGCGCGGCGACGGACCATGCGTACAGTCAGCACGATGCAGGCCGCGGCCAGCCCGGTGAAGCCCACGGTCGCCGCAACGACGTGGGCGATGCCGTGCCACGACATCGACGGCGCCGGTCCCTCCGGCGTGCCGATCGGGAAGCCATTCTCGGGGTCCATAACGAACACGCCCGAAGCGACCAGCCCGAAACCAAAGACGGCGATCAGCGGAGCCAACCAGCGTCGGCCGACGCCGTCGGCGATGGTGCGTCGGACCGCGACAGCCAGACAGAGCACTCCGAGGCCAGCGAGTATGAAGGTGGCTATCTGAACAAAGCCGGAACCGCCGGTGGCGAGCAAGCTGAGCGGGTGCCGTCGCAGGTCGAACCCGCCGCGGAGCAGCACCTGGCCTGTGGCCAGCACGGCGAACAGCGGTCCGGCAACGGCGCCGGCGATCAACAGGATCCGGGTGGACCGGGCTGGTGTGCTCGGCCGGTCGATCGTGGTAGCGGTCGGTGGGCGGGAGGTGACGGTCATGACGACTCCTTCGATTAGTGAGTGGATGCCGCTACATCGGGGTAACGCCGCGCTATCCGACATCAGATAGGTGTGATTTAGGTCACATCCAATGGCCGTAGGTCCAATGTCCAGACGACCGTCCGGCTCCGACGTCGCCGCACTCAGCCTGCGGGTCCGCTAGGCGAGGCGATCCATTCGGTGACTGTCCTTCGGGCGCTCAAGCCCGCTGAGCCGCCACGTCTGCTGATTCCTACTGATCAAGGCTCGACTCAGCGGTGCTATGTCAATGCGGAAGATCACCTCTGGCGCAGCACCGAGTGCATGCACTAGCAGAGCTCGTGCGACGAGCGGGGTCACCACAGCGGCGCTTCGACCATCCGGCCAGGAGTGATCATCAAGCACTCGGCCTGCCCGGCTGATCAACTCCGCGAGACTCTCCCCGCCATGTGGTGCGGCCTGCGGGTCGTGCAGCCAGGAGTCGAGCCCAGAGGGGTCGTCGGAGCCAATCTCGACCAGCGGTCTGCCGGTCCATGCTCCGAAGTCGCATTCGCGCAGGTCGTGGATCGGTTCGGCGGTTCCGCCAAGACGTACCGCAGTGGCCCCGCAAGCCTCCTCAGGTCCGCTCAGCCAGGATGCGATTCGGCCGCTCAGCCGCCGGGCCGCTCCTGGGAGCAGCTCGCCAGGATCGCCGAACATCAAGGCCCTGGTTGCCGGCGTTTCGCCGTGGGCAACTATGAGCAGCCGCTGAGCCATCAGGCCTCGCCGGGTCGGTTGTCACCACTCGGCATGATCTGCCACGCGATGGTCAGACCGACCAACCGCGAGACGAACAGCGCGACATAGCCGAGCCCAGCGATTTGCTCAATCATCACCACAGCGCGGGCTTGCCCCGTGATCGGGACAACGTCCGACAGACCGGTACTCGACAGATTGGTAAAGCTCAGGAACAACAACTCCATCCAGCTGCGTGGTTGATCGGGATTGACCGCCGCGATGAAGCATCCCGGCTGAACAAGCTGCATGAGCTCGAACACATAGGCGAATCCCCAGGCGACGAGGGTAAACGTGGCGCCGACGGCGTACAGCTCATCAGTGGTTACGGTGCGATCCGCCAGCATGTAGACCATGAGGCTGCCCGCCGCCCAGAAGTAGAAGAGTGCGTGTAACACCGACGACGCCGCATCCATAGCGGGGACGGAGTAAATCTCATCGATGATCGACAGCGCCGATGCTGCGACGGCCAGGGTTACCGCGATCCAGGTTGGCCCCGGCGACTCACGCGTCGCCCATATCGCCAGCGCCAGCACGAGTGCCCCGAACACCTCGAAGAGAAGGGCTCCGATGCCGCCCTGCTCCATGAAGGGGTAGACCAGCACGCCGAGCAACTGGACCACGAGCAGGATCGCGGAAGGATGGCTAGCAATCCTTGCCGCCACGCCCCCAGTCGGCACGACTCTCACTGGCACATCTCGCCGCTGGGGCTGGAGCTCCCGTCGCTCTTCATGCGCGCACCATACCCAGGCAGAGAGACCTTTCAGCGCGTCAGCTTTGATTGGCACTCTGACAAGCTGTTCGCACGGTCCGACTCCTTCGTCGCTTGCGTTAGGCGACAGGGACTGATCACGCGGCCGCAGCCGCAAGCTCCTGCAGTCGTCGGAGCGAACAGCCCGTCATAGCGCCTCAGCCTTGATTGGCACTCTGACAAGCTGTTCGCACGGTCCGACTTCTTCGTCGCTTGCGTTAGGCGACAGGGCTGTCTGTTGCGCGCTGCCGCTGACAAGTCGGGCGCGTGACGATACAGTGCAGAGGTTCGCGGAGGACCTGGAAGTTCGGTGAGAATCCGGCACGGTCGCGCCACTGTGTGAGCTGGACCAACTGCACTGCCATGCTCGAGTCAGACCCTGCCTCCGACGAGCTCCGTCAATGCGGGTCGCAGGAACCCGGAGGAGGAACTGATGTCAGAGGTCACCCAGACCGCGCCCGTTACGATCGCGGCTCCGCCCCTTTCTCTCGGTCAGGTGCTGCCCTGGCTGATCTTCGCGGGGATGCTGGCGCTGGTCGCCATGTACTTCATCTCCGCTGAACAGGGCGTCGCCTCCCTGTTCTCCGGCACCGCAGTCCACGAGTGGGTCCACGATGGGCGTCACCTGCTCGGCTTCCCCTGCCACTGAGCCGGACCGTGACCTCCGCACGCGACTTTCTTGTTCGAGGTCTGTTCGCAGGCCTCTTCGCCGGACTCCTCGCCTTCGGCGTGGCGCACGTGGTTGGCGAGCCTTCCATCAATGCCGCCATCGCGCTCGAAGAATCTGCCGGATCGGGCCATGATCACGCTGACGAGCCCACGGCGAGCGACGGCTCAGCTGCCAAGGAGGTGCCGCGCTCGCTTCAGGCGACCGCGGGCTTGTTGACCGGGACGATGGTCGCCGGTATCACGCTTGGCGGGCTGGTCGGAGTGCTCAGTGCGCTGGCCCTCGGCCGCTTCGGTCGCGTGGGTGTCCGTGGTGTCAGCCTGTCCGTTGCGGCGATCGGCTTCGTCAGCGTGAGCCTGCTGCCCTTTGTGGCTTATCCGCCCAACCCGCCCGCGGTCGGCGATTCCGAGACCATTGGCACTCGGACCGCGTTCTACTTCATCATGCTCGCGATCTCGATCATCGCGGCCGCGACGGCCACGCTGGTTGGGCGCAGGCTCGCAGGTCGATGGGATCCCTGGTACGCGACGCTGAGCGTTGTCGCAGGCTACCTGCTGGTGACCCTCACCGCGGTGGCGCTGCTGCCGAGCTACTCGGAGGTGCCGGCTGACTTCCCCGCTACGGTCCTCTACGAGTTCCGCACTGCGAGTCTGATCACCCAGCTGACGCTCTGGGCCACGCTCGGGGTGGCCCTGGGCGAACTGCTGCACCGGCTGCAACGTCGCACCGGTCTCGACGTCATTGATCCGATCTACGCCGACCAGACCTCTCTGACGTGATCAGCCCACCGTCACCCGGCGTGTACGCCGAGGCCCGCCGCCGTCTGGACGCATTGGCCAAGCCGCTGGGCGCGCTCGGCCGGCTTGAGGACTTGGCAGCATGGGTGGCGGCTTGTCAGGCGACATGCCCGCCACGTCCCTTGGACCGGGTGCGGGCGGTGATCTTGGCTGGTGATCATGGCGTCGCCTCTGATGGCGTCTCCGCCTATCCACCGGAGGTCACGGCCGTGATGGTGCGGGCCTTCGTCGCGGGCGTCGCCGGCGCAAACATCCTTGCCCGGCAGCATGGCGTGGCACTGCGGGTGCTCGAGCTCGGTGTCGATGATGATCTTGATGACGTGCCGGCGGAGGTTTCGGCGTACCACATCGGTTCCTCCCGCCCGATCGACCAGGCCGACGCCCTGACAGCAGAAGACTGCCGGGAGGCGCTGCGCGCAGGGGAAGCGATCGCCGAGGTGGAGATCGCGGCCGGCGCCGATCTGTTGATCATCGGCGATATGGGGATCGGCAACACCACACCGGCAGCCGCCCTGGTAGGCGCGACCTTCGGGCTGCGGGCCGAGGAGGTCGTGGGCCGCGGCACCGGTGTGGACGACGGTCGGTTGCGACACAAGACTCAGGTGATTGCCACCGCGCTGGATCGGGTCGGCGAGCGCGCCGAGGATCCGTTCGAGCGGCTTGCGGCGCTGGGATCGGCTGACATTGCCGCGGGCGTCGGCTTCCTCTGTGCCGCGGCCCGCAGCGGCGTACCGGTGCTCCTTGATGGGATCGTCTCGGTCGCCGAAGCAGCGGTGGCCGAGGATATGGAGCCTGGTGTGGTGGCGTGGTGCGCTGCCGGCCACCGCTCAACGGAACCAGCCCAGCAGCTCGCGCTCGACAAGCTGGGCCTGGAACCGGTCCTTGATCTTGGTCTGCGACTCGGTGAAGGCACTGGAGCGCTCACGGCGCTTCCGGTGTTGCGGTCGGCTGTTCTCGTGATACGCGAGCTGGCTCTCCTCGCCGATCTCAGCCCTATCAGCTGAGCTGATGATGCTCGACGCGCTGCGGCTTTCGGTCGGGACGCTGACCATCGTGCCGTCCGGCGCTATCGCTGAGATCGACCGCCGCACCGCCGCCCGAGCCATGATGATCGCCCCGCTCGCAGTACTCCCGCTGGCTGTGGCCGTCGCACTGGTGGGCTGGCTCGGCGGAGCCGCTGGGCTGCCTCCTTTGGCGGTCGGCCTGCTGGCAGTCGGCGGTCTGGCCCTCGGCAGCCGGGCGCTGCATCTGGACGGCCTCGCCGATACCGTCGACGGCTTCGGCTCCGGATGGAGCGCGGAACGTTCGCTGATGGTCATGCGACGCGGCGACGTCGGGCCGATGGGCGTGGTGGCACTGATTGTTGTGCTGGGCCTGCAGGCCACCTCGATCGGCCAGCTGATCCAGGGCCCGGCCGGCGCCCTGCTGGTCGGCGTGGTGGTCTGCTGCTCCAGGGCGGCGCTGTGTCTGGCCTGTGTGCGCGGCGTGCCGGCCGCACGAGAGGACGGTCTTGGAGCCGCGGTCGCCGGCTCAGTGCCGCGATCGGCCGCCGCGGGCTGCTGGCTCGCAGCGTTGCTGATCATGAGCGTGACCGCGTGGTTTTCCGGGCACGGCCCGGCCAACGGTGTGCTGGCCACGCTCGCCGCCGCTCTCGTTGTTGGGGCTCTGATCTATCGCTGCGTACGCCGGCTGGGTGGTGTCAGCGGCGACGTGATGGGCGCCGCGATCGAAATCGCGTTCACGGTCATGATCACCCTGATGATCATATGAACTCACAAGCGCAGGGCTCGGCCCGCAACGACCATGATCACCTCATCACTTGCAGCGGCCATCTCCTGGTTGACCTGCCCCAACAGCTCGGTGAACACTCGGCCCGACCGATGCGGCGACACCAATCCCCAGCCGACCTCATTGGTCACGACTACCGCCAAGCCAGTACGGGCCTGCCACGCCTTGACCAAGTCGTCCAGCTGGTCATGGAACTCGCCTTGCCATTTGGACAGCGGCTCTTCCCACGTGCCGAGCCGATCGATCACAGCAGTCAGCCAGGTGCCCAGGCAATCGATCAGAATCGCTCCCGATACGCTGCGCAGCGCCCCGGCAACGTCGGTCGTCTCAACCGTGCTCCAGTGCGCCGGCCGCCGCACTCGATGATCGGCGATCCGTGCGGCCCATTCGGCATCGGCGGCAGGATCAGGCACCGGTCCGGACGCGACGTAGGTGACCTCGTCAAGTTCGACCAGCAGTGTCTCGGCGTAACGGGACTTGCCGGAGCGTACGCCTCCGGTGATCAGGGTGCGGTGATCAGGGCTGGCAAGGTCAGGATCGATCAGTGGGGTCATCGCCTATGACTCTACCCAAGCACTGGCGGTCGGCGGCTGGACTTGCTGTCGGATTCATGGCCGACCGAGTCTTCGGAGATCCAGGGCGCGGCCATCCGGTCGCCGGATTCGGCGCAGCCGCATCCTGGCTGGAGGCCCGGTGCTACGCGGATCGGCAGACTGCAGGCATGGTGCACACCGGCGTCCTGGTCGGAACCGCGATCGGGTTGGGCGCGGCGCTCGAGCGGCTGATCTCGAATCGCTCGTGGGCCACCGTCATAACGACCGCAGCGGCCACCTGGGCCGTCCTGGGCGGCCGTTCATTGAGTCGGGAGGCTGCCACCGTTGCCGGGCAGCTGGCCGACGGGAAGTTGACCGCTGCCAGAGGCCAGGTTCGCCATCTGGTGGGCCGAGATACTGCCGAACTGTCACCAGAGGAAGTGGCCAGAGCAACCGTGGAGTCGATTGCAGAGAACGCTTCGGACGCGATCGTCGCTCCGCTGCTGTGGGGCGCAGTCGCAGGTCTGCCTGGACTGCTGGGATATCGGGCCGTCAACACCTTGGACGCCATGATCGGACACCGCTCGCCGCGCTATCTGCGGTTCGGCTGGGCGGCCGCTCGGTTGGACGATCTGGCCAACTGGGTGCCGGCTCGACTGGCTGCGCTGGCAGCAGCAGCCTGGGCGCCACTGGTTGGCGGCACCGCAAGAAATGCGATGGCCGTCGTACGCTGCGACGCCGCCCAGCATCCCAGCCCCAACGCCGGCGTTGTCGAGGCGGCTTTTGCCGGTGCGCTCGACATCCAGCTCGGCGGGCAGAACGCGTACCACGGCAAGGTCGAAGATCGCGGCATCCTGGGCAACGGCCGGCCGGTCGCCGTCACTGACATCACCCGGGCCAGCCGTCTAGCGGCGGCGGTGTCACTGAGCGCGTTGGTCGTCGCGGTTCTTGTTCGTGGCTTGCGACGATGACGATCCTGATTCTTGGCGGTACCGCCGAGGCCAGGCAGCTCGCAGCAGCCCTGGTTGCAGACGGTCTTGATGTGATCTCCTCGCTCGCTGGACGGGTCAACAGTCCGAGCCTGCCCCTTGGACGCGTCCGGGTTGGCGGCTTCGGCGGTGCCGATGGCCTCGCCGAGTACCTGCGAGGCCATCAGGTTTCCTCGATCGTTGACGCGACTCACCCGTTCGCGGCCACGATCAGCGTGAACGCGCTACAGGCGGCGAACCGCACCAGCACGCCGCTGGTCCGGCTGGAGCGTCCCGGCTGGCACGGACACCCGCGATCTAGCTCGTGGACCTGGGTGGCCAATGGCGCTGCCGCACGAGCCGTCGCTGCAGCTGCCTCAACTCCGTTTCTCACCACAGGACGGCAGTCGCTGCCAGATTTTCATCCCTGGGCCGATAGGGATGTCCTGGTCCGGCTGGTCGATCCGCCGACGGCACCACTGCCCCAGCGCTGGATCCTGATCATCTCGCGTGGGCCCTACAGCTATGCAGGTGAGCGCCAGATCCTCACAGCGCATAGCATCGATGTACTCATCACCAAAGATTCGGGCGGGGCCCACACCGTGGCCAAACTCGATGCCGCCAGTGATCTCGGGATCCCAGTCGTGATCATCGCGCGGCCGGAACGACCACAAGTCCCTCACCTGGAAACGGTTGCTGAGGTCATCGCCTGGTGTCGCTCCGCCGAGGCTTTGCGATTCGTGGGACGATCGATCCCATGAGGTTCATTGTGAGGCTGGTGGTGAACGCCGCAGCGCTGGCGATCGCGACGTGGATCTTGAGTGGCATCACCCTGACAGGCTCGAGCACCACCAGGAAGATCATCACGCTGTTGATCGTGGCATTGATCTTCGGGGTGCTGAATGCGATCATCAAGCCGCTCTTCGCGCTGTTCACCGCACCGCTCATCCTGCTGACGCTGGGTCTGTTCCTGATCGTGATCAATGCCTGCATGTTGCTGCTCACCTCGTGGCTGGCCGGATTGTTCGATCTCGGCTGGGAGGTGGATGATTTCTGGACGGCGGTGCTCGGTGCCATCATCATCTCGATCGTGAGCTTTATCTTGAACGTCTTCCTGCCCGATCCGGACGATGCGAGACGTGGCTGAGCGATCGCATTCCCGTCCGGTACGCGTCGTCTTCGTCTGCCTGGGAAACATCTGCCGTTCGCCCATAGCGGAACGGGTGGCAGAACGCGCCGCTGCTGACTCAGGCATGACCAGGGTCGAGTTCTCTAGCGCCGGCACGATCTCTGAGGAGTACGACGACCCGATGGACCGTCGCGCGGCTGCGGTACTCAAGGAGCACGGGTACCGGTACGCCGACCACAGGGCGCGCAGGATCACCGCCGCCCAGATCGAATCAGCCGACCTGGTGGTCGCAATGGAGAACGTTCACCTGCGGAGCGTTTTGGAGCTTGCTCCTGATCCGAGCAGGGTGCGGATGCTCACCGACTTCGATCCTGCGGCTGTCCCAGGTTCAGGCGTACCCGACCCGTGGTTTGGGTCCGACGCTGGGTTCTACGACACTCTCACCGCGATCGAAGCTGCCATGCCCGGGCTGCTCGATCACATCCGGACCCTTCAGGACGGCGAGCTGTCTTAACCCAGGTGACCTCGGGTTCTGATCTGTCGGAGCAATAAAAAATCGCGCCAATTCGGCGTATTGAACCCAAACCCTGGGTAGTCAGCGGTTTTCACCGCTTTCTCATCACCCCGTTGTCAGGCTCACGGGGAACAAACTCGGGGAGGAACTCATCATGAAGCCACGACACACGTTGCCGCTGCTCACTCTTGCCGCCACGTTGGTCTGTGCAGGCTGCGCACCTAGCACGAACGCACCTTCTGCCACTCAGCCGTCAGACCCGCCGGCCGAAAAAAGCCCGTCGGCCAGCAGTCCGTTAGCTGGGTCCAAGCTGCCCACCGGTGCGGATCCAGTCAACATCGACCCAGCCGATTTCACCGCCGACATCACCAACCCGTACTGGCCTATGAAGCCAGGCACCCGGTGGATGTATCGCAGTGTCGAGGCCGGCAGCCCTCCACAGGACATCGTCATCGTCGTCACGACGGCCACCAAGAAACTGGCCAACGGTGTCACGGCGCGGGTGGTTCGGGATACGGCCCGAAGCAAGGGCGAGATCATCGAGGACACGGTCGACTGGTACGCCCAAGACTCGGAGGGCAATGTCTGGTACATGGGCGAGGACACCGCCGAGTTCGAGAAGGGCAAGATCGTCAGCCGAGCCGGTTCCTGGGAGGCCGGGGTCGAGGGCGCACTGCCCGGCATCATGCTGCCCGCCCAACCTCAGGTCGGCCAGAAGTACCGCCAGGAGTACAAGAAGGGCGAGGCGGAGGACAACGGCGAGGTGCTCGCCACCACCCATCGGGTCGAGGTGAAGGCCGGAGCCTCGAAAGATGCGCTCATCACCATGGACACCAGCACGATCGAGCCGGACGTGGTGGAGTACAAGTTCTACGCACCCGGCAAGGGACCGCTGCTCGCCCTGGACATATCCGGCGGCGCTGGCCGTGAGGAGTTGGTCAAGATGGACAAGGCCGCTCCAAAGGCTGGCACTGGGCCGCTCGGCAAGCCCAATCCGTGATCGGGCTGGAACGTGCGGCTATGGTTCGCCTTCGATGATCGTGAAATCCTGATGTTGTGCGAGTCCTGATCGTCGAGGATGAGCCCAAGCTCGCGAGCCTGCTGCGGAAAGGTTTGACCGCACAGGGGTTGGCGGCCGACATCGCGACGCACGGCGATCAGGCGATGTACATGGCGACGGCCACCGCGTACGACGCGATCACCCTGGACGTGATGCTCCCGGACACGGATGGATTCACGCTGTGCAAAGAGTTTCGCCGGCATGGAGTCGCCACGCCTGTGCTCATGATCACCGCGCTAGACACGATCCATGATCGGGTCACCGGGCTCGACAGCGGCGCCGACGATTACCTCGCCAAGCCCTTCTCCTTTGCCGAGCTGTTGGCCCGGCTGCGGGCACTGGCGCGCCGACCCCGTGAGGTTCGAATGCCGGTGCTGACCGTCGGAAAGCTCCGGCTGGATCCGGCCGCCCGTACCGTGCACCGCGGGGACGTCCAGATCGAGTTGACACGCAAGGAATTTGCACTGCTGGAGGCGTTGATGCGGCGGCCAGGTGAGGCGGTATCCCGCTTCGACCTGCTGGAATGCGCCTGGGACGACAGCTACGACAATCGATCAAACATCGTCGATGTCTACATCGGATACCTTCGGCAGAAGGTCGACCGGCCTTTCGGCACCGACAACATCGAAACGGTACGCGGCTTCGGCTACCGGCTCCGAACCGAGGAGACCGAATGAGTCGGTTGCCCATCCGCTGGCGGCTCACGCTGGCATTCGCCCTCGCGTTGACGGTCGTGCTCACCGCCGTCGGCGTTTTCCTCCACGCCAAGCTCAGCGCTGACGTCGACGTCACCATTGAACGGAACCTCCGGATGCGCGCCGACCAGCTCAGCGCACTGCTGAGGCAAGAGTCCATTTCTGAGTTGTCCGCCACACACTCCGAGGATCTGGAGCCGGACGAGAACATCGCGCAAATCCTCACCCCGGCCGGCCAAGTCGTGGAGGCAAGTTCGTACGCCGACGTCAGGCTGCTGACGCCCGAGCAGCTGAAAGTCGCAGCCAGTAAAGAGCTGTTTGTCGATCGGCCCGGCGATGCGCTCATTGACGAGTCGGTCAGGATCTTCGCCAAGCCGGTTCAAGCCCGAGGCCAGCCCTATATCGTGCTCGTCACCGACTCCCTCGACGAGCGGGCCCAGACGCTGGCCTCGATCCTAGGCGCGGAACTAGTGGGCCTCACTGCGGCTTTGGTCGCCTCCTGCGGTATTGGCTATTGGGTGTCCGGGCTCGCCCTGCGTCCGGTCGAGGAGTTGCGGCAGCGGGCGGCGGCGATCAGCGGAGATGATCTTGCCGACGGTGAGCGAGCTGCGCTGCCGGTGTCGCCTGTCGCTGACGAAATCGGGCGCCTCGGTCGCACTTTGAACGACATGCTCGACCGCATTGGGCAGGCCCAGACCGCACAGCTGGATGCGTTGGAGCAGCAGCGACGGTTCCTGGCCGACGCCAGCCATCAGCTCCGTACGCCGCTGGCGATCATCAAGGCCGAGGTCGAGCTCGCCCAGTCAGCGACCACGAAAGGTGATGATCTTCGCGCGGCGATGGCCTCGATCGACGAGGAGACCGACCGGCTCAGCGGGCTGACCGAACAACTGCTGCTGCTCGCAGCGGCGGACGAAGAACGGTTGAATCTCAACCGGGAGTCGGTAAAGGTTCGTGATCTGCTTGCTGAAGTGGCAGAGCGGGGTGGTGGTCGAGCCCAGCTGGAAGGGCGGATGATCACGGTTCACTCAGACGACAGCATGATCACCGTGGACCGGCAGCGCCTGGAGTATGCCTTGGGCAACCTGGTGGACAACGCGCTGACCCACGGTGCGGGGAACGTGGAACTGGTCGGTCAGCGCAACGGGGACGCCGTTGAGATGCAAGTCCGTGATCATGGCGCCGGCTTCGCCGACAGCTATCTGGCCCATCCCTTCGAGCGCTTTGCCCCGACCGCCAGCACGGGGCGGGGCACCGGTCTGGGGCTGGCAATTGTGCATGCAATCACTGAGGCCCATGGCGGCGCCGTCAGCCTCGGCAACGACGATGGTGCCACCGTCACCTTGTTCCTTCCGACCGACCCTGCGCGACCGGTTGCCGCACCTCGTAACGGCCCGACCGCGCCAATAACGGCCACTGATCGAGAACGGCAGTGGTCTTCGCGTTGAAGCCTCGACCGCCCCGGTATCTGATCAAGATGGTTACCGAACCGCTGCGCAGGTAGTCCAGCGCGAACCGCTGGAAGGTTTGGTTGCGGTTGCGTGACACTCTCAGACCCGCGGCCGCCGCCATGTCGTGGGAGTGGCCGCCAAGATCGGCAATGAACCGGCAGTCACGACTCAGGTTGCGGCTTAAGGAATCCGTCGCCACCAGCGCGGCGGCGTCATCCGAGGTGACGCATCCTGGCGTGGCGGCTGTGAACGCTCGGAAGTGGTCGGGAAACGGGCGGTTGAAGGTGACCGTTGCCCAGCCGCTCGTGTACACAAGTAGCGCGCCGGCGGCGACTGCGCCAACCGCGATCCGGGCGGATCCGTCTCGGATTAGCGCGGTCAAGCGGCCGATCGCCGCACCTCCCGTGAGGGCGACCGGCGCCGCGGTAAAGCCCGCGGAATGCGCGAACCAGGTCGGTGTGGCGAGCAGGAACAACCCTTGCCCGAGCATCAGAAGTACGGCAAGCCGGGCCTCACGGTAACTCCAGGCGAGGGCAGCGCAACAGAGCAGCGCAGCCACTGCCGCCACAGTGATCGCGGTTGGTAACGAACGGTCCAGGATGCCGAGGCCGGCCATCTCATGGAGCCGCTCGAGAATCGTGACGCCGCTGCGCCTGCCCCGACTGAGCTGGTCGCGTACGATCTGGTTCCACATCGCCGTCGGCGCTGCGACAAAGAACGGCAAACAGATCACGGTGGCAGCGACCGCACTTCCGATCATGACTCGCAGTGCGGCACGGTACCTGCGTAGCAACAGCAACCAGCCAAGAACGATCAAGACGGTGACGACTCCCCACACCTTGATCGTGATCGTGAGCCCCAGCAGCGCCCCGGCGGCCAAGGCCTTACCGCGAGGCAACGAGCTGTCGTGGACGAGCGGCTGCAGCAGGAGCATCGCGAGAAGGAGCGCCGTTGTTGCGGGGCTCTCCAGGAGTGTCGACTTCTCGACGTAAACAGCTGGGTAGAACACGGCATAGCCGAGCCCACCGAACACGGCCGCGATCATGCCGACTGGCCTGAGGATTCTCCAGATCAACACAGCGTTCACGGCTCCCAGCACCATCCATGCCAGGCGTGCGACAGCGAAACCGTACGAGTCGCCAATCACCTGCGCGACGAGGGCGAACGGTGACAGCAGCAGCGGCATACCTGGCGGATGGAGCAGCAGGAAATCCTGGTAGGGAAGCAGGCCGTGGATCAATCCAGTCGCGGCGACGTAGTACACGCCATCGTCGTAGTTGCCGATGCCGAAGAGCCCGCCGCCGCGCAGCACGGGAACCAGCCTGATCAAGAAGGCGATCGCAGCTATGGCGATCGCCCAGAGCCAAAGCCGGCTGGCGGGTCGTTCTTGAGTCTGGGCTCGGGGGATGCCCACGGAAACAGCATTCCCCATCGGCTGCTGTGAGGAAACTGACCAACACGCCATATCCCGCGGATTGCGAGTGCATTCTGGCCTAGATGGCCTCGCAGAGCTATCTTGCGGGACAGTCAGGAGGTTTCGATGACTGAGAACAAACAATTTGGCACCGGCGCCGTATCCGGGTCCCACCGATGATCGCTTCCGGGCCGCGAGAGATAGTGATCATCGGCGCGAGTCTCGCCGGCCTGTTCGCTGCTGCCGCTGCGGCGTCTGCTAGCGCGCAGGTGATGATCATCGAGCGCGATGTGCTTCCGGATGGCCCCATTCCGCGGAAGGGTGTGCCGCAGGGCCGGCAACCGCATGTCTTGCTACATCGTGGGCTCCGGGCCGCCGAGGAGCTGATCCCCGGTATCCGCCAGGATCTGCTGGACAACGGCGCCGTGCCGTTCGACACCGGTACCGTCGCCTGGCTGGGCGAGTACGGCTGGTCGCCAACCTGGATCCCGGCGTACGAGATGGTCTCGGCGACCCGGCCGCTGCTCGAGCATCTGGTACGCGAAAGGGTGCGCGCGCTTGACGGGGTGACAATGCATGATGGCGTACGCGTCATGGAGCTGCAGCGAAACCCGCGACGTTGGCAAGTGGCGTGTGAGGACGCTGCGACCGTTGAGGCCGATCTGGTCATTGACGCCTCTGGACGGGGATCGCGGCTTCCGCACTGGTTGAGCGAGCTTAAGGTTCCGCTGGCCGTCCCGCTATCCGTGGATGCTCGGCTTGGCTATGCCTGCCGGAGCTATCGCGCTGCCGGGAAGCCACCCATCGACACCGCTGTAATGATTGCCGCGACTCCGCAGACCGGCCGGGGTGCGCTGGCTATGCCGGTGGAAGAGGGCCATTGGCTCGTCGTTGCTTTCGGCTACGGCGACCGACGGCCGACGCGGGACGTGGCGGAATTCTCCGAATTCCTGGCCACGCTCCCGGATCCTGCCATCTCCGACCTGACCCGGCTTTTGGAGCCGGTCAGCGATATCGCAATTCACCGTCAAACCGGCAACCAGCTCCAGCAATACGGGCAATCTCGGGCCTGGCCGGACGGGCTCCTGGCGGTCGGCGACGCGTATTGTGCCTTCAATCCGGTCTATGGGCAGGGCATCACGGTG